>JALOLF010000189.1 GCA_025456085.1 Acidimicrobiales bacterium
TCGGAATCCGACAGCCACACGCCGAACCACCCGCCCCGCAGCCCGCAACCGCGGCCCACGGTCGGAATCCGACAGCCACACGCCGAACCACCCGCCCCGGGATGAGCCCGGAGACGGGTGGCGTCGGCGTCGGGCTCGCTCGACCGCGGACGGCCGGCGGCGCAGTGCTCGAGCTACAGCGCCCAGCAGTTCATGCGGACGGACTCGCCTCGCAGGGCATCCTGCACGCCGTCGGCCACCGCGCCGTCGATGATCAGGCCCAGATGACCGGGCAGGCGCGCCCAGCACTGGTCCTGCACGGCGATGTTGGCGATGTTGCCGTCGTTGGCCAGGAACGACGTGCGGTACGGGAACACCACCTCGTCGATCTTGGTGGCGATCGAGGTGTAGCGCACCGACCCGATGGTGTCGTCGCCGGCGTTGAGCGACGTCAGGTAGCTCGACCCCACGGCCATCTGGTTGCAGGCGGTGATGCCGACGCAGGACCCGAAGGTGAGGAACTTGGCGATCACGGCCAGGCTGGTGCCGTAGTTCGGGGTCCCCATCATGATCAGCGAGTCGACCTTGGCCGAGCCGCCCAGGTTCTTCACGTAGTCACGGCTCACCAGGCCGCCCATCGAGTGCGCCACGAGGTCGACCTTGGCGGCACCGGTGCGGGTCCGCACCGCGTTCACGGTGTTGGACAGGCGCTGCGCGTTGGCGGAGATGTCACCCAGCCCGTAGTCGGGGTAGCTGATGAGGGTGACGTCGTAGCCGGCGGCGCGCAGGCGGTCACGCAGCGGGTAGTAGCCCACCTCGATGATCGGGCCCGTCGTGAAGCCCGGGACGATGACGACCGGGTCCTTCGTGGCGGCCTGGGCCTGGATGGCCGAGCCCGGGACGATGGCGGCGAAGGACGCCACCAGGATGGCGACGACGACGAGCAGCCGACGAATGGACATCTGTTCCCCTTGGGTCTGGCGTCGAGCGCGCCGCGACACGCCCGAAGCTTGCTGAAGGTCCCGTCCGCTGGTCACCACACGTGACCTGATCCACGCCGAGCGGACGGCGCTCCTCCGATAAGAGGACCTCATTCGGTCCCGACTGTCAAGACCTTTAGGTGAAATTCGTCACACAGACGCGCCGGGACGTCCCCTTGGTCGACTGCCCGGCCATCGCGCGCACCGCGACGAGCCAGCCGGCGCGTCACGCACCACTGCAGTCGACGTGCGCCACCCGCCCCGAAGCGCTAGAACGAACGTTCGATGACGAGGAGACGGGACCCCGGGGGAGCGCACGGCTGGCGGCCGGAACGGTCCCTGCCCATCACCGACGCCCTGCATCGGCTGCTCGACGACCTCGAGCAGCGCTACGACACCGGCGGCACCGAGCACCCGCCGGATCCCTGGCCGCTGCGCACGGGCGTGGCGGAGTTCGACCGGGTGTGCGGGGGCGGGCTGCACGTGGGGTGGGTCACCGTCATCGAGGCCGACCAGGCCGCTCAGGCCCGAGCGCTGCTGTGCTCCATCGCCCGCCACGTCGATCACCCGGTGCTGGTGGACGTGCCGAGCGTCCGCGAGGCGACGACGTGGCTGCTGGCGGGTGCGTCAGGCGTGCCGGCGGCATGTGTGGCCTCGGGGATGCTGTCGCAGGCGGACTGGGACGCCATCGCCCGCGAGGTGCCCGGCCTGGCTGCCCGCGACCTGCACCTGAGCGAGGCGTCGACGCTCGACGCGCTGGCGCACGTGGTGGACACGACCGACCCGGCGGTGGTGCTGGTCCACGAACTGGAGCGCCTCGGCGACACCGCCCACGTCCTGGCCTCGCTGAGCCGCCTGGCCGCACGCGGCCCACGGGCCGTCGCCGCCACCGTCTCCCCGTGCGGCGACCTGCCCACGTGGGCGCTGGACCGCGTCACCCGGGTGGGCATGTTCTCCCACGGCCTCGCCGGTCGCGCCGCCCTCATGGGGCTCGACGACTTCGAGACCGCCACAGTCGCCCAGGTGGCCGTCGACTGCCTCACCGCCCGCTGGGGCTGAACCGGTCGGCAGTCAGGTCCGCGCGTGCATGGCGCGCAGCGACCGACGGATGCGGCAGGTGTCGGCGGCGCGCCGGCGGCACCGCGGACAGCGGGCGAGGTGCACCGCCACCCGTTCGGCCCGGTGGCCGTCGAGCTCGTCGTCGAGGTAGGCGTCGAGGTCACGACGAGGGTGGCGGATCCAGCGCACGCGCCGGGAACCCGGTCCCGCCAGCTCGGATTCCCGTGGGATCGGGGAATCGTGACGGCGGTTCCCGGGTTCCGACGGGGTGGAGGGGACGAGCGTGCCGACATCCTGCGACCCACATGCGGCGTTCGCTCGTTACGTCCTGCCGGAGGTCGACGTCCTGTACCGGGTGGCCCGGTCGCTGACCCGACACGACGCCGACGCCGAGGACCTGGTGCAGGACACCATGCTGCGGGCATTCCGGTCGATCGAGCGCTTCGACGGCCGCCACCCCAGGGCATGGCTGCTCACGATCCTGCGCAACGCACAGGTGAACCGGGTGCGCCGGCGCCGGCCGGGTCTGCTCGACGACCCCGACGACGGCACGGACCGACGTCTGGCCGACACCGCGGCCGGTCCGGAGGATCTCGTCGTGCAGCGCCGCTTCGACGCCGTCGTCGAGGACGCCTACCTGGCCCTGCCGGAGGACTTCCGGGCAGTCATCGACCTGGTCGACCTGGCGGGGCTGTCCTACGCCGAGGCCGCGGCGGTGCTGGAGATCCCCCAGGGCACGGTGATGAGCCGGCTGCACCGCGGCCGCAAGCGCATCCGCGAGGCACTCGCCGCGGCGGGTGTGCAGGGAGGAGCGGGAGCATGAGGATCTTCGGACGGCACATCGGCCGCAACAAGCCGCTCTCCTGCCACCAGGTCGGGCAGGTCCTGCAGTCCTACCTCGACGACGAGCTCGACGAAGCCGCCGCGGCGAAAGTCCACGCCCACCTCGAGGACTGCCGCCGCTGTGGCCTCGAGGCCGAGACCTACGAGGCCCTCAAGGCATCGCTGCAGCGGGGACCGGCAGGCCTGACCGGGGAGCCGGTGGCGCGCCTGCGCGCCTTCGGCGAACGCCTCGCCCGGGGCGAGCTCGACGCCGACGGCCTCGCCACGCCCTGACGGCGGCCGAGCGGTCCGGCGGGCTCGGGGAATCCGGGGAGGCGGCAGGGGGTTCCGTGCCCGTGCGCATCCGTCACGGCCTCGCCGTCACCCTCGCGGTCCTGGTGGGCTGCTCGACCGACCGATCGTTCGACCGCTCGTCGCAGACGTCACCGGAGGCCACGACGGCCCCGGTCACGGTGGCACAGCGGCCGGCCGGTCCCCGCGAAGACGTCCCGTCCGCTCTCGAGAACCCGACCGCCGACGGCCTGCCGACGCCGCTGGTCGACCCCGTCGAGATCATCTCGGGTGGCCCGCCACCCGACGGGATCCCGCCGATCGACGAGCCCCGATTCCTGCCCACCGACGAGGTCTCCTTCCTCGCCGACGACGAACCCGTCCTCGCCCTGGAGATCGGCGGCGAGGCCCGCGCCTATCCGGTCCAGGTCCTGATCTGGCACGAGATCGTCAACGACACCGTCGCCGGGGTGCCCGTGTCGGTCACCTACTGCCCGCTGTGCAACACCGCGGTGGCGATCGATCGACGCGTCGGGGAACGCGTCCTGTCGTTCGGGACGTCGGGGTCCCTGTACCGGTCGGCACTGGTCATGTACGACCGCCAGACCGAGTCGCTGTGGAGCCACTTCACCGGCCGGGCCATCGCCGGCGTGCTCACCGGCACCGAGCTCGACACCCACCCGGTGGCGACCGTCTCGTGGGCGGACTGGCGCGACGCCCACCCCGACGGCCTGGTGCTGTCCCGCGACACCGGCCACGACCGTGACTACGGCACCAACCCGTACCCCGGCTACGACGACGTCGACACCCCGCCGTTCCTGTTCGACGGGGAGGTGGACGGCCGCCTCGCCGCCAAGACCCGCGTGGTCGGCACCGGCCTCGACACCGGCCCCACCGCCATCCGCCTCGACGCCCTCCTCGACCAGGGGGTCGTCGCCTTCGACCTCGACGGGCAGCCGACCGTCGTCTGGGCGCTGCCCGGCACCGCCTCCGCCCTGGACGCCGGCGAGATCGTGGAGGGCCGCGACGTCGGTGCCACCGGTGTGTTCCGCGCCACCCACGACGGGCGGGTGCTCACCTTCGACCGGGTCGACGACGGCTTCGTCGACGGCCAGACCGCCAGCCGTTGGGACCTGTTCGGCACCGCCGTCGACGGACCCCTCGCCGGGACCAGGCTCGAACCGGTGGAGCACGTCGACACGTTCTGGTTCGCGTGGGCCGCGTTCGCGCCCGACACCGACGTGCTCCCCTGACCGGACCACCGACCCGATGGGTCAACCGGCGCATCGTCGAGGTCGAAGGGGTGCCGCTGCTCCCCCGGTCAGCTCGACACCGCCGATCCGCGGTGCCACCACCGATGCGGTCGGGGCGGTACCTCGATGCCGGCCGCTGCTGCGGCGGCCAGGACCTGGCGCCCGGTCGGGTTCACCAGCACGGTGCCGGCGACGTCGACGGTCGGGACCGTCTCGGCGCCGTCGGCGTGGCGGCGCACGAACGCCGCTGCGTCCGGGTCGACCCAGATGTCTCGCTCGACGGTCTCGAGGCCCGCTCGACGCAGCTGACGCCGCAGCGCGGCGCAGAACGCACACCCGCCCCGCCGGTACACGACCACGCCCGTCGACTCCGGCGGAGCCGAGGAGCCGCTCGGGGGCGTGGGGTCCTCGGGCCGCGTCACCCCTCCACCATGGCCGCTCCGGCCACTGCCCGTCGCACGCGGCGCGCCCGTCGACGCTGCCACCCGACCAGGGCGGCGACCATCGCCAGTGCCGCCGCGATGACCACGACGCCGCCCACGGCGTCATCGGGGACGACCGTGTCCTGCAGCCAGGTCTGTGCTGCCACGGCCCGGTCCACGACGGGGTCCGAGCCGTCGCCGCCCGACAGGGTGCGAACCTCGAACCAGCCGTACCAGGCGACGTACCCGCCGGCGAGCACCAGCAACCCACCGGAGAACCGCGAGACGTAGGGCAACGCGGCGCGCAGCCGACCGGCCAGACCGGCCCGGGCCAGGGCGACCCCGACGGTCAGCGCGGTGACCACCGCCCCCATACCCAGCGCGTAGGCGACGAACACGCCGACTCCCGACGCGACGCTCCCCGAACGGAAGGTCGAGGACGTGACGGCCAGGAACGGGCCGATCGTGCACGACAACGACGCCACCGCGTACGACACGCCGAACAGGAACATCGATACCAGACCCCCGTCGCGACCACCCCGGTCCAGCTTCGGGACGCGCAACACGAGCTGACGACCGGCCAGCATCCACACGCCCAGCCCGACGAGCGCGACACCGATCACGATCGTCGCCCACGGCAGGTACCGCTCCACCGACACCGCCAACGGGCTGATGACCGCACCGAACAGCCCGAACACCGTGACGAACCCGGCGGTCAGCGCCGCCGACACCGCGAAGGCCCGGGGCACGGCCCCCACGCCGGGCTGGTGGTCGTCACCGACGAAGGCGGCGAGATAGGCGGGCAGGAGCGCGAAGCCGCACGGGTTCACCGTGGCCGCCATCCCGGCCGCCAGGGCCAGCGCGAACGGGCCCTCGAGCACCGCTCAGGCCTCGGCCAGGGCGGTCATCCGCTCGACCAGCGCGTCCTCGCCCAGCGCGCCGACGAACACCTCGACGTCACCGGAGTCGTCGAGGAAGGCGAAGGCGGGCTGGGCGATCACCTCGTACGACGTCCAGATCGACCCGTCCACATCCACGACGTGGGTCAGCCCGCCGGTGTCCGTGTCGGCCACGAAGCCCTCCATCTCGGAGACCTCACCGCGGCCCGCGACGCCGATCACCTCGACCCTGCCGTCGAGGGCCGAGGCTGCGGCGACCACGTCGTCGGCCTCAGCGCGGCACACCGTGCACCAGGGTGCCCAGAACCAAAGCACCGCGTCCCGGCCGGCCAGGGATGCCGAGTCCAGCTCACCGCCGCCGAGCGTGGCAGCGGTGAACGACCCGGCCGAGCCCGACCCCGGGGCCTCCGACGGTGCCGTGGACGGCTCCGCGGTGTCCGGGCCAGCAGGGTCCGAGGCGGCGGCACCGGAGGTGTCGGCGTCGGCGGCCGACCCCCCGTCCGACGGGTCGGTGGACGCAGCGGTCGTGGCCTGCTCCCCGCCACAGGCGGCGAGCAGCACAGCAGCGGCGAGCAGGAATCCGGACAGGGCACGGGGATGGGTTCGCATGGGCCGGGAACCCGCTCGACGAGCGCCGCATTCCCGCCTTCAACCGCCCCCCGAGACCTCGCGACGGGCCAGCAGGGCGCGCTTCTCGGCCGCCTCCCGCGCCGTGAGCAGCCCCATCGCCGCGAGCTCGTCGACTCGACGGAGCGCCTCGGCGGTC
>JALOLF010000190.1 GCA_025456085.1 Acidimicrobiales bacterium
TGGCGGGTAGGCCGGTGGCGGGTACTCGGGTGGCCCGGTCGGCGCGGCGGGTGGCGGGTAGGCCGGTGGCGGGTACTCGGGTGGCCCGGTCGGCGCGGCCTGCTGCGCCGGGGCCCGGCCGCAGCTGGCACAGACGCGGGCCTCATCGGGAACGATGCCGTTGCACCACGTGCAGAACCGCATGGCCGCCTCCCTGGGCTCACCCACCTCCCGTCGGTGGGTGGGCGAAGCCTACTCAGGCGCCCCGGTGGAGGGTGGCCGGCCCCGACGCGCCGGACGGCTGCGTCGCCGAGGTGCCGTCAGCGGCCTTGCCCCGCCTCCTCGTTGGAGCGCAGCAACGTGCCGACCAACGCCACGACCGTGCCGGCCGCCGTCACCGCGGGCCCCCACCGCACATCCGCGAACTCGGCGTTGCGCAGCGCCAGCCAGGCGCCGCCGGCGATGGCGGTCATGGCGAGCACGGTCCAGGGAAGCGCCATCCGCGCCGCCCGTCCCGGAGGTCCCACCCAGCTGAGTCCCGCCACGGCGATCCACAGCCCGGCGAGGGCGAACCACGCCGCCCCGATGGCCCGGGCCCCCGTGGTGGCCTCGATGTGGGGCAGCGACAGGCACACCTGGGCGAAGTCCAGCCCGTGGCGGTCGCGTCCGGTCACCGTTGCCCAGGGCACCAGGAACACGCCGAGACCCGCGACCGCGAGGCCGCCGTGGCGGGAGCGCGCCGCGGCCGAGTGCAGCGGGCCACGTGGTGTCGGTCGGGCGGCGGGTCGGGGTCTGACGGCTGGCTCCGGTCGTCGGGCCCCTCATGGTCGCGCGCCTCGGCGGTCGACGGGCTCCCTGGTTTCGCGTCGGCCGGTCGCAGTGGCCACACTGGGGTCATGGCGCAGCGTCCGGTTCGGTCGGTCTCCCGGTGGTGGGCGGTGGCGGCGGTGGTCTGGACGTCCTACGTGTGGACGACGCGCATCGTGAACGCCTGGACCGATGACGAGTCCACCTCGCGGGCGGTGGGGGCCACGGTGCTGTCGGCATCCTTCCTCGTGTTGGCCGCGGCCACCGCTGCGGTGCTCGTCCGGGCCCGTCGACGGCGCTTCGCTGCCGCAGAGCGACGCGTGCTGGGGGTGCTGGCGGCGTGGACCACGGCGGTGTGGTTGGTGCGCGGCGTCGCCATCGCGCTCGCCGACCACGACCTGGGCTTCATCGTGGTGCACGAGGTGCTGGCGGTCGTCTCGATCGGCCTGGCCGTGCAGACGTGGCGGGTGGCGCGCACGGGCGGCGAACCGGCCGCCGGCGAGCGGACCGGAGGCGAACACCCGGAGCCGGCCGAGATGGTGGACCCGGGAGACGACCAACTACGATCGGTGGCGCCATGGGCCAGCCAGTGACCGTCATCGAGAAGCCCTCGTCCCGCCAGGGCGTCGTGCGCTTCGAAACCAACCGCGTCCTCACCGGGATGGGGCACGAGTACTACACGTCGGCCGGCGACGCCGTCGCCGACCGCCCCCCGGACCGCCTGGCCCGGCGCCTGTTCGAACAGCACCGGATCACCGCGGTGCACGTGAACGGCAACGTGGTCACGGTGCACCTGGCCGCGGGGACCGATGCGTCGGGCATCAAGGAGACCATCGAGGACCTCTACACCTTCTATCGCGAAGGTGTGGTGCCCGAGGTCCCCACGGGCGTCACCGCGGACTGAGCGTGGCCCGCTTCTCCGTCGGCGCCCAGCTCTGGCCGCAGCACGCGACGGTCGCCGCGTTGCGCGACGCCTGGCGGGCCGTCGACGCCCTCGAGGTGGACAGCGTCTGGGTCTGGGACCACTTCTTCCCGCTCTTCGGGCCGGCGGACGGCACCCACTTCGAAGGGTGGAGCCTGTTGTCGGCCATGGCCGTGGACACGCGCCACGCCATGGTCGGCGTGATGGTCACCTGCAACAGCTATCGCAACCCCGACCTGCTGGCCGACATGGCCCGCACCGTCGACCACCTCAGCGACGGCCGGGCCTACCTGGGCATCGGCGCCGGGTGGTTCGAACGTGACTACGACGAGTACGGCTACGAGTTCGGTACGGCCGGCTCGCGGCTGCGAGCGCTGGAGGATGGCCTGGTGCGCATCCGGGCCCGTCTCGGGGCGCTGACCCCGCCGCCGGTGGGTCGGCTGCCGATCTTCGTCGGGGGCGGCGGCGAGAAGGTGACGCTTCGTCTGGTGGCGCAGTACGCGGACGCCTGGAACAGCTTCGGCCCACCCGAGGAGTACGCCCGCAAGAACGCCGTGCTCGACCGGTGGTGCGCGGACCTGGGGCGCGACCCGGCCGAGATCGAGCGCACCGTGAGCCTCAACGACCCCGCCGAGCTCGACCAGCTCGAGGCCTTCCTGGATGCCGGTGCGACGCACGTGATCCTGGGTCTGGGGCACCCCTTCGCCCTCGACGACCTGCAGCGGCTGCTGGAGTCGGCCCGGGGCTGACCCGTCCGGCAGTGCCGTCGGCGCAGCCCTTGCCAGTATCGAACATTTGTTCGATACTGGGGCGTGGCCCGTGCCCGGTCCATCCGTTCCGTACCTCACGACGAGGTCGACGCCGAGCTCGCCGGTGATCGGGGGCACCTGTGTCTGGCTCCCACGCCTTCGGGTCCCCCGGGGAACGTGCCACCCCGGTTGCAGCCGGTTCCCGGGTCCGCCGAGCTGACCGAGCTGGCCGATCGGGTGCGGCCGGTGGCCCTTGCGGGAGAGCAGGTCCTGCCCGTGCCCCCGTCTCTGGCCGGGGTGCTGCCCTGGCCGGGCCTGCGTCGTGGCGCCACCGTGTCCGTCGCCGGGATCGGGGGCACCTCGCTGGCGCTGGCCCTGGTGTCGGGCGCATCGCGGACGGGATCCTGGGTGGCGGCCGTCGGGGTGGGCGACCTGGGGCTGGCCGCTGCGGCCGAGCTGGGGATCTGCCTCGATCGGCTGGCGGTCATCGCCGAGCCGCCGTCGGAGGTCTGGGCGACCGTGGTGGCCTCCCTCGTCGGCGCCTTCGACGTGGTGCTGGTGGCACCGCCCGCCCGGGTGGGGGCGACGGCCACCCGCCGGCTGGCGGCCCGGCAACGGGAGCGGGGCACGGTGCTCGTGGTGCTCGACGGCCATCGGGCGACAGCCGGGTCCCGGCTCGACGGGCGTGGGAGCACCGCTGCACACTCGGCGCTCGAGGTCGACCTGTGCCTCGAGCTCGCGGACCCCGACTGGGAGGGGCTCGGCCAGGGCCATGGTCGTCTCGAGGCGCGGCGGGTGGTGGTGCAGGCGACCGGCCGTCGTCGGGCGGCACGGCCGCGACGGGCCGAGCTGTGGCTGGTCGATGCCGGACGCCGGGTGGCTGTCGTGCCCGGCACCGAGCACGACGTCCCGGCCGCCGCCCGGACCGGGGGAGGGGTCCGCCCCTGGGGCGTCCCCGCCGGGGGAGGTGCGTGAGGTGGCGGTGCGCTCGATGGTGGTGTGGTGTCGCGACTGGGCGGTGCTGGCTGCCGGTTTCGGTCCCGACGTGCCGGTGGCCGTCCTGCACGCCAACCGGGTGGTGGCCTGCTCCCCGGCGTCCCGCCGTGAGGGTGTGACCCGGGGCCAGCGTCGTCGTGAGGCCCAGGGTCGGTGTCCCGCCCTCGAGGTGGTCGAACGCGACGAGGGACGCGAGGCCCGGGCCTTCGAGGCGGTCGTGCAGGTGGTCGAGGCCTTCACCCCCCGGGTGGAGCTCACCCGCCCGGGGGCGGTGACCTTCCCCACCCGCGGCCCGGCGCGCTACTTCGGCGGCGACCACGAGCTGGCCGAGGCCATCCGGGTCCGTGTCGACGAGGTGCTCGCGCCGCTCGACTGGGCCGGGGCCTGTCGGGTGGGGGTGGCGGACGGTCCCTTCGCCGCCCAACAGGCTGCGCTCCGCTCGCCCGGGTCCGTGACCGTCGTGGCGCCCGGCACCAGCGCCGCGTTCCTGGCCCCCCTGTCGGTGGCCGCGCTCGATCGGCCCGAGCTGGTCGACGTGCTCACCCGGTTGGGGATGCGCACCCTGGGCGAGCTCGCGGCCCTCCCCGCTGCCGACGTCACGGCCCGGTTCGGTCGAGAGGGACAGGTCGCCCACCGTCTGGCCGCCGGTCTCGACGAGCGACCGCCCGCCACCGTCGCGCCACCGCCCGATCTCCACGTCGACCTCGACCTCGATCCCCCCGCCGATCGGGTCGAGGCGGTGGCCTTCGCGGCCCGGGCCCTGGCCGAGGACCTCTTCGACCGCCTGGCCGATCACGGTCTGTCCTGCACCCGGGTGGCCGTGGCGGCCGAGACCGAGCGCGGCGAGGTCCTGGAGCGTCTGTGGCGCCACGAGGGGGTGCTCAGCGCCGGCGCGGTCGCCGACCGGGTGCGCTGGCAGATCGACGGGTGGTTGCACGGGTCGGCTGCGGTGCGCCCGACCACCGGGGTGGTGCGCCTGCGCCTCACCCCCGACGAGGTGGTGCCCGCCCGGGGCCGTCAGCTCGGCTTCTGGGGCGAGGAGACCGCCGCGGCCGAACGGGCGGCCCGGGCGCTGGCCCGGGTCGAGGGCCTGCTCGGGGCCGAGGCCGTGCTCGTGCCCGAGGTGCGCGGAGGCCGGGGCCCCGCCGAGCAGGTCATGCTGGTGCCCGCCTCCGCGGTCGACCTCACGGCGACCCGGTCGGCCCGGTCCGGGCCCGTACCGCCCTGGCCGGGCCGGCTGCCGCCACCGTGGCCGGCGGTCGTCCCCGCCGAGCCGGTGCCGGTGGAGGTGATCGATGCCGACGGGCGCGTCCTGCGGGTGACGGGGCGGGCCCTCCTCGACGGGGTCCCGGTCGCCGTGCAGATCGGCGCCCACCGGCCCCTCGAGAGCTCACCCCTCCCGACGACCGACGTCCGGCGGATCCGGGCCTGGGCCGGGCCGTGGCCCGTGCAGGAGCGGTGGTGGGATCCCCACACCAGCCGTCGCCGGGCCCGGGTCCAGGTGGTGCTCGACGACGGCACCGCGCACCTGCTGTGCGTCGAGGGCGGCCGATGGTGGCTGGAGGCGACCTACGACTGACCGCGCCGGGTCAGCCCTCGCCGACCACCGGATCGCCGCCCTCGAGGATGCGGTCGAAGCGCGCCCGGGCGAGCTCGCGGGTCCGGTCGTGGGTGATGATGTAGAAACGTCCCTCGCGGACGGCATCGACCACGGCCCCGGCCACCTCGGCCGGCGACATGCTCCCCGCCAGCAGACTCCGCCACAGGTCGCGCATGGTCTCCACCTGGCCGGCCCGTTCGCTGCCGTCCTGCAGTTCGTCGAGGAGGGCGTCGGGAGCGTTGCGGTCGCATTCCGCGATCCGCGTGTCGACGAAGGACGGGCACAGCACGGAGACCCCCACGTCGGTGGCCCCGGCGTCGCGCAGGTCGTGGAAGAGCGTCTCGGAGAGTGCCACCACCGCGGCCTTCGAGGCGTTGTAGGCCCCGATCATCGGGGTCGAGGCCAGCCCGGCCGACGAGGCGGTGTTGACGACGTGGCCTTCGCCCTGGTCGATGAGCCCGGGTACGAAGGTGCGCAGGCCGTTGGCCACGCCCAACAGGTTCACCCCCAGCACCCAGTCCCACTGCGTGGGGGAGATCTCCCAGGCCTGGCCCACCCCCGCCACCCCGGCGTTGTTGCACACCAGGTGCACGGCCCCGAACACGTCGAGGGTCTCGTCTCGCAGCGCGTCGACCGATGCCGGGTCGCGCACGTCGGTGACGACGCCGATGGCGTCGACGCCTGCGTCGCGCAGCCCGGTGACGGCCTCGGCCAGTGCCCGCTCCTCGATGTCGCCGATGGCGACCTGCATGCCCTCGGCGCCGAACCGGTGTGCCAGGGCGAGGCCGATGCCGCTCGCCCCACCGGTCACGACGGCGACCTTGTCCCGCAGCTCCCGCATGAGTGCCCCCTTCGTCCGCCGCGGACCGCAGCGCCGAGACGCAAGGTATCCCACCCCGCCCGACGTGACGATCGCCCCGGGCGGTGCCGGACGGTTCGCGGGAATGCCACCCGGACCGTCTCGGTTGGATCCTTGCGTCCACAAGCAACAGCCCACTCCCGAGGTGCCCCATGTCCATCCCCGCATCGCACGCCGACCTGCTCGAGGCGGTCACCCTGGCCCACGTGGCCACCATCGGGCCTGCCGGGGAACCGCAGGTCAACCCGGTCTGGTTCGAGTGGGACGGCACCCATCTCTGCTTCAGCCAGACGACCGGACGCCAGAAGTACCGCAACGTGGGCCGTGAGCCGCGTGTGGCGCTGTCCATCGTCGACCCCGGGAACCCCTACCGCTACCTCGAGGTGCGCGGCCGGGTGGTGGCCGTCGACGACGATCCCGACAACGCCTTCATCGACCGTCAGGCCCAGCGCTACATCGACCAGGAGCGCTATCCGTGGCATCAGCCGGGCGACCACCGGGTCGTCGTGCGGGTGCTGCCGGAGCGCACGTCCCAGATGGGGTGAG
>JALOLF010000077.1 GCA_025456085.1 Acidimicrobiales bacterium
CGCCGGTGAAGCAGTGGAACACGGTCCGCTCGGGCACGCCCTCGGCGTCGAGGAGGTCGAAGGTGTCGGACCAGGCCTCCCGGGTGTGGATGACCAGGGCCAGGTCCCGGGCATGGGCCAGCGCGATCTGCGCCGCGAACACCTCGCGTTGCACGGGACGGGGCGAGTGGTCGTAGTGGTAGTCGAGGCCGCACTCCCCCACGGCCACCACGCCCGGCGCGTCGAGCAGGTCCACCACGCCGTCGAGGCCGTCGCGGGCGTCGTGGGGGTGCAGCCCCACCGTGGCCCACACCTCCTCGAAACGGGCGGCGTGGGTCACGGCGCGCCGCGACGACGCCGCATCGGTACCCACGTCGACGAGTCGTGTCACGCCGGCGGCGTGGGCCTCGACGACGAGCTCCTCGGCGCGCTCGGGCTCCAGGTCGAGGTGGCAGTGGTTGTCGACCCAGCGCACCACGTCACTCACGACCCGCTCTTCATGCGGGGGAACAGGGGGTCGCCCTTGGTGACCGGCACCCCGCCCGGGTAGCCACCCCACCCCGCGGCGGCGGGCAGGCGCTGGTCGCGCAGCGTGCCGGGCATCCCGATGCGCCGCCACACCTCCTCGCAGGTGCCGGGGATGGCCGGGCTGGCCAGCACGGCCACGATGCGCAGCACCTCGAGCGCGTCGCCCAGCACGGCGTCGAGCGCGGGGCCCGGCTCCATCTTCCAGGGCTCGTTGGCCTCGAGATGGGCGTTGGCCTCGCGGATGAGACGCCACGTGGCCTCGAGGGCCTGGGAGGGGGCGATGGCCTGCCACCCCGCCGCGGTGTCGGCGTAGACCTCGGCGGCGACCGGCGCCAGGGGGCTGTCGGGCCGCGGCGCCGGGCCGACGCCCCCGCACTTCTTGGCGACCACGGTGGCCACGCGGGACAGCAGGTTGCCCAGGTTGTTGGCCAGGTCGCTGTTGTAGCGCGAGACCATGCCCTCGTAGGAGAAGTCGCCGTCGTTGCCGAACACGGTGTCGCGCAGGAAGTGGTAGCGGAAGCCGTCGACGCCGAAGTCGGCCACCAGATCGGCCGGGAAGATCTGGTTGAGGCGGGTCTTGCTCATCTTCTCGCCCCCGACCAGCAGGTAGCCGTGCACGAACAGGCGGTGCGGGGGCGCTTCGCCCGCGGCGAGCAGCATCGCAGGCCAGTACACGCAGTGGAAGCGCAGGATGTCCTTGCCCAGCAGGTGGTGCACGTCGGGCCACCAGGTGGCGAAGCGCTCGGGGTCCTCGCCGTAGCCGACACCGGTGGCGTAGTTGATGAGCGCGTCGTACCAGACGTAGAAGACGTGGCCCTCGTCCCACGGCACGGGCACACCCCAGGAGATGGAGGTCCGCGAGATGGAGATGTCTTCCAGTCCCTGGCGGATGATGCCGAGGGCCTCGTTGCGCTTGCCTTCGGGACGCACCGCGTCCGGGTTCGCCTCGTACCAGTCGAGCAGGGGCTGCGTGAAGGCCGAGAGGCGGAAGAACCAGTTCTCCTCCTCGAGGTGCTCGACCGGGCGCAGGTGGATCGGGCAGCTCTCACCGTCGATCAGGTCGTCCTCGGTGTAGTACGCCTCACAGGCCACGCAGTAGAGCCCCGCGTAGGTGCCCTTGTAGATGTGGCCGTTGTCGTAGCAGCGCTGCAGGAACTGCTGCACCGAGCGGTGGTGGCGGGGCTCGGTGGTGCGGATGAAGTCGTCGTAGGAGATGTCGAGCAGCTCCCACGCCTCGCGGAAGCGGGCGCTGGTGCGGGTGGCGTGCTCGTGCGCGGCGACGGCGTTGGCCTCCGCCGCCCGCTGCACCTTGAGGCCGTGCTCGTCGGTCCCGGTCAGGAAGAACGTGTCGTCGCCCAGCAGTCGGTGCCAACGGGCCAGGGCGTCGGCGGTGACGGTCGTGTAGGCGTGGCCGATGTGGGGGACGTCGTTGACGTAGTAGATGGGGGTCGTCACGTAGAAGCGGGACACGGCGGACACCCTACCGAGGTCGGGCACCGGGCCACGAGGGACGACCCGCGGGCGCAGACCGACGAGCTGCGGGCGCTCAACCGGCGAGGAGCCAGGGGCGCACGATGAGACGACTGGCCCGCGGATCGCCGGGCACATGGACGAAGGTCACGAGCTGGCCCTCCTCGTCGGGCACCTCGGGGTCGAAGTCCACGACCTCGGGACGCCGGCCCGCGGGGTCGAGCACGTCGCCCACGGCGAGCAGGGCCGCGGCCAGGATCGGCCCC
Organism: Acidimicrobiales bacterium; assembly: GCA_025456085.1. GTDB lineage: Bacteria > Actinomycetota > Acidimicrobiia > Acidimicrobiales > Acidimicrobilacustridaceae > JALOLF01. The sequence continues at coordinate 2,244 of JALOLF010000077.1, forward strand.
GCCGTGCGTCGGGCGAGTCCACGCCGAGCGAGCGGTCCCGTCCCGTCCACGACCACCGGGCCCCGGAGCCGGGGCTGCGCTTCGATGCGGGCCAGGGTGCGCTCGTCGTACAGGTCGCGGAACTCGTCGTGCTCGCTCGAATCGGGCGCTGGCATCTCGTCCAGCGTACGGCGCGGCGTCCGCCGTGGGCGGCTCAGACCCGACCGAGACCGAGGCACAGCTCGTACACCCGGCGCCGGGGGGCGCCGAAGGCGGCGGCCACCGCCTCGACGGCGTCGCGCCGGCTGGCGCCGGTCGCCAGCTCGGTGCGCAGCGCCTGCAGCAGTGCCTCGTCATCGGCATCGGGTGCCTCCGGCGCTCCGGCCAGCACGATGACGTGCTCGCCGCGCGGCGCCACCTCGGCGACACGCTCGAGGGCGCCGGCCAGGCTGCCACGCCAGATCTCCTCGTGGAGCTTGGTGAGCTCCCGCACCACCACGACGGCGCGATCGGCCCCGGCCACCGCGGCGAGGTCGTCGAGGGTGCGCGCCAGGCGGTGCGGGGCCTCGTACAGCACGGTGGTGCGGGGTTCGCGGCCGACCTCGGCCAGCCGTCGGGCGCGTGCCGGGCCCTTGCGGGGCAGGAACCCCTCGAACACCCACCGCGCCGCCGGCAGGCCGCTGACCGCCACGGCCGTGACCGCCGCCGAGGGCCCGGGCACCACCTCCACCGCCAGGCCGGCCGCGACCACCCCGCGCACCAGCCGCTCGCCCGGGTCGGAGATGGCGGGCATGCCGGCGTCGGTGACCAACGCCACCCGGGCGCCGCCGCGCACCGCCTCCACCAGCTCGGGCACCCGCTCGGCCTCGGTGTGGTCGTTGACCACCACCAGTCGGGGGGCCCGCACGCCCGCCACCTGGAGCAACCGGCCGGTGCGCCGGGTGTCCTCGCAGGCGACGACGTCGGCCCGGGCCAGCTCCCGGACGGCACGGGGCGACAGGTCGTCCAGGTTGCCCAGCGGCGTGGCCACCAGCACCAGGGCGCCGTCGCTCACCCGCCTGCCACCGGCTCGTCGCCATCGGGTCCGTCCCCACGCAGCTCGAGCCGGTCACCCGGTCGCAGCTCCCAGTGGCGCATCACGTCGGCCTCGGTCTCGATGACCGACCGGGCTCGGCGCACCGGCAGCGCGAGCCGGTTGCGGCGCAGGGTCCGCACCCGCAGCACCTGCAGGTCGGCGTCGCAGAACGCGACGTCGATGGCGAAGCGCATCCCGAAGGTGTGCACCGAACGGGTGCTGGGAAGCAACAGCGCCCCGTCGATGCCGTCACGGCCGAGCAACCCGCGCGCCCTCGCCGGACGCGACCCCGCCACCTCCACGGAGGCCAGCACCATGCCGTCGCGGACCAGCCAGGGCATCGCCGTCGCTCAGACGTTGAACCGGATCTCGAGCACGTCGCCGTCGGCGACCTCGTAGTCCTTGCCCTCGACGCGCAGCTTCCCCGTCTCGCGGGCCTTGTGCCAGGACCCCACCTCGAGCAGCTCGTCCCAGTGGATGACCTCCGCCCGGATGAACCCACGCTCGAAATCGGAGTGGATCACCCCGGCGCACTGCGGCGCCTTCCAACCGGCGCGGAACGTCCACGCCCGGCTCTCCTTCTCACCGGTGGTGAAGAAGGTGCGCAGCCCGAGCAGGTGGTAGGCGGTGTGCACGAAGCGGTTCAGCGCGCCGTCCCCCAGACCCAGCGCCTCGAGCATCTCGGCCCGCTCCTCGTCGGTGAGCCGGGCTGCCTCGGCCTCGAGCTGGACGCAGACGGGGAGCACCTCACCCGCGTCGCCGAGCTCCTCGCGCACCGGTGCCGCCAGCTCCTCGGCAGCGTCGAGCTGGTCCTCGCCGATGTTGAGCACCGCCAGCACCGGCTTGTTGGTGAGCAGGAAGAAGGGGCGCAGCACGTCGCGCACCGACGCGTCGAGCGCGGAGCGGTAGACGGGCACCCCGTCGCCGAGCGTGGCGATGGCCGCCTCGAGGGCGACGACCTCCTGGGCAATGGCCCGATCCTGCTTGGCGGCCTTGCGCTTCTTGTCGATCTGGCGCTCCACCCCCTCGAGGTCGGCGAGGCTCAGCTCGATCTCCAGCACCCGCAGGTGCTCCAGCGGATCCGTCGGGCCGGGTACGTCGGGATCGTCGAAGGCCCGCAGCACGAACACGATGGCGTCGACCTCGCGGATGCCGGCCAGGAAGCGGTTGCCCAGGCCCTCGCCCTTGCTGGCCCCTTCGACCAGGCCGCCGATGTCCACGAACTGCACGCTGGCCGGCACCACGCTGCGGGAGCTGCTCATGGCGGCCAGGCGGTCGAGGCGCCCGTCGGGCACCTTGGAGACCCCGACGTTGGGATCGGTCGTGGCGAAGGCGTAGGGCGCGGCGAGGGCGTGGCCACCGGAGAGGGCGTTGTACAGCGACGACTTCCCGGCGTTGGGGAGGCCCACGAACCCGAAGCGTTCCATCGTCGGGCAGGCTACCCGGCGGTGCCGGGTGGGCCCGCACCGCCGCCAGCGCCGTAGGCTCGCCCACGGTGCCCGCTACGACCTCCGGACCTCCGACCGACGGGACCGGTGCCCCGCTGGGCCCGGTCGAGGCCCTGGAGCGCGTCGTGTACCTGCTCGACCGCTCCCTGGCTCCCGCCCCCAAGATACGGGCCTTCCGCCGCGCCGCCGCCGTGGCCCGCGAGGTGGGGCCCGCCGAGCTGTCCCGCCTGGTCGACACCGGCCGGGTCCGGGACCTGCCCGGCATCGGGGCCAGCACCGGTGCGGTCATCACCGCTGCGGTGCGGGGCGAGCCGTCGCCGTACCTGGCCCGGCTGGAAGCCGACACCGCCATCGTGCCCACCGAGCAGGCCGCGCCCTACCGCGCCGCGCTGGTCGGCGACTGCCACCTGCACTCGGACTGGTCCGACGGCGGCGCCCCGATCGCCACCATGGCCCGCACGGCGCGGGCGCTGGGGCACGCCTACCTCGTGTTGACCGACCACTCGCCCCGCCTGACCGTGGCCCACGGTCTGGACCGGGAGCGTCTCCTGGCCCAGCTCGAGGAGATCGCCGCCCACACCGAGGAGCTGGACCGGTTCCGCATCCTGACGGGCATGGAGGTGGACATCCTGGCCGACGGGTCCCTGGATCTCGACGACGACCTGCTCGACCGGCTCGACATCGTGGTGGCCAGCGTGCACTCGAAGCTGCGCATGCCACGCCAGGAGATGACCCGGCGGCTCGTGCGGGCCGTGGCCAGCCCCCACGTCGACATCCTGGGCCACTGCACGGGACGCAAGCTCGCCGACGACGGTGAGCAGCCCGCCTCGGACGCGGCGCCCAGGCGGCCCCCGTCCGACTTCGACGCCGAGGTGGTCTTCACCGCCTGCGCCCAGCTCGGCACCGCGGTGGAGGTCAACTGCCGGCCCGAACGTCAGGACCCGCCCGAGGAGCTGCTCCGCCTGGCGGTGGAGCTGGGCTGCCTGGTGGCGATCGACACCGACGCCCACGCCCCGGGCCAACTCGAGTGGCAGCCCTACGGCTGCGACAAGGTGGCGCGCGTCGGGGTACCCGCCGAGATCATCGTGAACACCTGGTCGGCCGAGCGGCTCGTGGCGTGGGCGACCGGAGCCGGAGCCGGCTGAGCCGGCCGGGCCCCACGGGAGCTCACCGGCAGCTCGCGGGACGCTCGTCGGCGGTGACCACCAGCACGCGGCCGTCGAGCACCACCGGAGCGCCGGCGCGGTCGCGGTCGAGGTCCAGCTCCCAGCGTGGGGCACCGTCGCCCGCCCGGGCCACGAGCGTCCCGCCTGCGGTGTCGCCCGCGTCGAAGGTCACGTCGCCGACGGCCACCCGATCCGGCACCACCACCCCGTCGAGCAGGGCCTCCCCCGGCGTCGCCGCCAGAACCGGGGCTTCGTCGTCGTCGGACGGGGTCTCGTGGTCGCCGGACGGGAGCTCGAGCAGCGTGGGCAGGTCCTCACCCGACGAGGCGTCGAGGCGCACGGTGCCCTTGCCGTCGGTGCGGATGAGGCGCAGCTCACCGTCGCGCACGTCGGGCCACGGCTCCACGAGTGCCACCTCGCGGGTCCACCCCACCTGCCCGCTGCGTGCGTCGACGGACCACACGGTGCCGTGACCGCGTTCCAGCTCCCGCTGGCAGGCCACCGCGTCGGGCTCCTCCTGGCCGATGCAGGCCGTCGACCCCACCACCGCCAGCACCGCGAACGCCACGGACCCCGCCACCCGGGGCGCCGTCGCAGCGACGGGTGAGTTGGGGCGGCCCACGCCGGCACGGTAGCGTCTACGGCCATGTCCAAGCGCACGTCGAAGGCCCGGGCCAACGCCCGGCGCAAGCCCGCCAACCACGGCCGCAAGCCGAACTGCGGTCGCGGCTGAGCGCACGCCGGCCACGAACCACCGCGTCCCACCACCCCCACCGACCCCGACGTCGGACGTCGTCGACGTCCTGCACGGGGTGCCCGTCGCCGATCCGTACCGGTGGTTGGAGGACGGCACCTCGGGCGAGACCCGGGCCTGGGTGCGCGACCACAACGCGCGTACCCGAGCCGTCCTCGACGGCCTGCCGCGCCGCGCCGCGATCCATGACCACCTGACCGGCCTGCTGCGGGCCGGGTCGTCGGTGGGTTGCCAGGTCGCGGGCGACCTGGTGTTCAGCCTGGAGCGGTGGGGCCACCACGACCAGGCCGTGCTCGTGGCCCGGCCGGCGAACCGCCCCGGCGAGCCGGTCACGCTGGTCGACCCCCGAGCCCAGACCAACGACCGCACCGCGGCCATCGACTGGTTCCATCCCTCGCCCGACGGCCGACGCGTCGCCTACGGGGTGTCCACCGGCGGCGACGAGCGCAGCGCCCTCCACGTGCTCGACCTCGACCGATCCCGGCGCCTGCGCGACCGCATCCCCTGGACACGGGCCTGCTCGGTGGCGTGGCTCCCCGACGGCTCGGCCTTCGCCTACACGCGGTTCCCCGACCCGGCCGGCCGACCGACCGAGGAGCACCTCTGGTGGCGTCGGGTGTTCTGGCACCGCGTGGGCGAGGACTGGCGCCACGACGAGCTCGTCTGGGACGAGCTGCCCGACCCGACCGCATGGCCGAACGTGAGCCTCTCCCCCGACGGGCGGTGGCTCCTCGTGCACCAGGCCATCGGCTGGCGCCGCGTCGACGTGCACCTCGTCGACCGGGCCACGGGCGCCCGCATCGTGCTCGTCGACGGCATCGAGGCCGTGTCGTCGTTCACGGTGGTGGGCGACCGGATCGTCGGGCTCACCACGCTCGACGCGCCCCGCGGGCGCATCGTGACCGCTCCGCTGGCGCGGGCATGGCACGACGAGTGGCGCACCATCGTGCCCGAGAGCGAGCGGGTCCTGGAAGCGGTGGTGTCGACGTCGCGGTCGCTGATCGTGCTCAGCTCCCTGCGGGCGGTGTCGGGCCTGGACCGCTACGACCACGACGGGTCCGACCACCGGGCGCTCGTCCTGCCCGAGCTGGGATCGCTGGCCGGGCTGACCGGCAGCCGCGACCGCGACGAGGCCTTCTTCTCGTTCACGTCCTTCACCACACCCCCGACCCTCATGCGTTGGACACCCGACGGCGTGCGCGACTGGAGCCACCTGCGCGAGCTCGACGGGCCGGGCACCGGGCCGCAGGGCCGTTACGAGGTGGACCAGGTGCGGTTCCCGTCGTTCGACGGCACCCCCGTCTCGATGTTCCTCATCCGGGCCGACGACACCGTGCCGGGCCCGGACACGCCGTGCGTGTTGACCGCCTACGGCGGGTTCGCGGTCACCTTGGGGCCCTCGTACAGCGCGGCCGTCGTGGACGTGTGCGACCGGGGTGGCCTGTACGCGGTGGCCAACGTGCGCGGTGGCGGCGAGGAGGGTGAGGCGTGGCACGCGGCGGGCATGGGCCCGCACCGCCGGCGCAGCATCGGGGACCTCCTCGCGGCGGCCGACCACCTCGTGGAGCGGGTGGGCATCTCCCGTCAGCGGCTCGCCCTGCGGGGCGGCAGCAACGGGGGCCTGCTGGTGGGCGCGGCCATCGCCCGGCGACCCGACGTGTGCCGGGTGGCGCAGCTCGCCGTCCCCCTCACCGACATGGTCCGGTACCACCGGTTCCTGGTGGCCCGGCTGTGGGTGCCGGAGTACGGCGACCCCGACGACCCCGAGGCCTTCCGGTGGCTGCTGGACTACTCCCCCTACCACCGAATCACCGACGACCGGTGCTATCCCGCCGTGCTGCTCACCACCGCCGAGAGCGACACGCGGGTCGACCCGCTGCACGCCCGCAAGCTGACCGCCCGGCTCCAGGCGGCGTCGTCGTGCGGCGAGACCCGACCCATCCTGCTGCGGGAGGAGGCCCGGGCCGGACACGGCCAGGGCAAGCCCATGTCCCTGCAGGCCGACGAACTGGCCGACGTGCTGGCGTTCCTGGACTGGCAGCTGACCTGAGCCGGGCGGGTAGGGTCGGCCGGTGCCCAGCGAACCCTCCCGGGACCTCGTCACGGTCCCGAACCCCAAGCCCGAGCGCGACTACGAGGTCCGCTGCGAGACGGCGGAGCTGACCTGCCTGTGCCCGGTGACGGGCCAGCCCGACTTCGCCACGGTGGTCATCACCTACGTGCCCGACGAGCTGCTGGTCGAGCTCAAGTCCCTGAAGCTGTACCTGTGGAGCTTCCGGGACCAGGGCGCGTTCCACGAGGCCGTCACCAACCGGATCCTCGACGATCTGGTGGCCGCTGCGGCGCCGCGGCGCATGACGGTGCAGACCGTGTGGAACGTGCGCGGCGGCATCACCACCACGGTCACCGCGCAGCACCCCTGAGCGGCGGCGGGGCGTCGCGGCGGGCGGGTCGCTAGCCGACGGTGGGCGGCACCTCGGTGCGCTCGACGACGTCGTCGGGCGGTGCCTGATCGGGCGCCGGCTGGACCTGGGACTGGTTCAGGTCCACCAGGGTGCCGAGCTTGTTCCACACCGCCCACGCCAGGCGGTCCGAGCCCGACGAGGACAGGTGGATGTTGTCGCCCTGGCGCATGGTGTGCTGGGACCCGTCGGCGCTGGGCAACGCGGCGGCGTAGTTCCCCGCCGGATCGGTGAAGAAGGCCCAGGTGTCGAAGTAGCGGACCCAGGGACGCTTCTGGGCCTCGCTCCAGTAGATGTGGTTGATCACGTCCTGGGCCCGCACGCCGCTGTTGGGCCCCATGATGGGCGTGCCCACCCAGATGACCAACCGGTCGTTGTCGGGGCTGCGCAGCAGGTCCATGGTCTTGCCGACCCGATCGCGGTACTCGGCCTCCCACTCCGGGGTGCCCAGGGCCACCCCGCCTCCGTCGAGCGGGATGTTCTGGGCGTCGTTGGAACCGACCTGGTAGAAGATCACGTCGGGGTCGGAGCCCGGCACGACATCCTTGACCAGGTGCTCGGGCCAGTTGAAGTAGTCGGGTCGGCTGAGACCGGTCGACACCCGCGAATCGCGGGTCACCTCGAACAGACCGGACTCGGTGGCGATGCGCTCCACCGCCACGCCGAAGTCGTTGCTGATCGAGTCGCCACCGACCCACAGCTTGAGCGGCTCACCGGGTGTGGGCGTGCGCAGCACCGGGGTCTCGTCGACGGTGGTGGGGGTGGTGTCGCCGCTCGTCGGCTGCTCCTCCTGGTCGCCACCGGCGGAGCCGGACGTGTCACCAGCCGCCGTCTGCCCCGCCTGCTGCTCGGCGAGCAGCTCATCGAGGTTGTCTCCCTCGGTCTGCTCGATGCCCCGGGCCTGGTCGATGCGGTTCCGGGGCTCGTCGAGGGCGAAGAGCCCGCTGACCCACGAGACCCGCTCGGCGACCTCGATGCGCCACGCGGGGTTGTCACGCTTGCCGTTGGCCTTGCGCAGGATGGCGTCCCCGTTGAGGAACATGGCCACGACGAGCGCCCCCAGCACCACGACCAGCACCATGCCGGCCGGCATCGTGCCCTCCTGGCCCGAGCGCACGGGACGCAGCATCGTCCGCCAACCACCGCCGCCGAACCGGTGGCGACCCGGCAGGTCGGCCGAGCCGGACGGGTTCGCAGTGGGACGGCTGGTCACCACCCGGGTCGGGCGGTCCGCACCGGGGCGCGCGCCGTCCCCGGCGGGGGCCTTGGTCGGCGTGCGAGGGCCGTCAGGCGGTGCTGCCATCGCAGAGCACCGTACAGGCCCGCCCCCCACGGCTGGTGGTCGGGGCCGGGGCAGGCGGGTCGGGAGCGGGGTCGGGTGTGGACAAGGTCGTCACCGGTCAGAACTGGAAGTAGATGAAGGGGGCGATGCCCTCGGGGCCGAAGGCATCGACGAGGAACAGGCCGACGGCGAGCACCAGGATCTGCACGATGGGCGCCGTGCGTGCGAAGGCCACGGTGATCCGCTCGGGGATGCGGGGCGGCACGAACTGCGAGGCGATGCTCACCACCACCACCGCCAGCACCACCCAGGTCACGAGGCCGGCGGTGAGGCCCGTGCCGCCCACGAGCTGGCCCAGGAAGCTCCAGGCCTGGTCGAAGCTCTGGGCCCGGAAGAACACCCAGGCCACGCACACGAAGTTGAAGGTGAAGAACCACTGCAGGCCCTTCACCAGCGCCGGCGGCAGACCGAGGGGTCCACGCTGCGCCCAGCGCTCCTTCACCCATCGCTCGGCGGCCAGACCTCCGCCGTGCATGGCGCCCCACACCACGAAGGTCCAGTTGGAGCCGTGCCACAGCCCGCCGAGCAACATGGTGAGGAAGAGGTTCCGGTAGGTCTCGAGCTGCGTCCCGCGGTTGCCGCCCAGCGGGATGTAGAGGTAGTCCCGCAGCCACCTCGACAGGGTCATGTGCCACCGGCGCCAGAACTCCTGGATCGACAGGGAGATGTAGGGCGCGTCGAAGTTCTGGGGGAAGCGGATGCCGAGCAGGAGCGCCACGCCGATGGCGATGTCGGTGTACCCCGAGAAGTCGGCGTAGATCTGGATGGCGTAGCCGTACATGGCCCACAGCACGTCCCAGCGGGAGTACAGCTCCGGGTTGGCGAAGACGGGGTCGACGATCTGGGCCGCCAGGTAGCTCGAGATCACCACCTTCTTCACCATGCCCCGGAAGATGAGCTCGAACGCCTCCGCCGAGCGCACGAAACGGGGGTCGGCCCGCTGGTTCAACTGGGGCGCGAACTCGCCGACACGCACGATGGGCCCGGCGACGACGTGGGCGAAGAAGGTGAGGTAGACGGCGAAGTCGAGCAGCGGGATGGGCCGCAGGTGGCCGCGCCCGACGTCGATCACGTAGCTGATGGCCTGGAAGATGAAGAACGAGATGGCGATGGGCAGGACGATGTCGAAGATGCGGCGATCCATGCCCAGGGGTCCGCCGAGCATGGAGTGGAAGATGTCCGCGAACCACTGCGTGTACTTGAAGTAGCCCAGGACGCCGAGGTCGAACACGACCGCCGCCCGCACCAGCCAACGGCTGGTGGGGGTGCGCTCCCTCGTCGGGCCGAGATGGGCGAACACGGCACGGGCGAAGGCCTGGTTGACGATGACGACGCTGCCCACCAGCAGGAACAGGTAGCGCCACGGGCGGTCCCCGGGATCGGGGAACCACCGGGCGAGCACCACGTTGAGCACCACCGCCGCACCGGCCAGCGCCAGCGGCACGGCGGCACGCACGGTCGTACCCCTCCCCGGTTCGTCGGAGGTGTAGGTCGCGCGCAGCACCGCCGCCGAGGCCGCCGCCCATCCCACCAGCAGGGCCAGGGCCACGGGGTTGAAGGGGTGGTGGAGGCCGCTGAAGGGGTCGAGATAGAAGACGCAGCTGGCCAGCAGCAGGAACCATCGCCAGGGCTGGGCGTAGGGCCGCAGCATCCAGCTCCCCGTGAACACGACCACGAAGAACACGGCGAAGTCGACGGTGGGGAACAGCATCTGCGGGTCGGGATCCGAAAGAGGTCAGGCCGGGCTCGGCGTCGGCGCCATGTTCACACGTCCGACGGTGCCACAGGCGGAAGGTCGGCCAACCAACGCGCGGCCACGGCGGTCAACCCGACTGCGGCCCGGTCGGCGGCGACGATCGTAGCGGGCGCCCCGTCGGCGGCGACCACCTCGGCGTAGAGCTTGATCTTCGGCTCCGTGCCGCTGGGACGCACCAGCAGACGCCCACCGGGGCGCAGCGGCAACCCGCCGCCGTCGACGAGCAGGGCCACGGCGTCGGTGGGCGGCAGCGCACCCCCGGCCGCGAAGTCGACGACCTCGGCCACGCGGAAGCGACCCAGGCGGGTCGGTGGAGCGCTCCGCACCAGCGCCATGGCCTCCCGGAGGCGGCCGTGCGCCCAGGCCCCCTCCAGGCGGATCGACCGGCCGTGCGAGGCGTGGTGACCGATCCGGGCGTGGATCTCCTCGAGGCGGTCCCCGACGGTGCGGCCCGCCGCGGCCAGCTCCGTGACCAGGGCCACGACGCTGGCCGCGGCCGTGATGCCGTCCTTGTCCCGCACCCGGGGATCGATGCTGTAGCCGAGCGCTTCCTCGTAGCCGAACACGAAGCGCCACTCGGGATGCTCCTGCGCCGGCCGCACGATCCACTTGAAGCCCGTCAACGTCTCCGCGTAGTGCACGCCGTACTCGGCGGCCAGGCGGGAGAGGCGGCGCGACGACGCGAACGACGTGGCCACCAGGCGGTCGCTGCCCGACCCATGACGCAACACGTGGTCGGCGAGCAGGATGCCCAGCTCGTCGCCCGACAGCCGCCGCCAGCCCGACGGCGTCGGGACCGCCACGCCCAGGCGGTCCGCGTCGGGGTCGTGGGCCAGCACCAGGTCCGCGCCCAGCCGACGGGCGTCGGCGAGGGCGAGGTCGAGGGCGTGGGCCTCCTCGGGGTTGGGGAACTCGACCGTGGGGAAGGCCCCGTCGGGCCGGGCCTGGGCGGCGACGACGTGGGGTGGCGTCAGACCGCAACGCTCGAACACCCGCAGCGTGACCTCGCACCCGACACCGTGCAGCGGCGTGTAGACGACGATCGCCGGGGCCGGTGCCCCCACCAGCGTCGACGCCGCATGCTCCACGTAGGCATCGATGACGTCGTCGCCCACGAGGCGCACGCCGGGATGGCCGGGCGGTGCGACCGCCACCGCTGCCCCTCGGGCGGCCTCGTCGATGGCGGCGGCGAGCTGGCGGTCGGCGGGAGGGGCCAGCTGCGCCCCGTCGGCCAAGTACACCTTGTAGCCGTTGTCGCGGGGCGGGTTGTGGCTCGCGGTGCAGACCACGCCGGCGTCGAGGCCGAGGTGCCGCACGGCGTAGGCGACCACCGGCGTCGGCACCGGTCGGTCGAACAGGAGCGCCTCGCCGCCCGACGCGGCCACCACGCCGGCGGTGTCCCGGGCAAAGGCGTCGGAGCGGTCGCGGGCGTCGTAGCCGATCACCACCCTCGGGGCGCCACCGAGGAAGCGGACCAGACCGGCGGCGGCTTCGCGCACCACCACCCGGTTCATGCGCATCGGACCGGCGCCCAGCTCGGCCCGCAGACCCGCCGTGCCGAACCGCAGCCGCCCGGCGAACCGCTCCGCCAGCGCTGCGGCGTCCGCCGCGGCGAGCAGCCCGCGCAGCTCGGATCGGGTCTGCTCGTCGGGATCCCGGTCGATCCAGTCGCGCACACGCGCCACGAGGGCGGGATCGAGCCGCGTGGGGAGGGCCTCGGACACGGTCGTACAGTCTGGCAATGCCGGAGCCTCGGACCAGCATCCTGGAGGCCGTGCGCGGCTGCTGCGCCGACGTGGCTGCACGGGCGCGGTTCGTGCACGTCGTGGCGGACCGCATCGGGCCCTACGCGGCGACGCTGCGCAACGCGGGCGCAGAGGTGACCGACCCCGCCACGAACCCGTGGTCGCTGCACCACGGCGACCGCACCCCCGAGGCGACCGCGGCCCTCGTGCTGGCGTTGGCGGCCGTCAACTTCGGTTCCGGCTACCACCCGGTGCTGCGCAAACGCGACGGCCTCTCGGGAGCCACGACCGTGGCCGCGGGGCTGCGGGCGTTCGAGCAGGCGCGCGGCGGCCTGCGGGCCACCGACCTGCGGGACCTCGACGCGTCCCACGCCCACCGGGTCTTCGACCAACCCGACGACGGCGGCGATGCGAGCGAGCTGGTCGGCCTGCTCACGGCGGGCCTGAACGACCTCGGCCGGCTGGTGCAGGACCGCTACGGGGGCTCGTTCCTGGCGCTGGTCGACGACGCCGGCCACCGCGGCGCCCGACTGGTCGAGGTGCTCGACCAGCTCCCCCAGTTCCACGACGTCAGCCCCTACGGCGACGGTGAGGTGCCGTTCCACAAGCGGGGCCAGCTCGCGGTGGCCGACCTGTCCCGGGCCTTCGACGGTGCCGGTCCCGGCCGCTTCGACGACCTGCACCGACTGACGGCCTTCGCCGACAACCTGGTGCCGCACGTGCTGCGCGTCGACGGGGTGCTGGAGGTGGACCCGGCCGTCACGGCCCGGATCGACGCCGGTGAGCTGCTGGCGCACCACAGCCCCGAGGAGGTCGAGATCCGCGCCTGCGGCGTGCACGCCGTCGAGCTGCTGCGCGACGCCCTGACGCGCCAAGGGGTCACCACCACGTCGGCCGACCTCGACGCGGCGCTGTGGCGCCGCGGGGCTGCCCCCCGCTACAAGGCCCGTCCACGCCACCGCTCCCGCTGCACGGCCTACTGATCGACGGCCCCGCTCACCGACGACCGGACCCACCGGGAGGCGAGGGGGTCATCCGACCCATTCGACCCCCGAACGCTGAACTCCCTGGCCCACCGTGCCGACGGGGAGGCCCAGGAGGCGCACCATGCCGACGAAGACGACGCTGTCGCGAGCCCTGACGGTCCTGGCCGTGCTCGGGCTGGCGGCAGGAGCCTGCCCCGGTGAGCGGATCGGTGCCGTCGGCCCCGGAGGGCCACGACGTGGCTCGCCGAGATGTGGCTGGACTCGTGGCGGACGGGGCACGCGACCGACGCCGCGCCGCCAGCGCGGGGAGCAGGTGACGCGACAGCCGGGTCACCACCTGCGAAGCTGGAGACCTGCCGAGCGGGTCCGCCACCGGCCGGCCCAGGGGTCGACGGCCACCGTGGTCGACCCGGACGTCCGGCCGGAGGGGAACGGAGGAAGACGATGAGTCGACGAACCATGCAGATGCTCGCGGGCGTCCTCGCCCTGGCGCTGTCCGCAGCGGCCTGTGGCGGTGACGGGGAGGACGCCACGGACCTCGCCTCGACGACGACCGTCGAGTCGAACCCGATCACGGGCCCACCCGACGGCGACCAGCCGACTCGCGGCGGCGTGGTGTCGTGGGGCCTGGAGGCCGAGCCCGACAGCATGAACTCGGCCTTCGGGCAGTGGGCGTCGTCGGGCCACTTCGTGGCCTCGGCCGTCTTCGATCCCATCGCCACCATCGACGAGAACGGCGAGGCCGTTCCCTACCTGGCCGAGTCGCTGACCCCCAACGACGACTTCACCGAGTGGACCATCGCCCTGCGGGAGGGCATCACCTTCCACGACGGGACACCCGTCGACGCCGACGCCCTCCTCGCCAACCTCGAGGCGTACCGCCAGTCCCCCATCACCGCCGACGCCCTGGCGCCCGTGACCCAGCTCGACCGCATCGACGATCGCACGGTGCGTCTCACCGCCGATCAGCGGTGGGCCACGTTCCCCTGGATCATGACCCTGCAGACCGGCTACGTGATGGCTCCCGCCATGGTCACCGACGGCTCCAAGTCCCGTAGCCCCATCGGCTCGGGGCCCTTCGTGTTCAAGGAGTGGATCGACGGCGAGTCCGTCACCCTGGAGCGCAACCCCGACTACTGGCGCACCGACGACCAGGGCGAGGCCCTGCCCTACCTCGACGGCATGGCGTTCGCGTTCATCCCCGACGAACCCGAGCGGCTCAACCAGCTCACCCGCGGTGACCTCGACGCCATCATCGGCTACAAGGCCGACACCATCCTCGGCCTGCGCGAAGCCGGCGACCGCTTCAAGGTGGTCGAGAACAGCGCCGGTGAAGAGGACGTGCTGACCCTCAACACCGCGTTCCCGCCCTTCGACAACATCAACGCCCGCCTCGCGGTGATCCACGCCACCGACAGCGCCGCGGTGCGCGACGACGTCAACAAGGGCGTCCCCGGCGAGGCCACCAGCCCCTTCGCCCCCGGCCAGCTCGGCTACGCCGACGACAACGGCTACCCGGCCTACGACCCGGACCTCGCCCGGGAGTACCTGGAGACGTACAAGCAGGAGACCGGTGACGACGTCCTCGACTTCGTGTACCTGAACTACGGATCGACCGACGACCAGGCCGAAGCCCAGCTCATGGCCGAGCAGTGGGCGGCCGTGGGCATCGAGGCCACCGTCGAGTACCTGGACCAGGCGACGCTCATCCAGAACATCGTGTTCGGCGACTACCAGGTCGCCGACTGGCGCAACTGGTCGTCGCCCGACCCGGACGGCGACTACATGTGGTGGCACTCGAACTCGATCAAGCCGGCCCGGCAGTCCGGGGGCCCCTACGGTGTGTCGCTCAACGTGGCCCGCTACGGCGACCCCGAGATCGACCGCCTGCTCGACGAGGCCCGCGCCAGCGAGGACCAGGCGCTGCGCGACGCGAACTACCAGCAGGTGGCCCAGCTCATCAACGAGGGCGCGGCCTACATCTTCATGCAGCGCGTCGTGTGGGTCGCCGCCGCGAACCCCCGGGTGAACGGCATCTACGCCGGCGCGAACGGCACCGTACAGACCATCGGCAACAAGACCTGGCTTGCCGAGCTGTGGGTCGGCGATGTCGGATGACGGGCCGCTTCCCGCGATCATCGAGCTGACGGTGGGTGACGACCCTGCGGCGTGGCGGGCCGCCGGGTTCACCGTCGACGACGACGGCGCGTGCCGGGTGTCGACGGTGCGCATCCACCTGGTGGGTGAAGAAGGAGGTCGACGCATCCGGTCGTGGACGCTGCGCCGCTCGACGCTCCCCGAGACCGCCACGGACCTCGACGGCCTGCCCACGGCACGGTCCGACGAGCCGGTGTGCACGGGAGCCACGCACCCCAACGGCGTGGAGGCCATCGACCACGTCGTGGTCGTCACCCCCGACGTGGCCCGCACGGTGGCGGCGCTGCGGGCCGCCGGACTCGAACCTCGCCGCACCCGGTCCGCCGGGACCGTCGGCGCCCCGTTGGTGCAGACGTTCTTCCGCGCCGGCGAGGTGATCGTGGAGCTGGTGGGCCCGGAGGAGCCCTCGGGCGACGGACCGGCCGGGTTCTTCGGCCTCGCCTACACGGTGGCCGACCTCGACCGGTCGGCGCGCCGACTCGGCGACGGGCTGGGCCCCGCCAAGGACGCGGTGCAGCCGGGGCGGCGCATCGCCACGTTGCGCCACAAGGCCTTCGGGATGTCGGTGGCCACCGCCTTCCTGTCCCCCGGGTAGCCTGCGCCGGCATGCTCGATCACGTCTTCACCGATGCCATCGGCGCCCTGCGCGACGCGGTGGAGAGCGCCATGCTCGAGCGCCAGGCGTTCGAAGAGCGCCTCCACGTCGACGTCCTGCTCGGCGACATGACCTGGGAGACCAGCTACGCCCTGCCCGGCGAGGGCGTGCCTCCCCGGGTCCAGTCCGACATCACCCTCACCTGGCCCACCTGGGCCCAGTCGTCGTACCGGTCCTGGTACATCGGTGAGGCGTTCGACGAGCGACCCCGCATCGAGATCGAGGTGGTGCTGCGGGTGCAGCGCCTGGCCTCGGCACCCGATCCGGCCCAGCTGCTCACCGTGCTGCCCGAGGAGAGCCCACCCATCGGCGGCCAGGTCCTGCAGCGGTCGGGTCCCACGGTGGAGACCCTCTACGGCGGGGACCTCGACGACCCCGAGCACGCCATCGAGGTGTCCTACGACGGCTCCTACGAGCTCGACGAGGGGTGCCTGGAGGACGGGGCCATCCTCGACGACCACTTCGGGTCGATGGGGGGCTGGATCTCGTCGACCCTGGTGAAGATGGGCGACCTGACCTGGGACTTCCTGCCCTCGATCGACGAGGGTTGACGGGCGGTCCGGCCCGGCTCAGAACCCCTGCGGGTTCGCCAACAGATCCTCGAAGGCCGAGTCGCGCTTCTCGGCCCTGGCCGCGAAGGACTCCATCATGTCGGCGGGCTGGAACATGCCCGTCTGCCACGTGGCGATGTAGTTGAGGCCGTCGGCCACGCTGTGGTCCCGGGCGTAGGTGAGCATCTCCTTGGAACCCCAGATGGCCAGCGGGCTCTTGGACGCGATCTCCCCGGCGAGCTCCAACACCCCCGCCACGAGCGCCTCGTGGTCGGGGAAGACCTCGTTCACGAGGCCGACCTGATGGGCCCGTTCGGCGCCCAGCCGCCGACCCAGGTAGGCCATCTCCCGGGCCACGCCGTCGGGGATGATCTTGGGCAGCCGTTGCAGGGTGCCCACGTCCGCGGTCATGCCGATGTTGATCTCCTGCACCACGAAGAAGGCGTCCTGGGTGCAGTAACGCAGGTCGCAGGCGCTGACCAGGTCCACCGCGCCGCCGATGCAGCCGCCCTGGATGGCGGCGAGCACGGGCATCCGGGCCCGCTCCAGACAGGTGAAGCTGTCCTGCAACAGCAGCACCGTCTGGCGCAGGAAGGCGCGCTGGCGTCCCATCTCGGCATCGCCGCGGGTGCCGGGGAGCTCGCCGGCGCCGCTGGTGAACACCGACAGGTCCATGCCGGCCGAGAAGTGCCGGCCCGTCGAGGACAGCACGATGGCGCGGGTCGTCCCGTCGGCGTCGAGGCGCCGCACCAGCTCGGGCAGCTCCACCCAGAACTCCCGCGTCATCGTGTTGAGCGCATCGGGGCGCTTGAGCTGCAGGTGGGCGACCTGGCCCACCATCTCGAGGTCGAAGCACGTGGACGTCATGGCGCCAGCCTGCCAGACGCGCAGCGACCGCGCCCCCGTGGACGCGGTCGCTGCCGGGAACGGAGGCCCCCGTGGGTCGCTGCGGACGCCCGCTCAGGCGCCGGCGCCCCGATCCTCCGCGGTGAGCGCGAACGAGTCGTACTCCTCGCCGGTGTCGACCCAGTCCTCGAACTGGATCACACCGATCTCCTCGAAGCGCCGACGCAGCCAGGCGTCGCTGGCGTCGAGCAGGCCCAGCTTCTTGCAGTTGGGCACGATCTTGGAGAACAGGAGCTGCTGGAAGATGAGCTGGTCGTCGGGCACCTCGAGCAGCAGCTTGACCATCTTGCGGGGCTCGATGCCCATGCGCTCCCAGACCTCCTGCTGCAGGAAGCGGTCCCGCATGCGCACCGCGGCCTCGAAGGCGAACTCCTGGCGCTCGCGCAGCTCGGCGTCGCTCAGCTCCGCGTAGTACTCCTTCAGG
>JALOLF010000191.1 GCA_025456085.1 Acidimicrobiales bacterium
CACGTTCCGACCACACCGCCCCCACCGGGACGCGACCCGCTCGCCGGTTCCCGCAGGTGCACGCCGCGCACCGCGGCCGCACCGCTCGCCGGGCGGCCGCCCTCGCCGTCGCCGCGGCGGCCGCGGCCGTGGCCGTCGCCGCGCCCGCCCACGCCGGCGCCGGCTTCGTCGACCCCGGCGCCTTCTGGTGCGAGGGCCTGCCGGCCACCGTCGTGGGCACCAACGGCAACGACGTGCTGGTGGGCACCCCGGGTGCCGACGTCATCGTGGCCCTGGGCGGCAACGACGTGGTGCGTGCCGGATCGGGCCACGACCGGATCTGCCTCGGCGCCGGCAACGACACCGCCCACGCCGGCAGCGGCGACGACATCGTCCGCGGCGGCACCGGCAGCGACAACCTGCAGGGCGGGGACGGCATCGACCTGCTCATGGGCGACGCCGGCGGGGACCTGCTCGACGGCGAGCAGGGCGGCGATCAGCTCTACGGTGGCGACGACAGCGACTGGCTGATCGGTCGTGCCGGGTGGGACACCCTCGTGGGTGGCGCCGGGAAGGACACGATCGACGCCGCCACCGACGACGACGGCATCGCGGATGCCGTGCAGGGCGGCGCGGACGACGACCTGATCTTCACCGACGACGGGGGGGCCGGGGTCGACACGGTGCACGGCGACGCCGGCACCGACGTGTGCCACGCCGACGGCGTCGACCTGGTGTTCACCTGCGAGGCGTGACCGCCACGGGTGGGGTGGTCCTCCGGTGCCGCCCCACCCGTCGGCTCGGCCCGATCGGGCCGGGGATCAGATCTCGTGCAGGCCGCACTCGGTCTTGTCGCGTCCGTGCCAGCGCCCCGAGCGGGGATCGTCGGGATCGGTCGGCAGCGAGGTGCAGGGCATGCACCCGATCGACAGGTAGCCCCGGGCGAGCAGCGGGTTCACCGGCACGTCGTGCTCGGCGATGTAGTCGGCGATCTCCTCGTCGCTCCACAGGGCGATGGGGTTGACCTTGATCAGACCCCGCAGGTCCCGGGCCACGAGCGGCGCCTGCACCCGGCTGTCGGCCTCGGCCCGGCGCAGTCCGCTCATCCACGCCGCCTTGCCCAGCAGCGCCCGGTCGAGCTGGCCGACCTTCACCGCCGAGCAGCAGTTCTCGGGGTCGACCTGCCACAGCGCCTCGTCGTGGTGGGCGACGGTCATGATCTTCAGGTTGAGCCCGTAGTGGCGACGTACGCGCTCCACGGTCTCGAGGGTCTCGGGGAAGTGGTAGCCGGTGTCGATGAACACCACCTCGATGGCCGGGTAGACCGCCACGGCCAGGTCGATGAGCACGGCGTCGGTCATCGACGCCGTGAGCGCCAGGTGCGGCGCGAAGTTGTCGACCGCCCACTGGATGATCTTGGACGCCGGGAGCCGCTCGAACTCGACCGACAGGTCGCTCAGCGCGGCGTCGGAGAAGTCCCCGGGCCGGCGGGGGGCGGTCCCGTGGTCCGCGGTCAGCAGGCTCACGTCGCGCACTCCGAGGCGCCGACCTCGGCCACGTAGGGGCCGGTCTCGCCGTAGTCCACGTAGAAGTCCGGGGCCTGATCGGGTTCGGGGAAGGCATCGAGGTCGCGCAGGTCCTCGGCGACGGCCCGGGCGCCGCCGGCGCGCTCCAGCCAGGACCGGAACGTCTCGCCGGCCTCGCGCTCGGCCGCGAAGCGGGCCACCACCCGGACCGCGGCCTGTGGCGCGTGCTTGGCGGGCAGGCGCAGCGCCTTCTCGCCGAAGTGGATGCGCTCCTGGCCCACGTAGCCGCCGAGCAGCATCTGGTAGCCGGGGGCGCTGCGGCCGTGCACCCGCCGTTCGGCGCCGAAGAAGCCGATGTCGGCGGCGTGGTGCTGTCCGCAGGAGTTCGTGCAGCCCGAGATGTTGGTGCGCACCCCGCCGACCTCGGACAGGCCGGCCTCCTCGAGGGCGGCGCCGATGGCATCGGCCAGGCCGCGGGACTGGGTCACGGCCAGGTTGCAGGTGTCGGCGCCGGGGCAGGCGACGACGTCGCGGGCCAGCTCGGCACCCGGCTCGGCCATGCCCAGTGCCTCCAGCCGGGCGTACAGCACGGGCAGCTGGTGCTCGCTCAGGCCCCGGTAGACGACGTTCTGGCGGTTGGTGAGCCGCACCTCGAGGCCGAGGTCGCGCTGGATGGCGGCCAGCGCCCGGAACTGCTCGGCGGTCAGGTCGCCGAGCCGAGCCCAGGCGTAGGCGGACACGGTGCCCTTGGCCGCGCCGCGCACGACGTTGGCCTCGACCCAGCGGTCGTAGGGGCGGGTGGCTCGCAGCGCCACGGGCGTGCCGTGACCCACGGGGGTGGGGGTCACGCCGGTCTGCAGGCCGGCGGGGGCGTCGCCGTGCTTGACGACCTCCTCGGGCAGCCCGCCGGGCCAGCCGGCGATGGCCGGGAGCAGCCGGCGTTGCGCCAGGATGCGCTGCTGGAGCTCCTCCCAGCCGAGGGTGTCCACGAGCCACTTCATGCGGGCCCGCAGCTTGTTGCGGCGGTTGCCCTCCTGCTCGAACACCCGCAGGCAGGCCTCGATGGTGGGCAGCAGCTCCTCCCGGGCCGTGAAGTCCTCCAGCGCCAGCGCGGGGTGCGGCGTGGCCCCGAGGCCGCCGGCCAGATAGACGCGGAAGCCGGCCTCGACGGTGCCGTCGTCGAGGGTGCGGGTCACGCCCACGACGCCGACGTCGTTGAACATGGCCTGTCCGCAGTCGGTGGCGCAGCCCGAGAAGTTGATCTTGAACTTCCGGGGGAGGCGCTGGCCGAACGGGTGACGCAGGAAGTACTGGAAGGCCGCTTCCGCCCAGGGGGAGATGTCGAGCACCTCGAAGGGGCAGGCGCCGGCGAGGTGGCAGCCCTGGATGTTGCGGACCGTGTCCCCGCACGCCTCCCGGGTGGTGAGCCCGACCGAGGCGAGGTCCCGCATGACCTGGGGGACGTCGGTGAGCTGCACGAAGTGGAACTGGATGTTCTGTCGGGTGGTGATGTGGCCCCAGCCCCGTGAGTAGCGCTCGGCGATGTGGGCGCACATCTCGAGCTGCTCGGGGGTGGCCGAGCCGTAGGGGAACTTGACCCGCACCATCTGGTTGGTGCCGCCCTGACGCTGGCCGTAGATGCCGTTGTTGAGCCGGATGACCCGGAACACGTCCTCGGGCAGATCGCCGCTCAGGTAGCGGTCCAGGTTCGCCTCGAACTGGGCGATGTCCGCGGCGGACTCGAGATCGATCTCTCGCTGCAGCATGGGGGCGTTCCCTCCCGGTGGCGATCGGTCGCCCGCCTAAAGCTGACGAATCCGATCAGGATTTCCCCCTTTCTATCAATTCCCGACCCGAAAACTCAAGATTCACCCGCGTTTCTGGGGTCGGGCGAGCGGCACGGGCTCAGCGGTGGCGCAGCAGCTCCGCGACGCGGAACGCCAGGTCGATGGACTGGCGGGCGTTCAGGCGGGGATCGCACATCGTCTCGTAGCGCGTGTCGAGGTCGTCGTTGGAGACCTCGTCGCCGCCGCCGAGGCACTCGGTGACGTCGTCGCCCGTGAGCTCCACGTGGACGCCTCCGGGCCAGGTGCCCACCCGGTCGTGGGCCCGGAAGAACCCGGCGATCTCGGCCAGCACGTCGTCGAAGTGGCGGGTCTTGCGGCCGTTGGGCGCGGTGAAGGTGTTGCTGTGCATGGGGTCGCACGCCCACACCACGGGGTGGCCGCTGTCGCGTACCGCCTCCAGCAGCGGCGGCAGCGCCTCCTCCACGGCCGTGGCGCCCATGCGGGTGATGAGCGTCAGGCGACCGGCCTGACGGTGGGGGTCGAGGGCGTCGCACAACGCCACGACCTCGTCGGGGGTGGCGGTCGGGCCGATCTTGCAGCCGATGGGGTTCTGCACGCCCCGGAAGAACTCGACGTGGGCACCGTCGAGCTGACGGGTGCGCTCGCCGATCCAGATGGAGTGCGCCGAGCAGTCGTACCAGTCGCCGGTGATGGAGTCGCGTCGGGTGAGCGCCTCCTCGTAGCCGAGGATGAGCGCCTCGTGGCTCGTCCAGAAGTCGACCTCGTGGAGCTGCGGGTTGGCGCCCGACAGCACCCCGCAGGCGGCCATGAAGCGCAGGGCCCGGTCGATCTCGTCGGCCATCTGCTCGTAGCGGCGGCCCTCGGCCGAGCTGGCCACGAACTCCTGGTTCCAGGCGTGCACCCGGCGCAGGTCGGCGAAGCCACCCTTGGTGAAGGCCCGCAGCAGGTTGAGCGTGGCCGAGGACTGGTGGTAGGCGGTGAGGAGCCGCTCGGGGTCGGCCAGACGGGCGGCCTCGGTGAAGGCGATGTCGTTGACGAGGTGACCGCGGAACGACGGCAGCTCGACGCCTTCGACGGTCTCGGTCGACGACGACCGCGGTTTGGCGTACTGGCCGGCGATGCGTCCGACCTTCACGACCTCGACGCCGGCGGAGTACATGAGCACCACGGCCATCTGGAGGATGACCTTGAGCTTGTCGCGGATGGCGTCGGCCGAGAAGGCCTCGAAGGACTCCGCGCAGTCGCCGGCCTGGAGCAGGAACGCCTCGCCCCGCGCCACGCGGGCGAGGCGTTCCCTCAGGGCCCTCGCCTCGCCGGCGAAGACGAGCGGGGGATAGCCGGTGAGGGTCTTGGTGACCCGGTCCAGGTCGTCGGGTGACGGCCAGTCGGGCTGTTGGGCGACGGGTCGGTCACGCCACGACGAGGGAGTCCAGGTCTGTTCCACGGGGGCAAAGGGTGGCTGCAACGCGGGGCCGGGTGCAAGGTGCTTCACGAGCCGGGCCCGCCCGGGTGCCCGGGCGCCCGACGGCGCAGCCGGGGACGGTGCCCGATCAGGCGGCGTCGATGCGCTCGGCCGCCTGCTCCCGGACGGAGGCCACGGCCCGCTTGACAAGCCGACGGGCGGCCTCTGCGGTCACGCCGAGCTCCTCGCCGACCTCGCGGTAGGAGCGCTTGCGTCCGTCGTGGAGCCCGAAGCGCTGCTCGACCGCGTGGCGGGCACGGGCATCGAGCACCGACAGCAGGTCGGTGACCATCTCCTCTTCGACCTGGGCCATGACCAGCGCCTCGGGGCCGGGGTTGGCGTCGGCCAGGAGGTCGATGAGCTCGTTGGAGTCGTCGTCGCCGATGGTGCGGTCGAGGGAGGTGGGCGTGGTCAGCCGGTGCAGGCGTGCGTGCTCGTCGTCGAGCTCGTCGCCGTCGCCCGACACGGCCCGCAGCGCGGCGCGCAGGCCGGCGGAGCGGTCGCCGGGCAGGCGCACCAGGCTGGCCTTCTGGTCGAGGGCCCGGCCGATGGCCTGGCGGATCCAGAACGTGGCGTAGGTGGAGAACTTGAAGCCCTTGCGCCAGTCGAACTTGTCGACGGCGTGCTCCAGCCCCAGGTTGCCCTCCTGGATGAGGTCGAGCAGTTCCATGCCCGGGGGGAGCGGGTAGCGGCGCGCCACACTCACCACGAGACGCAGGTTGGCCCGGATGAACCGGTCCTTGGCCTTCGCCGCCTGTCGGACGGCCCGCTGGAGCTCGACGCCCCGTTCGCCGGCATCGAGACGAGCCTGGGCGTCACGGCCCTTCTCGATCGTCTGGGAGAGCTCGCGCTCCTCCTGTGCGGTGAGCAGGGGCACGAGCCCGATCTCGTTCAGGTACTGGCCGACCGAATCCGTCATGCTTCTCAACTCCATCCCGACCCGGGTGGGTGCTTCGGGGACCGGACATGGTGCCCGATCCGCCCCGGGTGAGGGAACTCCTTTTCGTCGGGGGGTTTGCAGCTCCGGCGATCTGCGCCGGAATGACACACCTGTAACTGCCCATCGCGGCCGTGTTGTTCCCGAGAGCGGGGGTGACATCGGTCACTCGGGTTGTCAACGACCGCGGCGCTCGATAGGAGCAGGCGGTCACAGCTCCCGGCGACCGGCGCCCGCCTGGTTCGTAGACTCCCGTCGTGACCGAGCGACTCGGCGTCTTCGGCGGCACCTTCGATCCTCCCCACAACGGGCACGTGGCGGTGGCGGTCAACGCCCGCCACCAGCTCGGTCTGGGCCGTGTGCTGTTGGTGGTGGCCAACGAGCCGTGGCAGAAGACCGCACTGCGCGAGGTCAGCCCCGTCGCCGATCGCCTGGCCCTCGCCCGAGCTGCCGTCGAGGCCATCGCGGGGCTGGAGGTGAGCACCCTGGAGATCGACCGCGGGGGTCCCTCCTACACCGCCGACACGCTCGCCGCGCTGCGCCGTGGGCCGGACCCGCCCGAGTTGTTCCTCGTGCTGGGGTGGGACGCCGCCGCCGGTCTGCCCACCTGGGAACGGGCCGAGGAGGTGCGTCGGGCCACGACGGTCGCGGTCGTGCGCCGACCCGGCCAGCCCGCGTCGGCGCTGCCGTCCGGATGGCGGTGGGCGCACGTCG
>JALOLF010000078.1 GCA_025456085.1 Acidimicrobiales bacterium
CACGGACATCGCCGCGGCCAGCACCAGCAGCGTGCGCCACCGGTGGCTGCGCCACTGCCGGCCGACCCAGCGCCGGCGATGGCGGCCCGGGTGGGGGGAACGGGTCTCGGGGGCCAGCGTTCCGGGGCCGGTGCCGGCGCGGTCGACGACAGGGGCAGCGCTCATGACGGTTCCTCCCGTCTGCGCTGGAGGTGGGGGGTTCACGCTGAGTGTCCACCCGTTGGACCCGACGTGGCAGGGACCGAGGTCACCCCGGCCATGGTCCGCGGGTAGTTTCGGCGGATGCGTCGTGGGGGAGTGCTGGTCGCGGTCGTGCTCGCCGTCGTCGGGTTGGTGGCCTGCGACGACATCAACACCGTGGTGCGGCCGGACGCGCCCGTGGTGCTGACCGGCTCGCAGCTGCCGGACCTGCTGGGTGCCGATCCCGACCGGATCGTGGCCTTCGCCCACAGCCGCCCCGACGGCGTGCCGACGTGGACCCGGATCCCGGTGCAGGTCGACGAGCGCAAGGTCGTGGACTTCGGGAGCCAGCCGACGTCGAACGCCACCGCCGGGGTGGAGGGAACCGTCTACGGCACGGCGCCCATCGGCGTCACCGCGCTGCAGTACGCCGATCCGTCGACCTTCGTGGGCCCGGACGGCGACGCGACCTTCGACGCCGACGACGAGCTGGTGTTCATGGTGCGCGACGGCGGCGGCATGCCCCGTGCTGGTGAGGAGCACGAGCCTGCCGGTGTCCTGCCCGGCAGCGGCGTGGTGGTGCGCTTCGACGACCCCCGCGGCGACGACCAGACCGGTTGGGTGTACCTGTTCCGCTCGGACGGGACCCTCGGTCCCTGGGCCGGTCGCGACCACGTCCGCTACGACTTCACGTTGACCTCCGGCCCGTACCGGACCACCTACCTGCGCGCCGACGGGCCGAACCCCGAGACCTCGACCGTGCAGACCCCCGTGTACCGGGTGGGCTTCGGGGACCGCTGGATCGAGAGCTCCTGGCGCGTCGACGCGGGCGGCGCCACCGGCGTCGACGTCCTCGACGGCGTCAAGAACCGCTTCGGGCTCGGCACCTGCGGGCGCAGCAACGCCACCTTCGCCGACGGCGAGGGCGCCTTCGTGGCCAACATCGACGGCCCGGTGCGCGCCATCCGGTCCTACGTCGGTGCCAACAGCGGCCCGCTCACGCAGCGCACGCACCTGCTGTACCGGGACCGCGAGGAGATCCTCACCGACCTGCGGGTGCACGCCATCCCGGGGATCATGGACTTCCTCGACTTCTCCGCCGCGGCGCGGGGCATGACGTACCGCAGCTCCACGGTGCCCGGTGGCGTGACCATCGACGGCTCGCCCGACGCCGTGGGGACCGGTCTGGCGGACTGGGAGCTGGTGACCGGCCCGCAGGGCTCCGTGCTCACGACGGTGTCGCTGGCGACCGACGTCGCCTTCGCGGGTGGCTACGACGGGGCGGTGGACTGGTTCTACGCCGACCAGGCGAACAGCGCCGTGCAGCAGTGCTGGGGCGACGCCCACTTCTACGGCGCCGCCGGGACCAGCATCGTGCTGCCCATCCCCAACACCGATCCCCGCGTCGAGCCCTGGGACACGCTCCAGGCGCGCCGCACCATCGGGTTCGCCGGCCCGGGCGTCGACGCGGCGGCCGCTGCGGACTGGGCGGCCGACGTCACCACGCCGCTCGTGCTGACGGTGTCGCCCTACGCCGTACCCGGCCCGGCGTAGCGCCCACGACCGGCCCGCGGCGCGGCGGGCCCTACACGTCGACGGTGGCGCGGGCCACCCACCCGCCGTCCCGCTCGCCGAACTCCAGGTCCGAGCGGGCGACGGCCTTGGGCACCGCGCCGGTGGCGTCGGCCCGGGCGGCGTCGCACACCTGGAACGTGCCCGTCGCCCGCCAGCCGTCGTCCTCTCGCCGCACGACGAACGTCGCGTCCACGGGGATCGTGCCGTCGACGTCGAGACGGAACACGACCTCTTCGAGCACCGCCACCAGCAGGTCCTCCGGTGTCGTCGCCGACACCGACACCGACGCCGAGCGGCGCGCCGGCGTCGGGGGGAGCTCGGCGAAGCAGCTCACCAGCGCCGCCACCGCCTCGGCCAGGCAGTCCTCGACGGTGGGCCCCCAGGCCTCGATGATGGTGTCGGCGGTGTGGGGCGCCAGACGATGACCCCGCTCCGACGGCCTCACCCGGTGCGGGGGTCCACGACGCGACCCAGGAACAGCACGGCGCCGGTGGCCACGTCGCGGACGGCGAACAGGAACGGCCGGTCCGCCACGAGGGTGCCGCCGACCGGTGCGCCCCTGGCCCGCATCATCACTGCGGTGGACGCGGCCGCCTCGGTGCCCTGTTCGTCGACGGCGATGAACGCCTCGTGTTGCACGGCGGAGATGAACAGGTCCTCCTCGGCGGTCATGGCCGAGAAGTCGGCCCGATCGGGATCGAAGGCCGTCGGCATGCCCAGCGCCTGCAGCGTGCCTCCCAGCGGGAGCTGGCTGCGGAAGGTGAACAGCGGCAGCTGCGCGTAGAGCAGCGTCTCGTCGAGCTGGCTCCGCACGGTCTCGATCGTCCGGGGGTCGAGGCCGGCCTCGAAGGCGCCGAGATCGTCGGGAACCACGACCACCATCTCCAGCTCGTCGCCGAGGTAGGGCAGCGCTGCGGCGCTCCAGCCGGCGCCCGACCCGTATCGGCCGCCGGACCCGCCGGTCATGGTGGGCACCGCGACGGAGGTGCCGTCGGGCAGGGTGAAGATCCGGTCGCCCAGCGCCGCGTACTGCTCGCGCCAGGGGGCCTTGAAGTACACGGCGTTGGTGAGCACCAGCCGGGTGAGCGGATCGAGCAGCCCGGCGGGGACGAGCTCGGGGATCCTGTCCTCGGTGCGGTCGGCCACCCAGTCGTTGATCTCGCCCCGGGCGGTCTCGGGGTCGCCGTAGTCCACGGTGTGCAGTCCGGCGCCGTACTGCGCGGCGAGGGTGTCGAGGAAGGCCTGCTGGAACGGCTGGCCGGCTTGCGGCCACAGGGCGTTGGCCGTGGCGATGCGCACCTCGCCGGTGCGCTCCTCCCCGGAGCTGCGCTCGCCGTTGCGGGCCGCCAGCGCCGCGTCGAGGGCGTTGAAGCCGGTGTTCAGGTCACCGGCCAGCTCGGCGTGGAGCACGGCGTCCATCTCGGCCGCGGTGTCGCCCGCGGCGCCGTTGCGGGTCATGGCAAGGGCCACCGCGATGCTGTAGGGCGAGAACACGAGGTTGCCCTGTCGCTCGGCCACCAGCAGGCGGTACAGGTCGGTGCCCAAGGCGTTGTCGGCCGCGGCCGCGCCGTCGGCCCGGCGGGGATCGACCGCCACCCGGGCCAGCTCTGCCTGCACCACGTCGCCTCCGCCCATCGCAGCGTCACCCCCGTCCTCGTCGTTCCCGCACGCCACACCCGTCAGCGTCAGGGCCATCATCGCGGCCAGCACCCGTGCTCGCCTCATGTCGGTCTCCTCCGTCTCGGCATCGGGTGGGACGCACGAGCGCACGCCACCGGTTCCCCGGCGGCACCGCACACGGTAGACAGATGGCATGGGCCGGACCCGGGACATCCCTCGCCTGCACCGCGAGACCCCGTGGCGGTGGCGGATCGAGCGTCGCGGCGACATGCGGGTGCCGGGGGTGCTCTTCGCCTCGGACACCCTGCTGCCGGCCGCACTCGACGACCGGTCCCTCGACCAGGTCGCCGCGGTCGCCACGCTGCCGGGGATCGTCACCGCCTCGTTCGCCATGCCCGACGTGCACTGGGGGTACGGCTTCCCCATCGGCGGAGTCGCCGCCACCGACGTCGCCACCGGGGGCGTGGTCTCACCCGGCGGCGTGGGCTTCGACATCTCCTGCGGGGTGCGGCTGCTGGTCTCGTCGCTGATGTTCGACGAGCTGGCGCCCCGTCTCACGACGCTGCTCGACGACCTCGACCGCTCGATCCCCCGGGGGCTGGGGCGCGGTGCGGTCTGGCACCTGCGGGGCGTCACCGAGCTGCAGGCCGTGCTGGCGGGCGGTGCCCGCTGCGCGGTGGAGCGGGGCTACGGCACCGCGGCGGACCTGGCTCACTGCGAGGACGGCGGCGTGCTGGGGGACGCGGATCCGACCGCCGTGTCGGATCGGGCGCTGGCCCGGGGGCTCGAGCAGGTGGGCAGCCTGGGGTCGGGGAACCACTTCCTCGAGGTCCAGGTGGTCGAGCAGGTGCTGGACGGGGCGCGGGCCGAGGCCTTCGGGCTGCGTCCCGGGGGCGTGTGCGTGATGATCCACTGCGGCTCCCGCGGTCTCGGTCACCAGATCTGCTCGGATCACGTGCGTGCCATGGGCCAGGCCATGCCCCGCTACGGCATCCGCGTGCCGGACCCCCAGCTCGCCTGCGTGCCGGTGGACTCGCCCGAGGGCCGGGCCTACCTGGGGGCCATGGTCGCCGCCGCCAACTACGGCCGGGCCAACCGCCAGTTGCTCACCCACGCCACCCGGATGTCGTTCGGGCGGACCACGGGCCACGACGACCTCGCGCTGCTCTACGACGTCTCCCACAACCTGGCCAAGCTGGAGCACCACGTGGTGGACGGGACCGAGCGATTGCTGTGCGTGCACCGCAAGGGCGCCACGCGGGCACTGCCGCCGGGCCATCCGGACCTGCCGCCGGCGTTCGCCGTCACGGGCCAGCCCGTGCTCGTGCCGGGTTCCATGGGCACCGCCTCGTGGGTGCTTGCCGGCGGCGACGGCCCCGCCTTCCACTCCGCCGCGCACGGGGCGGGACGGGTCATGAGCCGCCACGCGGCGCGCCGACAGATCCGGGGCGAGCAGCTCCGCCAGGACCTCGAGGCCTCGGGCATCGGCGTGCGGGCCAGCTCCTGGAAGGGCCTGGCCGAGGAGGCGCCGTTCTCCTACAAGGACGTCGACGCCGTCGCCGAGGTGTGCGAGGGCGCCGGCCTCGCCCACCGGGTGGCCCGTCTGCGACCGGTGGGCGTCGTCAAGGGGTAGCGCTCGCCCGGGCCAGCACCCGCAGCAGCCGGGCGCGGTTGTAGCGCTGGACCAGCAGGCACGGCACGTTGGCCGCCGCCGCGTACACGCACATCACCACGGCCAGCCACACGGGGTTCCACAGGAACAGGAGCGGTCCGACACCCAGCACCCACCAGTGGGTCAGCTCCGCTCGACGGGACTCGAGCACGAAGCGCTGCAGGGAGGCCGGGTCGCGGCCCACCAGGTGCTTCTTGGACACGCCGCCGGCGAAGAAGGCGCCGGCTTCGGGGAGGCGGTCCTTCCACCGCTTGATGCGCAGCCGGCGCTCGTACCAGCGTCCGCCCTGCTCGAAGCGACGGAGCCGGGTCACCGGGCCGACGCGCCCCAGCCGCTCCAGCGAACGTCGATGTGCTGCGTAGCCGGCGGCGAACCCGGCGACGATCCACACCACGATGTCCAGTCCGAGCGCGACCTTGTCGTCGAGCTCGATGGGGGGCACGGGATGGAGGCTATCCCCGCCTGTTCAGCGGCCCTCGGTGGCGAGGGGGATCGTGCGGCCCCGCCAGGTCACCCGGCGTCGCACGAGGGTGAGCCACAGGGACCGGAGGAAGACGGCCACGAAGGCCAGCACCGGGATCGGATAGCCGGCAGCGGTCCACCACCGGAAGTCGCCCAACTGGCGCAGCATCACGCGCTGCTGCACGGCGCAGGCCCCGTACAGCGCCACGCCGTAGGCGACGGTCCGGCCGTCGGACCCGAGTGCGCCTTCGGCCAGCAGCTGCAGGGGGCTGCACAGCGCGGTCACCCAGGCCACCATGGCGACGAGGCGCACGGCTCCCACCGAGGCGGCACCCGATGCCAGGTTCTTGGACCAGCCCTCCACGAGCTGCCCCGGACCGCCCGGGTACATGCGGAACGCGATTCGCGCCCCGCCGCCGAGCACGACCACGGGTTCGCCGAGGGCGCGCGTGGCACGGCCGAGTGCGACGTCCTCCACGATCTCGTTGCGCACCGCGGCGTGGCCGCCGATGGCGTGGTAGAGCTCGCGGCGCAGCGCCAGGCACGGGCCGTTGGCGGCTCGTGCCCGCCCGTCCCGGCCCGGTGACGCGCTGGCGAGCCCCATGACGGCGGCCACGTTGAACTCGGCGCTGAGCTGCTCGTAGGGCCGCTCGGTGCGGTGGAACGGCTGCACCGACACCACGCCACCCCGCCGTTCGAGCTCCCCGAGCAGCGAGGCGAGACCGTCGGGAGCGAGGCGCACGTCGGCGTCGAGGAACACCAGCGTGTCCGTGTCGTGCGCCGCCCCGGCCTCGTGCCCGGCGCCGACGTGACACGCCCACGGCTTGCCCAACCAGCCGGGGGGCAGGTCGGGCGCGTCGAGCACGGTGACGCCCTCGAACCGACGGGCCAGTTCGCCGGTGGCGTCGGTGGAGTGGTCGTCGACCACCACCACCCGCCGAGGGCGGACGGTCTGGTCGGCCAGCGACGCGAGCAGCAGGGGCAGCGATCCCTCCTCGTCGCGGGCGGGGATCACCACGGTGCAGCCGGCCCGGGTGGCGGATGCGTCGCCCGCCGGCGCCGCGGCGCCGACGGCGGCCTGGTCACCCACGACCGGCAGGCGCCACAGCAGCCACCACCCGGCGAGCCAGCCGGCGAGCGCGACGAGCAGGCCGGCGTCCACGGCTCCAGCATGCCCTGCCCCGCCCCCCTCCGTGCGTGTCGCGGCTCGTCGCGGGTGCGCTAAGGTCGCCGAAGCGGGGGCCCGGGCGGCGCGTACCCTGACCGGACATCGTCGCGCCCCGTCGGAGACAATCTCCCCGTGCCCCACCCGCCCCCCACGCTCGAGTCCGCGCCGCGCCGGCGCGCCCCCCACCTGGCCTACGTGCCGGGCATCGACGGGTTGCGGGCCCTGGCCGTGGTCTCGGTCATCCTCTACCACCTCGACGTCGCCTGGATCCCGGGTGGCTTCCTGGGCGTCGAGGTCTTCTTCGTCATCAGCGGCTACCTGATCACCTCGCTGCTGCTCGCCGAGCAGCGCAAGGCCGGTCGGGTCGACCTCGGCGGGTTCTGGCAGCGTCGGGCCCGGCGACTGCTCCCGGCGCTCTACGTCCTGCTGGCAGCCGCCGCGGTCACCTTCGCCGTCTTCCTGCGCGACGAGGCCGCGAGTCTCCGAGGGGACATCGCGGCCGCCTTCGCCTACGTGACCAACTGGTATCAGATCATCGCCGAGCGCTCCTACTTCGAGTCGTCGGGGCGACCCTCGCCGCTGCAGCACCTCTGGTCGCTCGCGGTCGAGGAGCAGTTCTACCTGTTGTTCCCGTTGCTCTTCGTGGGCGGGCTGGCCCTGTTCGGACGCCGTCGGCTGCCGTGGGTGCTGTTCGGCGCCGCGGTCGCCTCGGCGGTGTGGATGGCCGTGCTGTACACGCCGGGCGCGGACCCCTCCCGCGTCTACTACGGCACCGACACCCGCGCCTCGGGGCTGCTGCTGGGGGCCGTGGCGGCCTTCGCCTGGTCGCCGTGGCGGCTGCGCCGTGACGTCGCGCCCGGCGCCAAGGTGGTGCTGAACGGTGCCGGGCTGGCGGCGCTGGCCGCGCTGGGCTGGATGCACCTGACCGTGTCGGAGTTCGATCCGTGGCTGTACCGGGGCGGGTTCTTCCTGCTCGGCCTGCTCACGCTCGTGGTGATCGCGGTGGCCGTGCACCCCGGGGCCCACATCGGTCGGGTCCTCGCACTGCCCGCCCTGGTCTGGATCGGGGTGCGCTCGTACTCCCTCTACCTGTGGCACTGGCCCGTGGTCACGCTCACCCGGCCCGATGCCGACGTGCCCTTCGACGGTTGGCCGCTGCTGGTCGTGCGCGCCGCGCTCACGGTGGGGCTGGCCGAGCTCTCGTTCCGATTCGTCGAGACGCCCATCCGCACCGGGGCCCTGAGCCGTCGCTGGGCCCGCCTGCGGGCCACCGAGGGTCTGACCCGGCGCCGACTCACCTTCCGGTGGGGGTTCCTCACCACCTTCGCGGTCGGCGTGTGCGCACTCCTGGCCGTGACCCTCGTGCAGGCCGACAGGCCCGAGGTGCCCGACTACCTGGCCTTCGCCACCGAGGGCGGCACCCTGGCGCCCGGCTTCATCGCCGGCCCGCCCACCGACGGGCAGAGCCCGGCCGAGGCCCCCGCCACGTCGACGACGGCGGCCCCGGCCACCACCACCACCACCACCACGTCGCCGTCGACGACCACCACGGCCGGATCCGGCGGGGGAGTGGCCACGACGACGACCGCGCCGACCACCGCGCCGGCGCCGCCGACGACCACCGCGCCGCTGCGCATCCTGGGGGTCGGTGACTCGGTCATGCTCGGCGCCCAGCCCCAGATGGCGAGCGTGCTCGGCTCGGGCCTGCTGGTCAACGCCGAGGTCGGGCGCTCGCCACAGGCGGGTGTCGAGGCCGTGCGGTGGTTCCGCGACACCGGCCAGCTCGGCGACGTCGTGGTGGTGCACCTGGGCAACAACGGCCCGATCACCGACGAGCAGTTCACCGCCATGATGGACGCGTTGTCCGGCGTGCCCCGGGTGATCGTGTTGACGTGCAAGGTGCCGCGCAACTGGGAGGGCCCGGTCAACGACGTGATCCTGTCCCACGCCGGCAACTACCCCAACGTGCGCCTCGTCGACTGGCACTCGGTGGGCAGCGCCCACCCCGAGTACTTCTACGACGACGGGATGCACCTCAGACCCGAGGGCGGCACCGCCTACGCCCAGCTCATCGCCGCCCAGCTCTAGGCGGGCACCCGCCCTACAGCAGGGAACGCAGCAGGTCCAGGGTGCGGTCCGGCTCGGTGAAGGGCACGGCCACCAGGTCGGTCACGCCCGCCTCCGCCAACTGCTCGATCTGCGCCCGAACGGCGGCCTCGTCGCCCACGATCGCCACATCGGCGGGGCCGGTCGCGCCCTCCCGGTCGAGCATGGCCCGGTAGGAGGGCAGCCCGTCGTAGATCGAGAACAGGTTCCCGGCCGTCGCTCGTGCCGCCTCGGCGTCGTCGCACACGCCCACCGGCAGCCCGGCGGCGATGCGGGGCGCCGGCCGTCCGGCCCGCTCCGCGGCGGCGCGGATGGTCGGCACGATGTGGTCGGCCAGCGTCCGGGGGCCGGTCATCCACGTTGCGGTGCCATCGGCCAGCCGCCCGGCGACGTTGAGCATCTGGGTGCCCAGCGCGGCGACCAGCACCGGCACCGGCGTCGACTCGGGGATGTCGAGGGCGAGCTGGGTCGAGAGCACCTCGCCCTCGTAGGCCGCCGGCTCACCTCGCAGCAGCGGGGTGAGGATCTCGAGGTACTCCCGCATGTGGCGCACGGGCTTGTCGAACGACATCCCCAGCAGCATCTCGATGACGATCTGGTGGGACAGCCCGATGCCCAGCGTCAACCGGCCGCCGGCGAGCTGCTGCACGGTGCGGGCCTGGGCCGCCAGCATGGTGGGGTGACGGGGGAAGGTGGGCACCACGAAGGTGCCCAGCTCGAGATCGGGCACCTCCCGCGCAACGACCGCCAGAGCGGTCAGCGCGTCGACGTTGAAGATCTGGGGCGACCAGAACGAGGCGAAGCCCGCCTCCCGTACCGCACGGGCGTCAGCCACCATGGCCTCGACGGTGGCGGTCTGCATGGTGAACACGCCGATGCGCACGGCGAACCCCCTCGATGGTCGCGGATCGGCGGGGAAGCGTAGCCGGGCAACGGGTCCAGGATTCATCCCGTCGGGCCCGTCGTCGTCGTACACTCCTGCGCCGCGCCGGATGGCCGTCGCCGCCGAGGAGGTCCGTCATGTCCGACATCCCGTCCACGCCGCCCACCCGCCGGGCTCCGGCGGCGAAGAAGGCCCCCGCAGCGAAGAAGGCCCCGGCGGCGCCCAAGGCCCCGGCGGCGCGCAAGGCCCCCGCAGCGAAGAAGGCCCCGGCGGCGCGCAAGGCCCCGGCGGCGCGCAAGGCCCCGGCGGCGCGCAAGGCGCCGGCCGCTCGCCGTGCCCAGCAGCCCGTGTCCGAGCTGGCGGCGCCGCCGGTCCTGTCCCGGGAGGAGCTGCGCGCGCTGGGCAAGTCCCGCCGCGAGCGCGCCCCCCGCACGAGCCACGCCGCCTTCGAGTCCGACGGGCGCGATCCGGTCGCCATCGTCGGGGCTCTGGACAAGCGTCGCCTGCCGGACCTGGTGGCGGTTCGCTACGGGCGGATGCTGGTGTCGCCGTTCACGTTCTACCGCGGCGCTGCGGCCCTCATGGCCCACGACCTGGCCGGTAGCCCCGACAGCGGCATCCTCGTGCAGGCCTGCGGCGACGCCCACTGCCTCAACTTCGGCGGGTTCGGCACCCCCGAGCGGCACCTGGTGTTCGACCTCAACGACTTCGACGAGACCCTCCCCGCAGCGTGGGAGTGGGACCTGAAGCGGCTCGCCACCAGCTTCGTGCTGGCGGCCCGGGCCGATGGCAAGGCCGAATCCGACGGCATCGAGGCGGCCAAGACGGCGGTGCGCACCTACCGCGAGACGTGCGCGACGCTCGCCGTGCACGGCCAGCTCGACCGCTGGTACGCCAAGGTCGACATCGAGGACCTCCTGCAGGTGGCTGCGCAGCGCACGAACAAGCGGGCGATGGCCAGGCTGGAGAAGAACGTGGCCAAGGCCCGGACGCGCACCAGCATGCAGGCCCAGGACAAGCTCACGGCCGTCGTCGACGGGCAGCGGATGATCGTCCCCGACCCGCCGCTGATCGAGCCCCTGAACGACCAGCAGCACTCGGTGCTGCGCACGTTCTTCCTGCGCTACATGGACACCCTGGCCGACGACCGCAGGTGGCTCCTCGAGCAGTACGTGTACGTCGACGCCGCCCGCAAGGTGGTGGGCGTGGGCAGCGTCGGCACCCGGTGCTTCATCGTGCTGCTGGCGAGCAAGGCGAACCAGGACCCCCTCTTCCTGCAGGTCAAGGAGGCCTGGCCCTCGGTGCTGTCGCCCACGTGGGGGCGCAGCGGCTACGCCAACCAGGGCCAGCGGGTCGTCGCCGGCCAGCGGCTGTTGCAGTCGGCCAGCGACATCTTCCTGGGTTGGTCCAAGGTCGGGCCGCGCGACTTCTACGTCCGTCAGCTGCGCGACTGGAAGGCCTCACCGGAGCCCGAGACCATGGATCTGGCGTCGCTGCTGGTGTTCGCCCAGCTGTGCGGGGCGAAGCTGGCCATGGCCCACGCCCGCACGGCGCACCCGGCGCAGATCGAGGGCTACTGCGGCAACTCCGACACGCTCGACAAGGCCATCGCCTCGTTCGCGGTGGCCTACGCCGACCAGACCGAGCGCGACCACGCCGCGATGGTCGAGGCGGCACGCTCCGGGCGCATCGAGGTGATCGAAGGGCGGTAGCCCGCTGCTGTTGCCTCACCGCGAAGAGGCGTTCGACATCGCCGCGGCCGGGTCTCCTCGCGGGCATGACGAAGGGCCCTGGCGGGCACGCCGCGCCGGCGGGTTGACTGGTCGGAGCAAGGGGGAGGAGGTGCCATGCGCACGGATCTGGGGCACGCCGACGTCGTCGTGGTGGGTGCGGGCCTCGGTGGTCTGGTGGCCGCCGCCTACCTCGCCGTGGCCGGCAGGAAGGTGGTCGTCGTCGACCGTCACTCGGTGGCGGGCGGCAACGGCACGGTGTTCACCCACGGGGGTTACGAGTTCGACGTCGGCATCCACTACCTGGGGGACTGCGAGCCCGGGGGCGGCATCCCGTCCATCCTGGCCCCGCTCGGCATCGAGATCCCCTTCCGGGAGATGGACCCCGACGGCTTCGACACCTTCCTGTTCGCCGACGGGACCAGCTTCCGGGTGCCCCGCGACCCCGAGGTCTACCGCTCCCGGCTGCACGAGGTCTTCCCCGACGAAGTCGACGCCGTCGACGCCTTCGTGGACACCATCGTGGCCATCGACGCCGAGCTCACGGGCGGGGGGCCGGGCGAGGCGGTCATCGCCCACCTCGACTCCACCCTCGGGCAGTTCTTCGACGAGCACGCCATGTCGCCACGGCTGCGCACGGTGCTGAGCGGCGAGCACGGCACCTACGCCCTACCCCCGTCGCGGGCCTCGCTCCTGCTGCACGCCGCGCTGCTCATGCACTACCTGAAGGGCGCGTACTACCCGGAGGGCGGGGGCCAGGTCATCGCCGACCGCCTGGTGGAGGTGCTGCGCGCCCACGGCGGGGAGGTCGTGCTGCAGACGCCGGTGACCCGCATCGTCGTCGAGGACGGCCGCGCCCGGGGCGTCGAGCTCCACGTGCCGTCCGCCCGTCGAGCCCAGGGCGTGCCGGAGGTCGTCCACGCGCCGGTGGTGGTGTCCAACGCCGATCTGAAGCGCACGGTGCTCGACCTCGTGGGGCCGGAGCACCTGCCCGCCGACTACGTCGCACGGGTGGCCGACTTCGAGATGTCGCTGCCGTTGTTCGTCGTCTACCTGATCCTCGATCGGGACCTCGCCGCCGAGGGGTTCGCCAACACCAACCTGTTCCTGCTCGCCGACGACGTCGAAGACGAGTACGCCGCCTTGGAGCGCGGCGAGCTGGTGGCCGAGCCGATGGTGTACCTCACCTCGGCCAGCATCAAGGACCCCGCCAACCCGCGCCTGTGCCGTCCCGGCCAGACCAACCTGCAGATCATGAGCCTGGTGCCGGCCGACCATGCCTTCTGGGGTCTGCACGGCGGCGGCCCCGTGGCGGGGGAGCGGTACCGCACGAACGAGGCGTACCGGGCCCGCAAGGCCGAAGTCCGCGACCTGTTGCTCGACCGCGCCGAGCTGGTGGTGCCCGGTCTGCGCGACAGCATCGTGTTCGAGGAGTGCGCCACGCCCGTCACCCACGAGCGCTTCACCCGCTCCAGCGGGGGGACCTCCTACGGCATCGCCGTGACGCCGGGGCAGTTCGCGCTCAACCGGCCCAACTACGTCACCCCGGTGGCGGGGCTGTACCTGGTCGGTGCCAGCACCATGTCCGCCCATGGCATCGCGGCGGTCATGGGTGGGGGCGTCGCCTGCGCGTCGGCGGTGTTGGGTGCGTCGGCTCGCCGCACGGCCCGCGAGCGCCTCGGCGCCGCCGGTTGAGCCTCGTCGCCACTGCGCATGGTGTGGCCCGCGACCTGCTACCTGCCGCGACGGCTGCCCGGAATCGCGTCCCGCTGTCGGATTCCGACAGGAATCCGACGACCCAGTGGCCCGCGTACCTGGATTCGCGTTCCGCTGTCGGATTCCGACAGGAATCCGACGACCCAGTGGCCCGCGCCGACGACGAGCCGATCCTCACAGGCCGGCTGCGGCGTCCGTGACGGTCAGCCGGCCTCGCTGGCGGCGCCGGTGGTGCCGGTCGTGCCCCCGGTCTGGCCCGAGCGGGCCGACTCCAGTAGGGCCTCCCACGCCTCGGTGCTGAGCTCGCCGGAGGTGCGGGTCACGACGTTGCCGTCGGCGTCGACCACCACGAAGTACGGGTAGCTGCTGAGGCCGTAGGCGAGCGCCGCCCGGCCTTCCTTGTCGTCGAGCATCGTGGGCACCGACCAGCCTTCGCCCCGCAGCCAGTCGCCGGGTGGGTAGTTGGGCTGGCTCTCGCTGGTACCGCTGGACACCGTGTAGAGGTCGACGTCGCCGGGCATGCCGTTGGCGTCGAGCCACTCCTGGATGCGGGGCACCTCGGCCTGGCAGTGCGGGCACCAGTGGGCCACGAACATGACGATCTTGGGCTTGCCCGAGGCGGGGATGTCGACGCGGCTCTGGTCGAAGGTGGTGCCGTTGAGGCTCGGTACCGGCGTGCCCACGGCGGCGTCGGTCCCGCCGCCGGCGAACTGTGCCAGCGCGGTTCCCCGCGCCTCCACGTTGCCGAACGAGGCGTCGCCGTTGGGCACGACGGTGCCGCCCGAGGGGGACGCCACGCCTCCTTCCGCGTCCGAGTTGCCGCCGCCACCCGCGGCGATGGCGGCCACGAAGGCGACGGCCACCACGATCAGCACCGCACCCAGGATCCACCACACCCGGTTCGAGCCCTGACTCTGGCGCTGTGCCTGCTGGACCCGCTGCGACGGGCTCTGCTTGGCGGTGGGACGGTTGCTCATGTGGTCTCCTCGTGGCGGACGGTGCTGCGGGCCACGCCCATCATGGCCAGGATGAACAGGAAGCCCGACAGCGCCATGAAGGGGATCGACACGAAGCCGAACTCCCACACGTGGCGGGTCGTGCAGGGCGCGTCGGCGGTGCAGAACGACGACCCGCTGTCGGGCGGGAAGGCCTGCAGCCAGGAGTGATAGATCGACAGGGCGGCGCCGACGGCGGCGAGCGCGATGCCGTACACGGCGAAGGCCCGGTCCCGTCTCCAGGCGGCGAGGCCGAGCAGCAGCGCCAGCGGGTACATGCAGATCCGCTGGTACCAGCACAGCTGGCACGGGACGAAGTTGGCGCTCTCGGAGTAGTAGAGGCTGCCCAGGGTGGCCGTGAGGGCCACGAGCCAGGCCAGCAGCAGGCTCACGCGGCCCAGGTCGTGCCACCAGCCGGCCAGGGGGCCGTCGGGGTCGCGTCGCCGGACCACCGCCAGCACGCCGGTGGCCGCCGCTCCCGCCAGGGCGACCAGGCTGAGCAGCGCGAAGAAGGTGGACATCGCGTCGACGTTCATGGCCGCCACCCACGCTACGGGCCGGCTGGCGCCGTACCAAGTCGGGTCGGGCGTCCTGTCTCGGTTTCGGCGCGGGGTGTGGCGGCGGTGACGTTGTGCCCTGTGAGCACTCGATCGCAGGCGCGAGCGTGAGAGTGGATCCGTGTACCTCCAGAGGAGGTGCTGCCATGACGTTCCTCGATGATCCGGCGGGCAGTGCGGACTCGGGTAGGGCGGAATCCACGAGCACGGGTGAGGCCACCGGGCTCGCACGCTGCCCCCAGTGCTGGGCAGCGCTGGAGCCCGGCGCCACCTGGTGCCCGGCGTGCCATCTCGCTCTGAGCGGCCCCGTGTTCGACCATCTCGCCCTGCTCGATGCGCGCCTGCGGGAGCTCACGGCCCGCCGCGACGAGCGGCTCGCTCGGGTCGAGCACCTCGCTGCGGAGCTCCATCGGATCGACGAGGACGTGGCCGCGGCGCGCGCCGAGGTCGACCGGCTCCTGCTCCTGCGTGACGACCGGGGACGCGCGCTCGCCCGTCTCCGAGCCGAGCTCAGCTCGCTCGACGCGGAGGCCTTTGACGTCGTCGCCCGGCGCGACCTGGCCACCCGGAGCGCGCCCCGGGTGTCGGACCTGGCCGTGGCCCCACCCGCTCCGCCCGCCCTGCCCCCACCGCCGCAGGTCGTCCCGCGGCCGTCGGTGCCCACGACGGTGCCTGTGCCGCAGCTGCTGCCCCCGCCGCCCGCTGCTGTGCCGCCCCCGGCTCCGTCGCTCGCACCCGTCGTCGCCCCACGCCACCGTCCGGAGTTCCGACCCGTGTCGCTGCGCACGACGCTGCTGGCACTCGGCGTCACGCTGCTCTCCCTCGCCGGGCTCATCTTCGCCATCGTCGCCTTCCCCGAGCTCAGCGACGAGTGGAAGTTCGTGGTGCTGGTCGTGTCCACCGGGATCGTGGGCGCGACGGCGATGTTCCTGCAGCGGCGGCTCCCCGCGACGGCCGAAGCCTTCGGCGTGTTGCTGGGGGCCTTCGTCCTGATCGACTGGTACGCGCTGCGACGCGGCGAGATCGGCCTGAGCCTCTCCCTCGAGACCTGGTGGGCGATGGGCACGGCGCTGGCGGCCGGGGTGTGCGCCGCCCTGGTGGCGCGCGGCTTCCGCGCCAACGAGGTGTCGGCCCCCGTGCTCGCAGGGACCTCGGGCGTGCTCGTGGTGCTGGCCGGGACCGCGGCCGCGTGGTCGGCCGCGGTCGGGTTGTCGGTGCTCGCCGGTCTGCTCGTCCTCGTCGCTTTCGCGCTGCGACGCGTCGAGCGATTGCGGCTCACCCGGGTCGTCGTCGACGTGTCGGCCCTCACCCTGTGGACCATCGCCGGGCTCACGGCGGGGGTCGTCGTGCTCCTGGTGGGTGATCCCGGACGCCTCGGCACGGGGGAGGCGCTCTCGGCGCAGGACTGGGCCACGTCGTCGGTGCTTGCGGCGCTGGCGGTGGCCGCCCTCGCGGTCGCGCCCCTGGCACTTCGGCTGACCCGGTCCGACGAGCTCGAACCCGCCATGCGGGACCTGACGGTCGGTGTCGTGGCCGGGGCTCTGGTCCTCGCGGCACCCGTCGCCGGCGCCGATCGGTGCTCGGGGCTCACGCTCCTGCTCATCGCCAGCCTCGCCGCGACGCTCTCGCTGGCGGTGGCCCGCCTCGGCCCGGCCGCTGGTCGAGCCGGCACGCAGGTCGTCGGGGTCCTCGGGCAGCTGCCGGCGCTGGTCGTGGTGGGGGTGGCCGTCCTCGGGACCACGGTCGTCGGTCTGGTCTCGGCGGACCCCGACGCCGCCCCGGCCTGGGACGGCTCGCTCTCGGCGCACCCCGGCACCTTCGGCAGCACGCCCGTCGGCCTGACCGACCCCATCCTGTTGTGGCTCGCCGTGGGGCTCGTCCTGGCCGCGGCGGTGGCGTCGGTCCCGCTCGGGGACCGGGCGCCGCAGCTGCGTCCCTCGGTCGCCGAACCCGCACTCGCGTCGTTGGTGCTGGCGACCCTCGTGCTCGTGCCGTTCGGCCTCGACCTGACGGTCGGCGGCCTCGTGGTGCTCGAGCTGCTCCTCGCGCTGGCTGCCCTGACCATCGCCGTCCGGCTGCTGGCTGCCCGTGAGCCGGTCGGGAGCGTGCTGGCGGCTGGTGCCGCGGTGCCGGCCTGGGCGGCGCTGCAGTGGTCGCTGGCCGGGACCGCCCCGGACTGGCTGGCGCCGACCCTGGTGGGCGCGATTGCGCTGATCGGCTTCACGGCGATCCCCCGCACCGTCGAGGGGCCCCGACGCGACGTGCTCACGGGTGTGACGTCGAGCGCCGCCCTGCTCACCGCCTGGCTGACGGTCTGGGCCACCGGCGTCGAGGTGACGTGGGCCGCCTACGCGCTCACCGCCGCGGCGGTGGCCCTGCTGGTGGTCGGGGTCGTGGTGCGGGCCGGGACCAGCGACGGCGTGGTGGTGGCGTGGACGTCGTGGACCGGGATCGCGGTGGGGTCGGGGCTGCCGTTCGTGCGTTCGAGCGACCAGTGGTCGGCGGCGTGGGAGGAGCCGGTTCGGTGGGTGGCGGCGGCGATGGTGGCGGCGGCGGTGCTGGTGGGGGTGGGCTCGTGGTTGGAGCGCCGGGCCGTGGAGCACGCGACCGGGCACGCGGCCGGGTTGGAGGCGGTGGCGTTGCTGGCCGCCGGGCCGGGGTTGGTGTTGGCGTTCTCTGGTGCCGGTGCGGCCGCGGCGACGTGGTGGCTGCTGGCGGTGTTGGCGTTGGCGGGCGCGTTCGCGACGCGGGTGGCGCTGCACCGGGCGGGCTTCGCGGCGGTGTCGGCGACCGCGGCGTCGGTGGCGGTGGGGCTGAGCGGTCGGTGGGTCGGGTGGAGCGCGGCGGCGTGCGGCTACGCCGTGCTCGCTGCGGCGCTCGCCGTTGTCTTCGTGGCCCTTTGGCCGCGGGCTGAGACGCTCGACGGTCAGGCTCTCCAGGCCGTCGCCGGCGCGGGACTCGCTGTGGGCTCGGTGCTCACGGTCTCGCGCACGTCGGACCAGTGGCGCGCGGCGTGGGACCAGCCCCTTCCCTGGGTCGTGGCGAGCTTCGTCGCCTCCGCTGTGCTCGTCGCCGCAGGCGTGGCGACCGAAGCCCGGCAACGGTCCTGGGCGATCGCGCTCCAGATACTCGGCCTCGCCGCGGCAGCTCCGGGTGTCGGCCTGACCTTCGGCCGCGACTGGCTGCCCGCCGTGAGCCTGACGATCCTCGCCGTCGTGACCGGCGTCGCCGCCTGGCGCTCGACGCTGTCGCTGACCCGTTCACTGCACGCGGTGCTGACCGCGGCGGTCGTGCCGATCGTCGTCGCCGCGGCGGCGGCTGACGCCTCCGTCGACGCCTGGTACATCGGGCTGCTGGTGGTGGCCGTCGGTGCCGTCGAGCTGATCGGCATCCTTCGTTGGCGCACGGCGCCCATCGACCTACCGGTCACCGAGCCCGTCAGCTGGCTCGCCCTGCTCACCGGCACGGCGCTCGCCGCGGTCGGTGCCGTCCGCTCATGGGAGGACCCGGCCTGGTGGATCTCCCTCGCGATCGCCCTCGGCGGAGCGCTGCTGGGAACCGCCGTCTGGCTGGAGCACACGCGTCCCGACCGGGCCGGCATGCTGCAGCTCGTCGCGGCAGCCGTCGCGACCACCGGCGGCATGGTGGCGTTCCGGGAGCCGTGGCTCCACGACGACCCGTGGCAGGCCGTGA
The DNA here is from genome assembly GCA_025456085.1 of Acidimicrobiales bacterium. Classification (GTDB taxonomy): domain Bacteria; phylum Actinomycetota; class Acidimicrobiia; order Acidimicrobiales; family Acidimicrobilacustridaceae; genus JALOLF01. Next base: position 18,358 of record JALOLF010000078.1, read on the forward strand.
CGGTCGCTGCCGTGGTCACCGCGCTCGCCGCCCTGGCGGCGTGGCGGTCGGTGCAGCCCACGCTGCGCACCGTGGACGCCGTCGTCGCGGCCGTCGGGTTGAAGGCCACCGTCGCCCTCGCCATCTGGGCGGCGGCGCTCCCGCTCTGGTACAGCGGCTTCGCCATCGTCGCCCTGTCGCTCGGCCGGCTCGGGCCCCTGGTGCACGCCGGGGTGGGGCGCACCGAGTCCCGTCCCGAGCAGCACGCGCTGGAGCTGACGTCCTGGGCGGGCATGGCTGTCGGCACGTTGTTCGCCTACGAGGCACTTGCCGACGTCGTCGCCGGCTTGCATCCGGTGAGCGACGTGCAGCGGTGGTCGGTGGTGCTGGTGGGCCTCGGGCTCGGCGTAGCCGCCTCGGCGGCAGGCGTCTGGATGGCGCACTGGCCATCTGATCGTGCTCCCTGGCTGCAGCTCGCCGGGCCGCTCGTCGCCCTGCCCGGTGTCCTGCTGGCCACGACGTCCTGGATGCAGGTGTGCGTCGTCGCCACCGCAACGGTCGTCAGCGCCGTCGGCGCCGTGTGGTCGAGGAACGACCGTGCTCGCCAGGCCTACCTCGGTCTCGGCGCTGCGGGCGTCATGGCCACGGGCGGCTGGTGCGCCCACGCCCTGGGGTCGCAGGTGGAGGCGGTCGGGTTCGTGGTGGGCGTGCTCGCCGGCGGCGTGCTGGCCGTCGCAGCGGTCGGCCTCGCTGCCCGACCGGGACGGATCCTCGTCGAGGGCGAGGCCTGGGCCGGTGCCGGCATCGCGCTCTCGATGACCGCACCCGACGAGCTCTGGCGGAGCCTGCTCCTGACCGCCCTGGCGGCACTCGTCGCGCTCGCCGCACTGGTGAGCGATCGTCGCCTCTACGCGTGGGCCGACTGCACGCTGCTGGTCGGCGCCACCTGGTCATGGCTGGTGCAGGGCGGCGTGGACGTGCTCGAGGCCTACACGCTGAGCGCGGCCGCCGGTCTGCTCCTCGCCGGCTGGTGGGCGAGGCTGCGGGACCACACGCTCAACTCCTGGATCGGCTACGGGCCGGCGCTGGCCATCGCGTTCCTGCCCACCCTGGCCGTCGTGCTCGGGGGTGGGGAGGCCGTCCGAGCGGTGGTGCTTGCCGTCGCCGCCACCGTCGTACTGCTCGTCGGCACGCACTTCGAACTCCAGGCACCCGTGGCCATCGGCGGGCTGACGCTCGTCGTGCTCGGGGTCCACGCCCTGTGGCCGGTTGCCGCCCGCCTGCCGCGTTG
>JALOLF010000079.1 GCA_025456085.1 Acidimicrobiales bacterium
GCGGGCCGATGTGATCGTTGATTTCACCAACGTGCCTCAGGGCAGCTACGTGCTGGGGAACGTCGGTCCCGGCAGCCGGGCGATACCTGCGACTGGTTTTCCTTTAAGCATTTGACGACGGCGCCCTGTCCCGGCCGCACACCCGAACCCGACGTAGTCACCGCCCGCCCAGTACAGCTCGTTGTGGCGGCAGGTCCGCCCCGGACGGGCCCAGTTCGAGATCTCGTACCACCGCAGGCCCGCGGCCGAGAGGACCTCGTCGGCCCGCACGTACTTGTCGGCCTGGTCGTCGTCGTCGGGATGCCGCGCCGCGTCGGCAGCGAGCGCCGTCCCCGGTTCCACCGTGAGGGCGTAGGCCGAGACGTGCGTCGGCTCCAGGGCCACCACCGCCTCGAGCGTGTGCTCCCAGTCCTGCAGCGACTCCCCCACTCCGCCGTAGATGAGGTCGAGGTTGACATCGGCCACGCCCGCCTCACGGGCCAGGCCGACGGCCCGTTCGACGTTGGAGACGGTGTGCGTGCGACCGAGAGCCTCCAGCACGCGGGGGACCATCGACTGCACGCCCAGCGACAGCCTGGTGACCCCGGCCTCGACGTAGCACGCCAGCAGGTCGGCCTCGACGGTGTCGGGGTTGCACTCCACCGTGACCTCCGCACCCGGCTGCAGCGGGATGCAGGCCAACACCGCCGCGAGCTGGGCGGCGGGCACCGACGAGGGGGTGCCACCGCCGACGAACACCGAGCTGGCGGGCGCGAGGCCCCCCGCGACGGCACGCTCCACCTCGGCGCGCAACGCCGCCAGGTACGCCTCGACCAGGTGGGCCCGGTCGCTCCAGGTCGCGAAGGCGCAGTAGTCGCAACGACGGATGCAGAAGGGGATGTGCAGGTACACCCCGAACGGCGGCGGGCTCACGGCCCCATCCTGACCCACCAGCACCGCCGCCCGCGCGCGACCGGCGTCCGACGCCGCGATCGGGCCGTCGGACGGGGCCGATCAGTTGGCGACGCTGAGCCCGAGGACGTCGAGGCGCTCGGGGGCACGGTCGACGGCCACGCCGAGGATGCACGCGATGGCGCGCATGTCGTCGCGGCGCACCGTGAGCATGCGCCCGTTGAAGTCCTGGCGCTGCACCTGGATCATCGTCAGGTAGCGGTTCAGCATCTCGGCTTCGGGGCCCTTGAGCTCCTCGAGGCGCCGCAGGTCGATGCGCACCGACGACGGCTCGACGGCGACGGCACCCCGCTGCTCCAGGCCGAACGCCGGACCGTCGTCGTTGGGCAGCAGCTGGTCGACCGGCACGTTGTAGAAGCGGGCGAGGCGCTGCAGCCTCGGTACCGAGATGGCCCGCTCCCCTCTTTCGTAGGCGCCCAGCACCGACGCCTTGAACTCCTGGCCCGACGCCGCCTCGACCTCCTGCAGCGACAGTCGCTTCTGCCGCCGGATCGCCCGCAGCCGTTCGCCGACCTTCTTGCCGTACCCGCTCGTCACGCCGATCTCGCCCTCGGCGGCGCCCGTCAGATCCACCACACTGTCGTTCATGGCTCTTCCTGCTTCCTCTCGCTGCCCACCAGCGCGCCTTGTGCACGTCCCGCGATGAGATCACTCAACGTGGTCGCTTTTCGTTACTCAGCGTAGTCGTCTCGGCCGCAGATGGCAATGGCGCGCGCCGCCGTGATGCGCCCCGGGCTCCGGCGTCCCGACCCTCCCACGCGCTCACGAGGCGGGGCGGACCCGGCCGTCGCGCAGTGCCGTGAGGAGCGCCCCGACGGCGATCGCCGCCGTCTCCACCCGCAGCACAGCCGCACCCAGCCCCACCGTGGGCGCACCATCGGCGAGCTCCCCCGGCGACCAGCCACCCTCGGGGCCGACCAGCACCGTCGGGTGGGCGAGATCGAGCAGGCCGCCACCGGGCGCGGCGAGCGCCACGTCGGGCAGGCGGTCGGCCTCGCCCACCGCCATCAGCGCCGTGACCTCCGGGAGGTGCAGGCGACGGCTCTGCATGGCGGCCTCGTGCGCCACCCGGCGGAGCCGCTCGACGTTGCGTCCGGCCCGATCCGACCCCCACCGCACGACGCTGCGCTCGGCGTGCAGGGGCACGATCCGGTCGATGCCCAGCTCCGTCAGCTTCTGCACGATCCACTCCGGCCGATCGCCCTTGGGCACGCAGAAGCCGACCGTCAGCGTGGGGGCCGCGGCCGCCTGGTGGAGCACCGGACCGACCACCTCCAGACCCGGCTCCCGCCACCGACACCAACGCCAGGAGCCCCGGCCGTCGCACGCGCTCACCGGCTCGCCGTCGTGCAGGCGCAGGACGCGGCCGAGGTGGTGCGCGTCTTCCGCGGCCAACGAGGGCGACGCCAGGTCCTCCACGAAGACGTGGGCCGAGCCGGCGGCCAGCGTGGTCGGCAGCGGCCGCTCGGGGCGCGGTCCTCGTCCGCCGGCCGCGGCCACGGGTCCTACTTGAAGGCCGAGCGGAGCCGCGAGAAGAACCCCTCCTGCGGCTCGGACACGATCTCGCCCCGCAACGAGGCGAGCTGGCGCAGCAGATCCTCCTCCTCGTCGGTCAGCTCGGTCGGCGTGACCACGACGACCACGACGACCAGATCGCCGCGCCGCTTCGTGCCGACCTGGGGCACCCCCATGCCGCGCAGGCGCAGCAGGTCGCCGTGCTGGGTGCCCCGGTCCACCGTGACGTGCTGGGGACCGTCGAAGGTCTCGAGGTCGAACTCGGTGCCCAGTGCCGCCTGGAACGGCGAGATGTGCAGCTCGTGGACGAGGTCGTTGCCGTGGCGCTCGAAGCGGTCGTCGCGCAGCACGCGGACGTGGACGTACAGGTCGCCGGGCTGGCCGCCGCGGGGACCGATCGCGCCCCGGCCGGCCAGGCGCAGGGTCTGGCCGTCGTCGATGCCCGCCGGGATGTCGACGGTGTAGGTCTTGTCCTCCACCCGTCGGCCCTCACCGCGGCACGAGGGACAGGGGGTGTCGATGATCGAGCCCAGGGTGTTGCAGCGGGGGCAGGGCCCGGCGCTCACCATCTGCCCGAGGATCGACTGTCGCACCCGACGCACCTGGCCGGTGCCGCCGCAGTCGGGACACGGGGACGGGTACGTGCCGGGCGCGGCACCGGAGGCTCCGCAGTCGACGCAGGCGACGGCGGTGCGCACCGTGACCGGCGCCTGGGTGCCGGTGATGGTGTCGCCCAGCTCGAGCTCGACGGTCGACTCCAGGTCGCTGCCCCGGGGCGGCCCGGCCGGTCGGCTGCGGCCACCGCCGAAGTCGACACCACCCCCGAAGAAGGCGTCGAAGATGTCCCCGAGACCCCCGAACCCGGGACCGAAGCCCGGGCCCTGGTCCTCGTCGGTGCCGAGGACGTCGTAGCGCCGGCGCCGCTCCGGGTCCGACAGGACCTCGTAGGCCCGGGCCACCTCCTTGAAGCGGCTCTCGGCGGCGGGGTCGTCGGGGTTCGCGTCGGGGTGCAGCTCGCGGGCCAGGCGGCGGTAGGCCCGCTTGATCTCGTCGGGCGTGGCCTGCCGGTCGACACCCAGCGTCTGGTAGTGGTCGCTCGCCATGCTCAGCGTTCCTGGTGACCTTCGCTCAGTCGGTTGCTCAACCGCCGGCTCACGACGGCCACCGCAGCCAGGGCCTGGGGGTAGTTCATGCGGGTCGGGCCGAGGACCCCGATGGTACCGGCGTTCTCACCGTCCACCGTGTACGGGGCCACCACCACCGAGCAGTCGGCCAGGGGTTCGATGCCCGTCTCGGTGCCGATGGCCACGTTGAGACCCCGCCCCAGCACGTCGTCGAGCAGGCTCACCACCACGTAGTGGTGCTCGAGGATGCGCAGGATCTCGGCCACCGTGCCCACGGCGTCGAAGGCCGAGGCCATCTCCGAGGTGCCACCGATGAAGACCCGGTCCTGCTCGGGGCGCTCCCCGCCCCGCAACGTCTCCAGGGCGGCGGCCAGCACCGCGTCCATCGGCTCGTCGTCGTCGGGCAGGTCGCGCAGCTCGGCCACGGGGTGCCCGACGGCCAGGCCGGCCAGCCGCACGCCCGCCGCCGACAACCGCAGGTCGTCGACGTCCTCGTCGAACTCCAGCGTGTGCTTGTCGACGGCGCCGTTGGACAGCACCACCACCACCAGCGCCACCCGGGCGCTGAGCCCGACGAGCTGCACGGACCGCACCACGGCGGTCTCCTTCTCGGGCCCGACGACGACGGCGGCGTAGTGGGTCAGGTGGGTGAGGAGCCGACTGGTGTCCGACAGCATCGTCTCCAGGCCGCCGTGGGCGCTGGCGAAGAAGCTGCGGACCTGGTCGGCGTCCACGCTGCGCAGCTCCGAGGGTCGACCCAGGGCGTCGACGAAGAACCGGTAGCCCTTCTCCGTGGGCACCCGGCCGGCGCTGGTGTGGGGCTGGTGGAGGTAGCCCTCCTGCTCGAGCACCGCCATGTCGTTGCGCACCGTCGCCGCCGACACGTTGATGCCCGGCGCCGCGGCCACGTGGCCCGAGCCGACCGGCTGGGCGGTCTCGATGTACTCCTCGACCACGGCTCGCAGGACCTTGGCCTTCCGTTCGTCGAGCATGGCGTCGTCCCTGGTGGCGTCGGCGTCCCGCCGGGAGTTGCGATCTCCCGAAGGGTGGGTGGGTCGATGGGTGCGTTGGCACTCGATGATACCGAGTGCCAACCGGGCGGGACCGCACCGGGCCGTTGGCGGCGGGCACCGACGCGGCCCGCCGCGGGTCACTCCTCGAGCCGCAGCGCCGAGATGAACGCCTCCTGGGGGACCTCGACCCGCCCGATGTTCTTCATGCGCTTCTTGCCCTCCTTCTGCTTCTCGAGGAGCTTGCGCTTGCGGGTGATGTCACCGCCGTAGCACTTGGCCAGCACGTCCTTGCGCTTGGCCTTGACGGTCTCGCGGGCGATGATGCGTCCCCCGATGGCGGCCTGGATGGGCACGTCGAAGAGCTGGCGGGGGATGAGCTCGCGCAGCTTCTCGGCCATGCGCCGGCCGTAGTCGTAGGCCTTGTCACGGTGCACGATGGTGCTGAAGGCGTCGACCGGCACCGCGTTGAGCAGGATGTCGACCTTCACCAGGTTGGCCGCGTCGTAGCCGTCGGCCTCGTAGTCGAGGCTGGCGTAGCCCTGGGTGCGGCTCTTCATCTGGTCGAAGAAGTCCATGACCACCTCGGCCAGCGGGAGCCGGTAGACCAGCTCGAGCCGCTCCGGCGACAGGTACTCCATCTTGCGCAGCTCGCCCCGGCGGGCCTGGCACAGCTCCATCAGGGTGCCCGTGTACTCGGTGGGCGTGAGGATGGTGACGGTCAGGTAGGGCTCCTCGAGGGCCTCGATCTCGGTCTGCGGCGGCAGCTCGCTCGGGTTGTCCACCACGAGCTCCTCGCCGTTGGCCAGGTGCACGATGTACTCCACCGACGGCGCGGTGGCGATGAGCGACAGGTTGAACTCCCGCTCGAGACGCTCCCGGATGATCTCCATGTGCAGCAGGCCGAGGAAGCCGCAGCGGAAGCCGAACCCCAGCGCGCCCGACGACTCCGGTTCGAAGGTGAAGCTCGAGTCGTTGAGCCGCAGCTTGTCGAGCGCGTCGCGCAGCACCGGGAAGTCGTCGCCGTCGATGGGGTACAGCCCGCAGAAGACCATGGGCTTGGGTTCGCGGTAGCCCTCGAGCGCCGCGCCCGGGCGGGAGGCCTCGGTGACGGTCTCGCCGGAGCGGGCCTCGCCCACGTCCTTGATGCCTGCGATCAGGTAGCCCACCTCGCCCGGTCCGAGCGACGCCACCGGCGTGGGGACCGGCAACCGCACCCCGATCTCGTCGGCGTCGTGGGTGGCGTTGGCCTGCACGAAGCGCAGCCGGCGACCCGACACCAGCGTGCCGTCCATGACCCGCACGGAGCTGATCACGCCCCGGTACTGGTCGAAGAAGGAATCGAAGATGAGCGCCTGCAGCGGCGCCTCGGCGTCGCCGGTGGGTGCCGGGATGCGCTCCACCACGGCGTCGAGCAGCTCGCCCACGCCCTCGCCGGTCTTGGCGCTGATGCGCAGCACGTCGCCGGCCGGGATGCCCAGCACCGTCTCGATCTCGGCCGCGTAGCGGTCGGGGTCGGCGGCGGGGAGGTCGATCTTGTTCAGGACCGCGATGACCTCGAGGTCGTGCTCGATGGCCAGGTAGGTGTTGGCCAGGGTCTGGGCCTCGATGCCCTGGGAGGCGTCGACCAGCAGCACCGCCCCCTCGCAGGCCGCCAACGACCGGGACACCTCGTAGCCGAAGTCGACGTGGCCGGGCGTGTCGATGAGGTTGAAGACGTGGCCGTCGTGGGTGAGCCGCACGCTCTGGAGCTTGATGGTGATGCCGCGCTCGCGCTCGAGGTCCATCGAGTCGAGGTACTGGGCCCGCATCTCGCGGGGATCGACGGCGCCGCACAGCTCGAGCATGCGATCGGCCAGGGTCGACTTGCCGTGGTCGATGTGGGCGATGATGCAGAAGTTGCGCAGGAGGCTGAGCTCGGTCACACGGCACTCGTTCGGGAGGAGTCGGGCCACGCCGAGGCCGCGGGGCTTCCCGGCGGGCGTGCAGCCCGCCAGCCTAGCGGTCGAGGGGAGCCGCTCCGGGCCCGCCGCTGCGGCCGATTCCCCCGACGGGGTCGGTTCCCGCTATCCTGCAGGGTCCGTTGTGCCCGGTCCGCTCCGTGGCACCCCACGTCGCAACGCCCCATCGACAGCACAGGTACCCCGTGGCAAACATCAAGAGCCAGATCAAGCGCAACCGACAGAACGAGGTCGCCCGCCAGCGCAACAAGGCGGTGCGGTCGGAGTTGCGGACCCGCGAGAAGTCGGCGGTGAAGGCCGCGGAGTCGGGCGCCGACGACGTCGAGGAGCTCACCCGTGCCGCGGTGAAGCGCATCGACACCGCCGCCTCGAAGGGCGTGATCCACAAGAACACCGCCGCCCGGCACAAGTCGCGCCTCATGAAGCGGGTCAACAAGGCTGCAGCCGGGTCCTGAACCGGCCGACGCCCGGACCGCCTCCGGGGTCCGGGCCACCGCAGCCCCCGACCGTCGACTCCGAGATCCGATCCCGTGGCCCCGGCCGCGGGATCGTCGCGTCCGGCCTCAGCGCGCCGCGCCGACGCGGCGTCGACCCGGCCCGCGGCTCGCCAACCGGGCCACGAGCACCTCCACGACCAGCTCCGGTGGCCACGCCCGGGCGCCGCGCAGATCCAGATCGGCGCGTGCCAGCAGGGCCGTGAACTCGCGCAGCCGGTCCGAGCCGAGACGACGGCTCATGTCGAGCGCCTTGCGGGCCGGGTAGGTGGAGCCCTTCAGGCCCAGCAGCTCCGCCGCGGACCGCTCGTCTGCCGCGCCGGAGCCGTCGAGGGCCAGCATGCGCCCGTAGTGGTTGTGCAGCAGCGCCATCACCTGCAGCGGATGCATGTCACCGGCGCTCAGCATGCGGTGCAGGCTGTCGACCGCACGTGACACGTCCCCGGCGTCGATGGCGTCGGTGAGATCCCACGGCTTGACCGAGCCCTCCTCCCCCAGGTACGGCTCGACGTCGGCCGCCCCCAGCCGGGCACCGGCGCCGTAGACGCCCTCCAGGGTGGGCAGCAGTCCCACCACCAGGGAGGCGTCCTCGCCGATACGACCCAGCACGAGCGCCTTGGCCTCGGCGTCGAGTCGCAGGCCCGAGGTGGCGAGCTGCTCGTCGAGCCACTTGCCGAGCTCCTTGCCCGACCCGGCGTCGGTGGAGCGCACCACACCGCCGACCGTGGCCACGGCGTCGAGGACGGACTTGGGTGGGCGACCCGACCGGGCGTTGGGGCGCGGGTCCTTGTCCCACACGAGCACCAGCCGGGTCGTGGAGAGCGGGTCGGCCAGATAGGCGACCAGCGACGTGACCTGGTCGGCCCTGGTGAAGCCCCCGAGCTGGCGGCCCACCACGATCCGGTGCTCGGTCAGGAACGGTGGGGTCTGGGCCGCATCCACGAGGCGACCCAGCTCGAGCTCGCCGTCGTCGTTCGTCAGACGGGCCGCGTCCCACTCGTCGACGACCAGGGAGCGGTCGCCGTCACCGAGGAGCTCGTGCACCACACCCACCACGGCGTCTTCCACCAGCACCGCGTCGCTGCCCGTCAGCAGCACCACCGGCGCCGAGGCGAGCTGGTCGGGGTGGGCCGTGGCCTTGGCGGCCACCGCTCAGTCGGCTCCGAGGATGGCGGCCACGGTGTCGGCGACGCGGCGGGCGCCACGCACGTCGTGGGCCCGCAGCACCCGGCAGCCGAGCAGGACACCCAACGCGTGGGCGGCGAGGGTGCCGTTGCGGGAGCGATCGACGTCGACGTCGAGCAGCTTCCACAGGAAGCGCTTGTTGGAGGCGGACAGGAACACGGGGTAGCCCAGCTCCACGAGGCGGTCCGAGGCCCGCAGCAGCTCGAGGGACTGCGGCTCGGACTTGCCGAGGTCGAGTCCGGCGTCGACCATGATCCGCTCCGGCGGGATGCCGGCCTGCTCGGCCTGCGCCGCCCGCTGGGCCAGGAAGGACGTCACGGCGGCGACCACGCCCTCGTCGTAGCGCGGGTCGGGGTCGGGGACTCGGGGACCGAGGCGGATGTGGGTGGCGACCACCGACGCGCCGGCGGCCGCGCACACCGGCAGGTAGTCCGGATCGGCGAAGCCGCTGATGTCGTTGCCCACGACCGCGCCGGCGGCGAAGCAGGCCGAGGCCACCGAGGCCCGCCACGTGTCGACCGACAGAGGCACGTCGAAGCGGGCCCGCAGCGCCTCGACCGCGGGCACCACCCGCGTCAGCTCCTCGTCCTCGGTCACCTCCTCGCCCGGTCCGGCCTTCACCCCACCCACGTCGAGGAAGTCGGCCCCGTCGAGAACCAGCTGCTCGGCCTTGCGCAGGAAGTCGTCGAACGCGAAGTAGGAACCCCGGTCGTAGAACGAGTCGGGGGTGCGGTTCAGGATGCCCATGACGACCGCCCGCCGGGCGATGTCGAAGCGCCGCGACCCCAGCTCGAGGGTCGTCGCGGCCGGTGTGGCCGGTCGGTACGGCGGCGGGATCGACGGGCGGGTCACGGGCCGACGCTACCGCGACGGACCCGGGCCACGGGCAGCCGACCGGGCCTCCGGGACCGCACGCCGCGCTCGTCGTGCTCGGCGCCGGGACGGAACCGTCGCCGCCCTGCACGACGACCTCGAGGGGCACGCCCCCGTCGAGCACCTCCACCTCCAGCGTCCCGACCGCCACCACCATGCCGGTCGAGGCCAGGAGGACCTGCGGGATCCCGGCGAGCTCGTCGGGTGGGTGCCCGGTGTCGAAGGGCGGCACGAGCACGGCTCGAACCGGGGCCCGGTGGCGCAGGACCCGCAGCGCCTCCAGGCTGCGGGCACCGACCGAGCGCAGCACCACCAGGTCGACGTGGCGGACGTGCGCGGCGCGCAACCCCGCCAGCAGCGCGTCGGGTCGGGCCCGGCCGTCGATCGTCACCACCACCGAGCCGTCGATCACGGCCTGCGCGCCGAGGCCCAGCGCGACGCGACCCGGCCCGACGGTCGGCGGCACCGCCGCCAGCACCAGCACGGCGACCGCGACGGGTCGCAGCAGTCGTCCACCGGCGGGCCACGCCACGGCGGCGGCTGCGCTGAGGCCCAGCGCCGTCACGTGGCGCAGGTCCAGCACGCCCACGGGGAGACGGGCCGCCCACCCGGCCACGCCCGCCACCCAGGCCAGGGCCGCTCCGGTGGGCGCGTGCAGCAGCCGGGCCAGCGCCCAACCGACCGGCCCGGCGTCGACCACGAGACCCGCCACCGCGCCGGCGGTGAGCCCCCACACCATGATGGGACCGGCCAGCGGCGTCGCCAGCAGGTTGGCCGGCAGCGCCGCCGCCGGCATCGGTCCGAAGATCGGCACCAGCACCGGCGCCACCCCGATCTGCGCCGCCAGGGTGACCCCGAAGGTCTCGGCCAGCGCTCGAGGGCCCGGCACGTGGTCCGCGATCGTCTCGGCCAGCACGACGATGCCCGCCGAGGCCCCGACCGAGAGCGCGAAGCCCACGGCGTGCACCAGCAGGGGGTCGACGAGCAACAGGGCTGTGACAGCCAACCCGAGGGCCCGCAACCCGGCGACGGGCCGACCCTGCACCCTGCCGACGGTGACGACGAGCGCCATGGCGGTGGCCCGCAGCACCGAGGGCTCGGCCCGGGTCACGACGGCGAAGAAGGCCAGCACCGCGCCCGCCAGGAGGAGCCGGCCACGCCCCCGGGCCCGTCGCAGCAGCGGTGCGGCCACCGCCAGCACGAACGCCACGTTCTGTCCCGACACCACCAGCAGATGGGTCAGCCCGGCCCCCCGGAAGTCGTCGGCCACCTCGACGCTCTGCCCCCGGTCGTCTCCCAGCACGAAGCCGGCGAACAACGCGCGCTGCTCCTCGGGCAACACCCGGGCACCGCCGAGCAGCGTCCGTCGCACCCGGTTCGCCCAGCGGGACAGCACGTCCCCGGCCTCCCACGCCACGATCTCCTCGACACGGAGCCGACCCGAGACGTGGCGGGGCACGTACCAACCGGCACCGGCCGGGAGCGGCTCGAGGCGGCCGGCCACGACCAACCGCTCGCCGGCCAGTCGGTGCTCCAGCTCGGCGGCGAGTGGCGGCGACGCCACGAGCTCCACCCGTCGGGTGCCGAGCCGGCTATCGACGCGGATCCCGCCGTGCACCTCGTCGGGATCGCCGACGAGGGTCACCTCGGCGCGCACCGGCCCCGGTTGCGACGGCTCGAGCCCGTCGTGGGCCCGCTGCGAGAGGCCCGACGCGGCCAGCAGGACCGCCACCGCGACGAGCCAGGGACGGCGCCGGACCAGAGCCGCCAGCCCGCACGCCAGCGGCGCCACCAGCGGCACGGGATGCTCCCACCAGGCACCCGCAGCGGCGCCCACTGCGAGCACCACCACGCCGACGTCGCTGAAGTGCCGCGCCCGCAGCGGGCCCAGGCACCGGCCGAGCAGTCGTCGGACCCTGGAGGCCGGCCCGGCGGTCACACCGTCACCAGGTCGCGCACCGCTTCGAGCTTGGCCTCGCCGATCCCCTTCACGTCGGCGAGCTGGTCCACGGAGGCGAAGGGCCCGTTGCGCTCCCGGTGGTCGATGATGGCCGCTGCGGTGGTCGGCCCGACTCCGGGCAGGCGATCCAGCTCCTCCGCAGTGGCCGTGTTGAGGTCCACGAGCGCAGCGCCCCCGGGGGGCGGGGCGTCGCCCCCGTCCGCACCGGGGCTCCCCTCCTCGCCGTCGGGCCCTGACGGACCTCCGCCTGCTCCGGCGGGCACCGGCGGCGGCGTCTCCTGTCCGAGCGCCGGCACGTAGAGGCGTGCCCCGTCGGTCAGCGGGGCCGCCAGGTTGACCCGGTCGAGGTCGGCGTGGCCGGCGAAACCCCCGGCTGCGCCCACGGCGTCGGCCACCCTGGCGCTGGCCGGCAGGCCGTACAGACCCGGGCGGGCCACCGCACCGGCGACGTGGACCCAGATCACGCCTGCGGCGGTGCCGGTGGGAGACGGCGACGGTCCCGCCTCCCCGGTCGGGCCTGCCGAGTCGGCGGGGTCGCCACCCGCGCCCGGCGCCAGCGGGAGCGACACGGCCACGCCACCCCCCTCGTCGCCCGGTGCACCGCCGCCCGAGGCGACGACACCCACGACGGCCAGCACCGCCCCCAGGGCGACAGCCGACAGGAGGCCGGCGGGCGTGCGCAACCACCGCAGCACGAGCACCCGCGCCCGACCGCCGAGCTCGGCCCACGGGCCCGGTGGTGACGCCGCCAGCGCCGACAGGGCGTCGCTGGCCGACGGCCCCGGCGCGGGGTCGGGTGCGGGCCTGGACGACGACTCCCCCATGGCTGCCTCCCCGATCGCGGGTCGCGACGGGCGCGACGGCGGTGCTGGAGGGGGAAGATCGGCCGCCACCGCGGCGAGGAAGCACACCGGCAGGAGCCGGCGACGTCGTGTCGTCCAGGCTACGCCGCGCGGGATCCCCTGTCACCCACCTCTTGGCCGGTGGCGGGCGCGCCACACGGCCTCGATCTCGAACGGGATGCGCCGGTACGCGGCCCAGTGCGGATAGCCCTCCAGCCGCCAGCGCAGGTAGGCCCCCAGGTAGCGCCAGGCGAACCCGGCGACGCCGTGGTGGCGCCACTGCTCCACGTGCACCAGCTCGTGGGCCAGCAGATCGGCGTCACCGGCCGCCCGCCGCCGGACGATGACCAGCGAGCCGAGCGTCACGGCCGCCGCACCGGGCGGCACCGGTCCGCCGATCCACAGGCGGTAGCCCTCGCGCTGCTCGACCCGGACCGACGGCACCCCTGGGTCTTCCGACGGGGCGGTTCAGAACAGCCGGGCGGTGAGCTGCTTGCGGTACTGCGCAGTGCGGGGATCGTCGGGACCGAGCAGCTCCAGGAGGTCGAGGAACTCGGTGCGGGCTTCGTCGTCGCCCTTGACCCGATCGAGCAGACCCTGCAGTCGCACCTCGATGTCGTCGCCACCCAGGTCGTCTCCGGCGCGTGCCATGGCGGCGATACGTCGCGACTCGGGAGACTCGGGAAGCTTGGCCAGCAGGTCCAGCGCCTCGTCGGCCCCGTCGCCGTGGACGAGCAACTCGGCCAGGGCCAGGATCGCCCGTTCGTTCGCCGGATCGAGCTCCAGCGCGGTGCGCAGCGACGCCTCGTCGCCGGCCTCGAGCAGCCGTTGCAGCGCCATCTCCTCCTCGGTGGGCACGAGGCCGGCCACGAACTCCTGCACCACCGCCGCCGGCTGGGCGCCGAGGAAGCCGTTCACGGGCTTGCCGTCCCGGAAGGCCACCACCATGGGGATGCTCTGCACCCGGAAGGCCTGGGCGACCTGGGGATTGTCGTCCACGTTGATCTTGGCCAGCACCACCTGTCCCCCGGAGGCGGCCACCGCGTCCTCGATGAGGGGACCCAGCGTGCGACACGGGCCGCACCACGGCGCCCAGAAGTCGACCACGACGGCCACGTCGTGGCTCCGGGCCAGGACATCGGCTTCGAACGTGGCATCGGAGACGTCGAGGATCACGCCGGCCACGATAACGGTCGATGCGCACCACGACACCACCCGGTGGCATGGGGGCGAGCCCGGACCGGTAGCGTGGGCCCGCCGCACCGCCGGCGCCGCCCCGACCACGGGGCACGCACCGCAGCGCCCCGCCGGGGCACGGACCGGCCCACCCGCGAGGTGCGCCGGCGAACAGGAGGGAGTGTCGAGTGTCCGACGCCAACGTGCCCGAGGGGATCGACCCGGCCGGCGTGACCGCCTGGCTGACCGAGCGGGCCGAGGTCGTGACACCGCTGCGCTTCGAGCTCATCACCGGCGGGCACTCCAACCTCACCTTCCGGGTGATCGACGCCGCCGGCACCCGCTGGGTGCTGCGCCGCCCGCCGCTGCACCTCGTGCTGGCCACCGCCCACGACATGGGCCGCGAGCACCGCATCCTGTCGGCGCTGGGACCCACCGACGTGCCCGTGCCGCCCGTCGTCGGGCTGTGCACCGACGAGGCCGTCAACGGCGCACCCTTCTACGTCATGGACTTCGTCGACGGACGGGTGGTCCGCGACACCCACGTGGCCCTCGAGATGACCCTCGAGCAGCGGCACGCGGCAGGCGATTCGCTGGTGGAGGTGCTGACCCGCATCCACGCCGTGGACGTCGACGCGGTCGGACTGGGCGACCTGGGCAAGAAGGAGGACTACATCGCCCGCCAGCTCAAGCGCTGGTACGGCCAGTTCGAGAAGTCCAAGACCCGCGAGCTGCCGGTGATCGACGAGGTCCACCAGGCCCTCCAGGAGCTGACCCCACCCCAGCAGCGCTCCACGATCGTGCACGGGGACTACCGCCTCGACAACTGCCTGCTCGGAGCAGACGGCCGCCTCGCCGCGGTGCTCGACTGGGAGATCTGCACCCTCGGCGATCCCCTCGCCGACGTGGGCCTGTTGATGGTGTACTGGGCCGACCCCGACGAGGGCGGCATGCAGGGCATCCCGTCGCCGACCGGGGTGGAGGGCTTCCCCACCCGGGCGGAGCTCCTCGCCCGCTACGCCGAGCTGTCCGACCTCGACCTGTCGGGCATCGACTTCTACGTGGCCTTCGGCTACTGGAAGCTGGCCTGCATCATCGAGGGCGTCTACGCCCGCTACGTGGGCGGCGCCATGGGCGACCGGGGCAACCCCGGCGAGTTCGACTTCTTCGGCGACCAGGTGGTGGCCATCGCCGAACGGGCCCGCGAGGCCGTCGAGCGGCTGCGGTGAGCGCCACGTCGGGAGGACCCACACCATGAGCAACCTGTTCCAGCTCGTCGAACGTCCCGACCTGGAGTCCCCGGTCGTCGTGCTGGCACTCGACGGTTGGATCGACGCGGGCATGGCCGCCGCTGCGGCCATGGAGGCCATCGAAGCCCAGGTGGAGTTCACCACCGTCGCCGTCTTCGATGCCGACGCCCTGCTCGACCACCGCGCCCGGCGTCCCACCATCCACCTCGTGGACGGCGTCACCACCGACCTGACGTGGCCCTCCATCGAGATCCGCGCCGCCTCGGACCTCGACGGCAACGACGCGCTGTTCGTCGTCGGCGCCGAACCCGACCACGCCTGGCGCGCCTTCAGCCGTGCCGTCGTGGACCTCTCCCTCGAGCTCGGCGCCCGCCTGGTCACCGGCCTCGGCGCCGATACCGCGCCGCCGCCCCACACCCGACCGACGCGGGTGGGGGCCCCCCCCCCCCCGCGGGCGCGGGCCGACCCCCGCGGGGTGCGCCCCCGGTGTGCACGCCGCCATCGAGCGCCGCTGCGCCGAGGTCGGGCTGCCCGCGGTGGGCCTCTGGGCCCAGGTGCCGCACTACGCCTCGGCCATGCCCTACCCGGCCGCCACCCTGGCCCTCATCCAGACCCTCGAGCGGGTCGGCGGCCTGCGCTTCTCGCTCGGCGAGCTGCCCGAGGAGGCCACGGCCACCCGAACCCGGCTCGACGAGCTGGTCGCGGACTCCCCCGATCACCTCGAGCTCGTCCGCCAGCTCGAGCTGCAGCTCGACGCGCACGATGCCGACGACGGCCTCCGCTCGGTCTCGGGCGACGAGTTGGCTGCGGAGCTGGAGCGGTTCCTGCGCGAGCAGGGCCCGGGCTGAAGCTCCCCGCCGCTGCGGCGGGTCCGTGCGCCGCGACCGGTTAGGTTGCACCGAGACACGGTCGCAGCGACCCATCGGGGAGGACGCACATGAAGGTGGACGGAGGCCTCGGCCTGACCCTGAGCGGCATGGACGGCGCGGCCGAGGCGGCCCGCGAGGCCGAGGCCGCCGGCTACGACGGCATGTTCTCCGCCGAGACCAGCCACGACCCGTTCTTCCCCCTGGTGGTGGCCGCCCAGGTCACCGAGCGCATCGAGCTGGGCACCTCCATCGCGGTGGCCTTCGCCCGCAACCCCATGACGCTGGCCAACATCGGCTGGGATCTGCAGGCCTGGTCCCAGGGTCGGTTCATCCTCGGTCTGGGATCACAGATCAAACCGCACATCACGAAGCGGTTCTCCATGCCGTGGTCGCAGCCGGCGGCGCGCATGCGAGAGCTCATCCTGGCCATGCGGGCCATCTGGGCGTGCTGGAACGAGGACGAGAAGCTCGACTTCCGGGGCGACTTCTACACCCACACCATCATGACGCCGTTCTTCGACCCCGGGAAGAACCCCTACGGCAACCCCCGGGTGTTCCTGGCCGCGGTGGGCGAGCGCATGACCGAGGTGGCCGGCGAGGTGGCCGACGGGGTCATCTGCCACGGGTTCACCACCGAGCGCTACCTGCGGGAGCGGACCCTGCCCGCCGTGGAGCGGGGCCGGGCCGCCGCCGGCCGCACCGGGGAGGACTTCGAGATCTCCCTACCCGCCTTCGTGGTGACCGGCACCGACGAGGAGACGATGGCGGCCTCGGCCAAGGGCACCCGTGAGCAGATCGCGTTCTACGCCTCCACCCCTGCGTACCAGGTGGTGCTCGACCTGCACGGCTGGGGTGACCTGCACCACGACCTGAACCGGCTCTCCAAGGAGGGTCGCTGGCAGGAGATGGGCACGCTCGTCGACGACGAGATCCTGCACACCTTCGCCGTGGTGGCCGAACCGACGCAGCTCGCCGCCGGTCTGAAGGAGCGCTACGGCGACGTCGTGACCCGGCTCAGCTTCTACGCGCCGTACAAGGCCGACCCCGAGACCTGGCTGCCGGTGCTCGAGGAGTTCGGCCACCCACAGCGCGCCGGCCGCCTCCAGCTCACCGGGCTGCGCGAAGCCCCACCGCACCCCGACGCAGCCGAGCCCGTTGCGGCGCGCGCCGGTGACGTCGTGGTGCCGGTCGCCGACCAGCACGGCGTCCCGGGGATCGGTCGGGTGTCCTCGACCCCGAAGCCGGGTCAGGGTGTGGGCCACCACCTCGGCCTTGGCGCGACGGGTGTCGTCGTAGGACGCGCCGCCGATCACCGAGAAGCGGCCCGTCAGGCCGAAGTGGTCGAGCACCAGCTCCGCCACCGGTTCGGGTTTGGAGGTGGCCACGGCCAGCACGGTCCCCGCCGCCACGAGGGCGCAAAGCACGGCGTCGATGCCGCCGATCAGCGTCGCTCGCCGGTAGCCCTCCTGGCGGTAGTAGGCCCGGTACACCGCGACCGCGTCCTCGAGCGTCGAGCCCCGCAGACCGTGGAACTCGGCCAGACCGTCGTGCACGGGCGGCCCGATGTAGCCCACCAGGCGCGCCGGATCCGGCTCGTCGATGCCGACCGAGGCCAGGGCGAGCTGCACCCCTCGGGTGATGCCCTCGGCGGGATCGGTGAGCGTGCCGTCGAGGTCGAACAGCACGGTGCGGTACGTCACCGACGCATCGTAGGGACCGGCGCCACCGGCCCCTACACGCCGAGGCCGACCGCCACCTCGAGCGCGCCGTCCAGGTAGCGCTGCTTGCACAGGCTGCGCTGGAGCTTGCCCGAGGAGGTCTTGGGCAGCGTGCCCGGCTCCACCAGCTGCACGTCCACCGGCGGGACCCCCGACACCTCCAGCACCCGGTGGTGCACCTCGCGGCGCAGCAGGTCGTGGTCGTCGGCCTTGGTCTCCGCCACGACGACGACACCCTCGTGCCCGCGGTGCTTCTCCACGCCGAAGGCGATGACGTTGCCGGCACGCACGCCGTCGACCTCGGCCACGGCCCGCTCGATGTCCTCGGGGAAGATGTTGCGCCCACCGAGGATGATCACGTCCTTGATGCGTCCGCACAGGACCAGCTCGCCGTCGAGCAGGTAGGCGAGGTCACCCGTGCGCAGCCACCCGTCGTGGAACAGCGCCGCGGTGGCGTCGGGGTTGCGGTAGTAGCCCGTCGTGACCGACGTGCCCCGGATCTCCAGCTCACCCACCTCTCGGTCGCCCAGCGCGTTGCCGCTCTCGCGGTCGACGACGCGCACCTCGAGCCCCGGCACCGGGCGACCCAGGCGGGCGAAGCAGCGCGTGCCCTGGCCGGCCGGGTCGCTCGGCGCGGCGTAGCGCTCGGTCTCGAGCACCCGCCGGTCGACGCAGTCGACCCGCAGCCCGCTCATGGGCTCGGGGAAGGTGCCGGCGATGGCCAGCTCGGCCATGCCGAAGGCGGGGAACACCGCGCCGGGGCGCATGCCGTGGCGTTCGGCCGCTCCGATGAACGCCTCGACGGTGGCCGGGTCGACGGGCTCGGCGCCGTTGAGCGCCACCCGCAGCCGCGACAGGTCGAGCGTCTCGGCCCGCTGCAGGGCCTTCGTGGCGAGCACCCAGGAGAAGTTCGGTCCCGCGGTGGCGGTGCCCCCGAAGCGCGACAGCCACTCCATCCAGCGCAGCGGGCGCCCCATGAAGTCCTGTGGGGAGCCCAGCACCAGGCCGGCGCCGCTCATCATGGGCACGCACAGCATCCCGACGAGGCCCATGTCGTGGTACAGCGGGAGCCACGAGACGAGCACGTCGTCGTGGGGCTGGAAGTTCGTCGCCTGGTAGATCGCGTCGAGGTTGGCGCCGACCACGCGGTGCGGGAGCATCACGCCCTTGGGCTCGGCGGTCGAGCCGGAGGTGAACTGCAGGATGGCCAGCCGCTCGGGATCGTCGTCGGGGCGCACCCAGTCCTCGGGGCCGGGTCGACCCTCGCCGGGGAGCAGGTCGCCGAGGGTGAGGAACGGCGGATCACCCGGCTCGGGCTGCACGAAGTCCGCGAAGTCGTCGTCGATGACGAAGGCCGCGGCGTCACCCTTGCGGATGCGGACGCGGGTCTGGCGGATGAAGTCCTCGATGGAGGCCATCCGCATGGGGATGGGCAGCACCATGACCGCGCCGCCGGCCAGCCACGTGGCCTGGATGGCGGTCACCAGGTTGCGGGTCGTGGGGCCGAGCAGGGCGAGGTGGTCGCCGGACGCGAAGCCCCGGGCCTGGAGACGGGCGGCCATGCCCCTGGCCTCTTCGTGGACCTGCGCCCAGGGGACGGTGTCGAAGTCCTCCCCGCTGACGAAGGTGACCGACCCGCCGACACCGGCGGCCTGCTCGAGACGTTGGACGAGGGTGCGCATAGTCTCCCTCCGACCCGGGAGCCGGGGCCGACGTTACAAACGGATCGCCCGGACGATCCGGGACCCTGGGCCGCGACGTCGACGGGTCAGCCCGTCGGCGCCCCGGACGGCCACGCCGACGGCCAGCCGTGGCCCGCCACGCGGTGCACGCGCGGGGCGTCGTCGTCACGCCAGTGCGTCGTCACGTCGCCGGGGCGCAGCAGCAGCGGACGTGACCGGCTGGCGTCCCAGGATGCGTCGAGGTGCTGGGCGCGCCGGTCGCACGCCTCCACGAGGCGCTCCGGGAACAGGTCGAAGCCGGGGAGCTCGGCGCCGTGTCCGTCCAGGCGGGGTCCCAGGCCGAGCGCCCAGTGCCAGGGCGCCCCACCGTCCGCGTAGGGGATCACCAGTCGGGCGCCGAAGCGCTCCGCCAGGTCCACGGCCTGGTCCGGGGTGAGCATGAGGGTCAGCCGGGCGTCCCACAACCACGGGGGAACGAACCACAGGTACCGCCCGACCGACGAGAACAGGAGCTGCACCGGGTAGGTCACCCATCCCCGGTAGCCGATGAACACGGCGTCCACCGCATCGCCCCGGCGGCGGACCTCGGCCGCCACGTCGGCCATGGATCCCGAGCCGTCACGACCGGCGTCGGCCAGCAGCACGAGGCGGGCCTCGGGGGTGGTGATCAGGTACGTGTTGCCCTCGTTGCGGATCTCGGGGTGGAGCACGTCGCCGTCGGTCGGCTGCTCGCCGTAGAACGGCAGGGCCTCGATCCCGATGTCGCCCACGTCGTGGCGCCCACCCCAGGGGAGTCGCACCACGTCGGTGAAGCCCAGTTCGCCCAGCCGGCGGGCCAGGTCGATGGTGACGACGGTCTCCCGGGCGATGTCGGGCACGACGACGGTGGTGTCGGGGGCGAAGCGCAGCAGGCTCGCCGGGTCGAAGTGGTCGCGGTGCGAGTGGGTGATGACGATGGCGTCCACGGGTCCCAGATCGCGCGCGCCCAGGGGCTGGTAGTCGGCGGGGAAGTCGCCGCGCCGGGCGAACAGCAGCGGGTCGACGAGCACGGCGCGCTCACCCGAGCGGACGAGGACGGTGTTGTGGCCGAGGAACGTGACCCCGTCGCCTCGCAGCACCTCGTCGGGCACCGGCGGCGCCACCTCGGCGCTGGGCGCGGCGAGGCCCTGGTCGACGAGCACCCGGACCAGCGCGGCCAGGTCGGCGTGCTCGACCGATGCAGGATCGAGTCCGGGCCCGTCGAGACGCGACAGCACCCGATGGGTTTCGGCCCAGTGCTCGGGGGTCAGCTGCACCCGCACGACGCGATCGCGGTCGGGGGAGGCGATCGTGAGCCGTCGGGGCGGCGCGTCGAGCGGGTCGGGGAACAGGATCTCGTCGTGGACGGTCCAGCCCCGCACGCCACGCGAGTCGACCTCGACGTCCGCGAAGGCCCGGAACTGCTCGCCGGTGACCACGTCCGCGAGCAAGCGGGGCGACTCCCCCACCAGGCCGGCGTAGCCCTGTCGCCGCACCCGTTCGACGACGGGGGCGAACAGCTCGGCCAGGAGCTGCTCGGGTCGGTCCCCGGTGGGACTGCCCAGGGTCCGGTCCCGGTAGGCGACGTTCAGGTGGACGTCGGGATGCAGACGCAGCAGCGCGCTCATGACACCGTCCCCGTCCGGGCTCCACCCGAGCGGTCGGGGGCCTGGAGGTGCTCGAAGAACCACTCCCGCAACAGCTCGCGCACGAGGTCTTCCACCGAGGTGAACCCGATCGTGGTGGCGTAGGCCTCCACGTCCGCCTCGGACGCGGGCGGCACGACGGCGAGGCGCGCCGCGTGCCATGCGCACAGCTCGAGCGCCGACAGACCGGCATCGCGCAGGCCCGGGTTGTCGCGACCGTGCGCCGCCAGCAGGGACTGCTTGGCGCGGGCCCGGGACGCCAGCTCGGCGTAGGCGCCCTTCGTGCGCAGGTGGTCGGCGAGGCGATCCAGCACCGCCGTCTCGAGCTGTCGGGCGGCGCGGCCCGCGACGACCTCCTCGGTGACCAGCGCCACCAGCCCGGGCCGGTCCAGGTCGTTGGCGGCCAACCACCGGTCGAGCTCCGCGGGTTCGAACAGCCCACGTTCGACACGGAAGGTGTCCAGCGCCTGCTGCACCTCCGACTGGTCGGGTGGACCGAGCGTGCGGGCGGCTTCGGCCAACAGGAGGTCGCGCAGCAGGGCGCCGCGCACCGCGTCGGCGTAGGAGCCGCCCTGGACCCGCAGCTCGTCGAGGAGGGCCTCGAGGCCCACCGCGGCCTGCTCGTCGTCGGGGTGGGCGCCGGCGTGGCGCACGAGGTGATCCCACCAGACGGTGTGCTCGACCCGGTAGCCGACCTGCGGGGGCGGCACCCCGGCAGCGAGATCGGCGGCCATCGTGCGCAGCATCTCCTGCGCGTCGAGGCGCTTCTGGTCGACGCGGTGCGTCCGCACCCAGGCCGCGAACCCGGCGGGCAGGGTGTCGACGCCCACGTCGTCGAGGATCCGGGGCCAGGAGCGCTCGGGGTAGAACCGGGCCTTGGCCGCGTCCAGCACCCGTGTGGCGGCGGACGCGTCCAGCACCGACTCGGCGCGGGCGAGCGCGACGGTGGCCCGGATGTTGACCATGGCCTCCGAGCTCATGCGGTACCGGTCCTCGGCCGGGCCGTGGGCGACCGCCACCTCGTCGTCGTCCTCGAGCACCCCGTCCGCGAACCACCGGTGGATGACGCCGACGCCACGCATGCCGAACGCGTCGAGCTCGGCGGCTCGCAGCGCGCCCATGGAGGCACTGCCGTACACCGGGATGCCCTCGGCGAGGGCGTGGAGGATCTCCTTGTGCCACACCGCGGGGACGTGCTCGAAGTAGCCGTCGACGATGCCGATGGCCGCCGGCCGGCGTCGGGTCACCCGGAACACGTCGCCGTGCTGGGCCGGCGGCAGGTAGACGGCGTCGAGCAGCGTCGCCGCCGTCTCGGCGTCGAGGGTGGGGCCGGTGAACACGTACACCGTCACGACACGACCCCCGTCGTGGGGCCACCCCGGGAGGCGGCAGCAAGCACGGCACGGCCACGGCGACCGGGCACGTAGCCGCCCATCTGGCTCACCCCGTCGAGTCCGGGCACGACGACCCGCACCACCGGCACCCGCAGGTCGGGCCGGGTGAGGTCCACCACCACGACCTGCTCGATGCCCACCGCGGCCAGGCGCTCGAGCTCCCAGACCAGGTCGTCGTTGAAGGTCTCGGCCTCGAGTCCGGGACCGTCCTCCAGGCGGCGCCGACCCCGACCCACGTCGTGGAACGCCCGGGCGAAGGCCATCGTGTCGGGGCTGCGGGACCGTCGGTAGTCCGCCGGCAGCACGTCGTCACGCGAGCCGGTGATGACGGTGAGCCGGCTCTGGGCCGCCTCGGTCAGCGCCCGCAGCAGGGCCACGGCGCGCACCGGGTGGCAGCCGTGACCCATCGCCGCGTGCAACGGGTGCAGCGGGTCGTCGCCCTCGGTCACCAGACAGGTGAACACCGGGATGCCGACGTCGGAGGTCGTCTCCCACACCGACACCCCGACCTCGGCCAGCCGGAAGCGCTCCAGCACCCAGCGGCAGGGCTCGTCCGCCACCGCGTCGAGGTCCACGCTGCGCTCGTCGGGGTCGCCGGCGCCGAGCTCCCACAGGGCGGTGGCGTCACGCTCCACCACCTCGCACAGACCGTGGCTGATGGCTTCCAGCAGGTGGTTGCCCGAGGCCAACCCGTTCGACGTCGGCGAGAAGGCACCGCTGCCCGTGGGGCGCGGCAGCGTGTAGTTGGTGTGCACCACCTCGTAGGGGACCCAGCGCGGGCTGCGGCTCATCAGGTCGAACCCCTCGATCCACAGCAGGGGCAGCCGGGGGCTGAACACGCTGTCGGCCAGCACCGGCAGGCCGGCGACGTCGACCAGGTCGTGGGTGTAGCGCAGGTCCTCGTAGCTGCCGAGCTTCAGGGGATGGGTGATCCGCTCGGCGTGCCACGCCTCGACCGACTCCATGAGCGCCGAGGCCCTGCTCGCGTCGAGGTCCAGCCCCTTGCCCTGCGAGACCGACAGCGAACGGGCGTTGGGCCGGCAGGCCACCACCACCGGTACGCCGATGCGGTCCAGGCCGGTGACGTTGGCGAGGCGGGTGATGCCCAGCACCGGCAGCACGGGGGTCAGTCTCGCCACCGTCTCGGCCGGTGCCACGATGCGGTGGGTGCTGGCCCGGAAGACCTTCGGCACCGGTGTGGTCAGGTCGACCGGGGCGGCTCCCGAGCTCACGGGGAGGCCTCCCCGTCGGCTGCGTCGCCGGCGCGCTGCCCCGGCGCGTGCGCGCCGAGCGACGCCACCGGCGGCGAGCTGTCCGGTTCCACCAGCAGCACCCCGGCGTTGACCAGCGGATCGAGCAGGCTCCGCAGGCGGGCCGCGGCCCGCGCCCGGGCCGTCGGGCTGGACGGCTGGCCGCTGCGCGTCACCGCCTCCGCGGCGAGCGCGTCGAGGAGCTCGTCCACGGGCAGCGCCGGCCGCACCGGGTCCGTCCCGAGCAGGGCGAGCAGGGGGCCGGGCACGGTGGCCGAGCCCAGCAGCGACCAGGCCAACGCGTCGCCGTCGGCGGCTTGCAGGAACGTCCCGGGCACCCAGCTCAGCCGTATCGGCGTGGGCTCTCCCGGCGGGGGGAGCACCCGTCGGTACGGGAAGGGTCGACCTTCGTAGCGCTCGGCGTAGATGATCGAGTACTCCTCGAAGCCCGGCCACACCTGTGCCGGGAAGCGACGCCAGGTCGGGAAGCGGGCGCGCAGGGCGGCCTGGAACTCCTCCAGCAGCCGTTCGACCTGCGCCTCGTCGAGGCCGCGTCGGTTGGACCAGCGGTCCGCGCTCAGGGGGAAGTCGATCCGGCGCAGCGCACCCACGTCGAGGCGCACGCCGAAGTCGTCGGCCCGGTCGAAGTACTCGGTTCGCAGGTCGAGGGTGAAGGGGTGGATGTCGAAGCTCACCTCCGGTCGGTCGATCAGCTCGGCGTTGTCGAGGAAGAAGCGCAGGGTCTCGCGGGCCTGGGCCTCGGTCTCCTCGGGGAAGCCGACGATCGAGAACAGGTGGAAGGCGATGCCGGCGTCGGTGCAGTGGCGCAGCACCCGGGTGGCGTTGTCGAGCGTGATGCCCTTGTCCATGTGGTCGAGCACGGCCTGCGAGCCCGACTCGAGCCCGAAGAACAGCTTGCGCATACCCATGTCGTGGATGCGGGCGCACGCCTCGGCCGTGAAGGCCGGCTCCAGCCGGGCGTAGCCCACGAAACGGGGGGCGACGGCCTGGCGTCCGCCGTTGCGCTCGAGGGCGTCGCCGATGCGCAGCAACAGGTTCGGTGCGAGGGCCTCGTCGGTGATCTCGAAGAACCGGGCGCCGTGGCGGCGGTGCAGCTCGACCACGTCGTCGGCCACCTGCTCGGGGGGGCGCAGGCGGTACGCCCGCCGCGACGCGCTGTTGATGGACGGGATGTCGCAGAACTTGCACCGGTTGAAGTAGCAGCCCTTGCCGGTGAGGATGGGCAGGACCGGCGTCGGCGCCAGGTAGTCGTCGAGGGGCAGGCCCGCGAAGTCCGGGGTGGGCAGCGCCTTCACGTCCTCGATGTGCACCGGGCCTGCCACGGCACGCCCTGACGGATCCAGCGCCACCAGGTTCGGCGTGCCGGCCAGGGAGCGGCCGACCGCGACGCGCTCGCACACCTCCAACAGCGCGGTCTCGCCCTCCCGCACGCACACCGCGTCGCAGAACAGCTCGAGGAACCGGGGCCGACGGGCGAGCTCGGCCTCGAACTTGGCGTACACCGTCCCACCCAGCACGACGAGATGACCCCGGGACTTCAGCAGCCGGGCGAGGTGCAGGCCCGGCACGATCTGCTGCGCGTTGAGCAGCGAGATGCCCACCACGTCGGGCCGGTCGGCCTCCAGGTCGGGAAGGAGCCGGAACCGGTACAGGTCGTCGAAGAGGTTCGTGCCCGGATCGGCCGTCACCCGTTCCAGGTCGGCCAGGCGACCGGCGTGGCAGCCCGCGACGTCGTAGCGGATGGGCCCGGTGTTGTAGTCCACGCCGCCATGGGCCAGCGACACCAGGGTCAGGGCGGTGTTGATGCACTCCCGCGCCAGGTGGAACCGCGTCGGGTCGCAGAACGCGTCGTGGTCGCGCAGCACGTCGGGCGCCGACCCGATGTGGTCCACCACGACGTCGGCCACCGCCAGGGCCATGGTGAGGGAGTCCCGCAGCGCACCATCGGGCTCGCGGGTGTGGCGTCGCCGGCACCGGTCGACGGCGTCGACGACGCGGTCGGGCTCGATCGTGGCCAGCAGCCCGGCCAGATCGAGGTCGTGCACGCTGACCCGGATGCCGGCGCCGCGCAGGAACGCGGCGAGCGACGGGATGGCCAGGTGGGGGCTGCGCGGGTCGGTGGCCGGTGGGAACAACAACGCGACGTGCACGTCGGCTTCGCTCCTCGCTCCTCGATACCGATCCTGACCCCGGGTGGTCGGCCCGGTCCCGACACCCCTCGACTCCTCGACGCGTCGACGCCCGGTCGACGCCCGGTCGACGCCCGGTCGACGCCCGGCACGCTACCGTGCGGCCCGGGCCGCCGCAGGATAGCCCGCACCGTCCGGCACCCGTCCGGCGAGACCTGGACCGATGACCACCGACGCCTCCTTCGAACGGCTGCGCCTCCTCGACCCGCTGGTCGCCCGCGTCGCCGGTTGGCCGGTGGAGACGATCGAGCCCTTCGGCGATGCGGAGCTCGCCGCGCTGGCCGCCTCGGTCGCCGAGGCCGCGGACGTGGTGTCGGCCAACCGGGAGACGGCGCTCGCCGCGCTGGGGGCCCGACACGCCGTCACGGACCCGGATCAGCGGATCCTGCGGCGGCGGATGCGACGCCGCATCGCCGAGGGGGACGATCCGTTCCTCACCCCCGGGGACGTGCTCCCGGCGGACCTCGACGCGCGGGAGCGCGACGCGCTGGCGAGCGAGCAGTCGGCCCGGCTGCGTCTGGCCCGACGCCGCGCCGAGCTGCTCCGGCGCCACACCACGGTGCTCGACGCCGAGCGCGAGGCGCTGCGGGTCATCGCCGCCTCCTCCGCCTTCGAGCGGGGGCTCGCGCTGCGCGCCCCCGAACTGCTCGTCCGCCTGGCGTCGCTGCCCCCTCCGGCGGAGGTGTCCCGGGCCCGTCACCGCCGCCTGGAGACGACGCTGCTGCTGTACGTGCTGCGCGCCGTCGGGCGCACGACGCCGCAGGGCGCCTGGTGCGGCACCGTCCCCGTCGAACGCCGCGAGGACGCGCCCGGGGCGACGGCGACCGCGACGACCGGCGCGGTGCGCGCCGGCGTCGATCTGCGCACGATCGCCGTGTTGCTGGCGGCGCTGCGGGCCGACCCCCGCTACCGGCGGGAGCTCCCGCTGCGGCTCAACCCGACCCTGCGCCGTGACGACGACGGCTACCGCTACGTGTCGGCCGACGGCGTGGCACGCCGGCTCGACCGTCACCCCTTCGTCGACGCCGTGGTGGCCCACCTCGACGGTGAGCGGGGCGAGCAGGTGGCGCCGCTGCTCGACGCGCTGGCCGCGGCCGGTGCCGACCCGGCCAGGCTCCGGGCACTGCTCGACGACGGCGTCGGCGCGCTGGTGGCGCGCGACGTGCTCCGGGTGTGCCTGGACCTGCCCGTCCACGCCGCCGACGGTCGCGACGCCGTCACCGAGGTGATCGGCAGGCTGCTGGAGCCCGAGCGCACGCGCTGGACAGCCGCCTGGGCCCGCGTCTCGGCGACGCTGGACGAGCTCGAGTCACGCTTCGAGCACCTCGACGGGGCCGCGGTGGCGGAGCGCAACCGGCGGGTGCGGGACGAGCTCGTCGCGCTGTGGCAGGCCGCCGAGCTCCCCGGCGGACCACCGGCGGTGGTGGTGCACGTGGACTGGCGGCCACCGTGGACCCTGACGCTGGGACCAGACGTGCTGGCGCGCCTGGGGCACGCCGCCCGAACGCTGTTCGCCGTGCACGCGGCCGACGGGGCCGCGGAGCGGTACCGGCGCTGGTGCGTCGAGGACCTGCTGGGCCCGCACCTGCGCGGCGACGGGACCGGCCCCGACGCGCAGGCGGGCACCGCTGGCGAGATCGCGCTGACCGAGCTGCTCGAGGACGGATCCCTCGCCGGCAGCGCCTCGCCGTGGCTCCCGGTCACCCGCCGGGAGGTCTTCGGGCGCTTCGTCCCCTCGCCGGAGCGACGGGCGGCGGTCGAGGCCGACCTCACGGCGTGGGAGCGACGGCTGGCGCCGGACGCGGCCGCGGCCCGCCACGACCTCGACGACCTCCTCGGGCACGGACCGACCGGAGTGAGCCCGGGTCCGGCCGGTGAGCTGTTCCTGCACCTCGACGGGGAGGGGGTGGTGTGGTGCGGGGCGGCCCGTCCCCAACCAGGGCTCGCCACCACTCGACTGGGACAGCTCGTCGGGTCGGGCCCGTCGCTGGCGCGTGCCCTGGCCGAGGTCGCGCCTCCCGGCACGGAGGTCGCCGACGTCGTCGGGGCGGACCCGGTCGATCCCGCCACCGCCCTGCGACCGGCGCTGCTGCCCACCGTCGTCGACGGCGCCGGTCGCCGCGGACCACGGGTCGCCGACCTCGAGGTGCAGGTCGATCCCCGGGAGCTCCGCCCGTGGCTGTGCACGTCCGACGGACGCCGCCTGCTGCCGGTGTACCCCTCGGCCGCGGCGATCGGCCGCGTCGACCCGGCCAGCCGGGTTCTGCTC
Source organism: Acidimicrobiales bacterium (assembly GCA_025456085.1). Lineage (GTDB taxonomy): Bacteria > Actinomycetota > Acidimicrobiia > Acidimicrobiales > Acidimicrobilacustridaceae > JALOLF01. Next base: position 27,398 of record JALOLF010000079.1, read on the forward strand.
GCGCTGGCCCTGGGTCAGGGATGGGAGCTCGTGTCCTACCGGTTCCCCCCACTCGACGAGGAGGTGACGGCGTGGCAGCACCGGCCGCGCCTCACCGCGGCCGGGGTGGTCGTCGCCCCCGAACGATGGACCCTGCCCCCCGACACGGTCGAGGAGCTCGCCCGACGCACGGGAGCCGACCGCTTCGCCCGCTGGTCGACGGAGATGCGAGCACGACAGGTGCCCCGACTGGTCCGCGCGGCCTGGTCGCCCCACCACTCGGACCTGCTCGTCGTCACCGACAGCCCGCTCGTCGTCGAGGCCCTGTTCGCACGCGTCGCCGTCGACGAGACGGTGTTCCCGCTCACGCTGGAGGAGCTGCCGGGTGACCCGGCGACGTGGCCCGTCGTCGACGAGCACGGCGGCCACCATCTCGTCCAGCTCGCCGCGACCTGGCTCGACCCGGGCTGGTGGGACGACACGGCCGAGGCGGAGACATGAGCGGCGAGCCGGTGGATCCCGACGAGATCGCTCACCGCCTGCGCGTCGAGGCGGACCGGGCCGCGGCGCGGTGGACGCAGCTCGATCTGGGCCTCGCCGGCCCGCCGTCGGCGACGCTGGCGGCGGCGCTCGGCGAGCTGGTGGCGGGGCTACGTGCCGACGGGTCCCTCGACGGCTGGTTCCTGGTCCGCAAGCCACCCGGTTTGCGGCTGCGCCTGCGCGCGGCCCCGGGACACGAGCCGCAGGTCGAGCGGTGCCTCGAGCGGATCCGGGGGTGGTCGGGGATCGCCGTCGTGCATCGCGGCGTCTACGAGCCGGAGGAGGACCGCTTCGGCGGCCCCACCGGGATGGTGCTCGCCCACCACCACTTCGAGGCCGACAGCGACGCCGTCGTGGCCAACCTGGCGCTGCACCCGACGGAGGTCCCGGCGCCCGTGCTCGCAACGGTGCTGGCCGACGACCTGTTCTCCCGGGCGGTCGACGACGGCGCCGAGCTGGCCGACGTCTGGGCCCGGTTGGCACAGGCGGCCACCGCCGTGGCCGGCACGGTGACCCCGACCAGGGAGGAACGACGCGCCGCCCGGGTGGCGCTGGAGGCGCCGGCGGACGCGATCGTGCCCGCTGCGCTGCACCCCGAGCTCCGCCGCGTGCAGCTCGTGGGTGACGAGCTCGCGGCCACCCTGCGGGACCCGTCCACCGCTCCCGCCGTGGGCCGACGGACGTGGCTGGCGACCCTCGCCACCTTCCTGGCCAACCGCCACGGCCTGGACGCCCGGGCCCTCGCCGGACTGGCGGCCGCCAGCGTGGCGGTGCTCCACCCGGAGCGCGCGACGTGAGCGACGGGTGGCGACGCGTCGTGGCCTCCCACCCGGACGAGGCGGCACGGCGGATCCTCCTGGTGCGGCAGATCCCGACACTGGCCCGGAGGGTGGGCGTCTGGCGCTGGTTCTCGATGGACATGGCGGGTGCCGTCGACCCCGGCGAGCTCGAGGTCGCCTTCGAGCTGCCGGCCATGGCGCCCGACCCGACCACCGACGTCGTGCGGACCCACCTCAGCTCCGCCACCGAGCTGCTGGTCGACCTGGCGCCGCCCCGCGTCCTCGACCCCGATCTGCACGGCGGGTCCGCACCGCCGGCGCCGTTCGCCGAGCTGCTCGCCGAGGGGACCCGCCGCGCCGTGGCGTGGCTGGCGTCCGATCCGCCGTCGTCGTGGCGAACGCCCACGGCCGAGGCCGTCCACCTCGGGGAGATCGTCGCCCTCGTCGAAGCGCTCGTGCCCCCCGACGAGCGGGCGGCGTGCCTGCACCGCCACGCCACCTGGCTGGAAGGGATCGCCGGCTGCCCACCCCGCGTCGCGACCGTCGACCGGCCGATCGGTGTCGCCCCCTACCACGACGCGTCGGCCCGCCGCTTCCGACGCGCCGTCGACGGGCTCCCCACCGCGCATCGCGACGAGCTGGTGGCCAGACTGGCGCACATCCAGGTCGTGCGCCTCACCCCCGGTTCGCCGCTCGACCGGGAGGCGGCCCTCGTGCGGGGACTGGCGTCCACGCGGTGAGGCCGCGCCCTGCGGCGCGGCCTCACCGACGAGCAGCGCCCCGCAAGGCGCGGGACTCAGAGCTGGCTGGCGGGGTTCACCACGATGGAACCCGACTTCATGACACCGGGGCACATGATGGTGCCCGACGCCGACTGGCCCAGGCGGCCCAGCGGGCTGGACGAGCCGGCGGGGTTGAACGACCCCTGCACGGCCACCGAGGTCTGGATCGACCCGAAGGTCATGCCGAACCCGGATACGTCCTCGGCCTCGTCGATGAGGCCGTTGCAGAACTCCGCCATGTCGTCTTCGGTCACCTTGCAGGCCTCGAGCACCTCGTCACGGACGAAGTACAGCGAGCCGTCCGCCCCACGGATGAGCGTTCCCCCAACGTCTGCCATCTGATTCTCCCTTTCGTGCAGCACCGGAACGCGCAACGTTAGTCCGCGGTCGGCGCCGCCGTCGGGGAAACCGAGGTGAACGCTCGCTGCGGTCAGACCACCACATTGACCAGCTTCGGCGGCCGTGCGATCACCTTGCGGGGCTCACCGCCGCCGAGGTGCGCCTGCACCTTGGCCGAGCCGAGCGCCAGGCGCGTCGCGTCGGCCTCGTCGATGCCGGCCGGCACCTCGATGCGGTCGCGGACCTTGCCGTTGACCTGCACGACCATCGTCACCGTGTCCACGACGAGCTTGGCCGGGTCGGCCACGGGCCAGGGCCGCTCGTGGACGTGCTCGCCCCGGCGCCGCTGGTACAGCTCGGCCGCGAGGTGCGGGGTCATGGGTGCCATGAGCTCGAGCAGCCTGTCGACGGCGAAGGCCAGGGTGTCGGCACGCGCCCCGTCGTCGGCCTGGACGTAGCGGAAGACCTCGTTGGTGAACTCCATGAACGCCGCCACCGCGGTGTTGTAGGACCAGCGCTCGTACTCGTCGGTGACACGGGCGATCAGGCGATGCGTGGCCCGGTCCAGGGCCACGTCGGCGGCGGTGGGCTCGCGCTGGACCGGTGCGGCACCGACCTCGCCGCTCCCCAGCCGCCAGACCCGCTGCAGGAACCGGGCGCAGCCCTCCAGGCCCACCCCCTCCCAGTCGACGTCGTCCTGGGGCGGCCCCACGAACAGATGGGCCAGGCGCAGGGCGTCGGCCCCCTCGCCGTCGAGGATGCCCTCCGGCGCGACGAGGTTCCCCTTGGACTTGGACATCTTGTCGCCACCGAGGCGGATCATGCCCTGGGTGAAGAGGCGGGCGAAGGGCTCGCGCAGCTCCCTCGGCGCCACGCCCAGGTCGGCCAGGGCCTTGGTGAAGAACCGGGCGTACATGAGGTGGAGGATGGCGTGCTCGACGCCGCCGATGTACTGGTCGACCGGCATCCACGCCGCCACGGCGTCGGCCGAGAACGGCAGCTCGGTGTTCGTCGGGTCGCAGAAGCGCAGGAAGTACCACGACGAGTCCACGAAGGTGTCCATGGTGTCGGTCTCACGCGTGGCGGGGCCGCCGCACGCCGGACACGTCGTGTGCAGGAACCCTTCGTGGAAGCGCAGCGGCGACTCCCCGGTGGGGCGGAACTCGACGTCGTCGGGGGCCAGCACCGGCAGCTGGTCGTCGGGGACGGGCACGATGCCGTCGACGGCGCAGTACACGACGGGGATGGGGCAGCCCCAGAACCGTTGCCGGCTCACCAACCAGTCCCGCAGTCGGTAGTTCACCTTGTGCTCGCCGATGCCCTGCTCCACCAGCCAGCGGGTGGCGGCCTCGATGGCCTCGGACTTGCCCAGGCCGTCCAGCCACTCGCTGTTGATGTGGGGTCCCTCCCCCGTGTACGCCTCGCCCTCCCAGCCCTCGGGCGGCTGGATGGTGCGCACCACCGGCAGGTCGTAGGCCCTGGCGAAGTCCCAGTCGCGCTGGTCCTCCGCCGGCACCGCCATGATGGCGCCGGTGCCGTAGCCCATGAGCACGTAGTCGGCCAGGTACAGCGGCACCGGACGGCCGGTGAAGGGGTTGCGCAGGTGGGCGCCGGTGAACACCCCCCGCTTGTCGAGCGCCCCCTCCGAGGACAGCCGGTCGATCTCGGAGGTGCCCCGCACCTGCGCCTGGAAGGCCTCGACCGCGCCCCGCTGCCCTTCGCTCACCACCGCCGCCACCAACGGGTGCTCGGGTGCCATCACGGCGTAGGTCATGCCGAAGCTGGTGTCGGGACGGGTGGTGAAGACCCGCACCGACAGGCCGTCGGGATGGTCGACCCCGTCGGCGTCGGTGACCGCCAGGTCGAACTCGGCCCCCTCCGAGCGGCCGATCCAGTTGCGTTGCATGGTCTTGACCCGCTCGGGCCAGTCCAGAGCGTCGAGGTCGTCGAGCAGCTGCTGGGCATAGTCGGTGATGCGGAAGAACCACTGCTCCAGGTCGCGCTTGTCGACCACGTCACCGGAGCGCTCGCAGGTGCCGTCGGCCAGCACCTGCTCGTTGGCCAGCACCGTCTGGCAGCCGGGGCACCAGTTGACGGCGGCGTTCTTGCGGTAGGCCAGGCCGGCCTCGAGCAGCCGCAGGAAGATCCACTGCGTGAACCGGATGAAGTCGGGGTCGTGGCTGGTGACCTCGCGCCGCCAGTCGTAGACGGCGCCGATGCGCTGGATGGAGCTGCGCAGCTCCGCCACCCGCTCGTCGGTGAACGACCGGGGATGCACGCCGGTCTTGATGGCCGCGTTCTCGGCCGGTAGGCCGAACGAGTCGAACCCCATGGGGGACAGCACCGCGTAGCCGCGCATCGTGCGGTAGCGCACGATGAGGTCACCGAAGGTGTAGTTGCGCACGTGACCCATGTGGGCCGCACCGCTCGGGTACGGGTACATGCACAGCGTGTAGTAGTGGGGTCGGGGGTCGTCGTTGTCGACCTCGTAGGTGCCGTGCTCGCGCCAGTAGGCCTGCCAGGAAGCCTCGATCGCCTGGGGGTCGTACCCGTCTGCCATGGGCGGCATCGTAGTGAGCAGGGGTCACGGCGCCCGAACCGGTTCGGGGTCCGGAAGGCGCCCGGGAACGCCGGTACCCGGTTTGTCGGAGCCCGCAGGGGCGGTGCTATGGTGATCGCTCCCTCGGGGCTATAGCTCAGTTGGTAGAGCGCTTCCATGGCATGGAAGAGGTCAGGGGTTCGATTCCCCTTAGCTCCACGGACGCCGTCGCCGATGCCGCCACCGTGCCTCGGACGACGTGCTGGACACCGCACCGCCCCCACGGTGCATCGCGGCACCCGGGCTGCGACGGCTGCCGCTGCACCGCTGCCCGTCGATCGCACACGGGACAATCGACCCGTCCCTGTGGTACAAACAACCTGGCGCCAGCAGGTTTCGACGCGAGGAGGGCGTGTGAGCGATCCGTCGCCCCACGGGTCCAGCGGCTCAGCGGAGCCCTCCGGCTCCGGGCCCGACCCGGACGACCAGTGGTCCGTCGTCGGCGACCAGATCGCCGCGGTGCTGCGCGCCGCCCAGGAGGCGGCCAGCAAGGCTCGCGACCGGGCCGAGGCCGAGGTGCTGCGCCAACTCGGAGCCGAACGTCAGAAGGCCGAGCGCGACGTCGCCGACCTGCTCACCGACGCCCGCGCCGAGGCGCAGCAGCTACGGGCCGACGCCCGGGCCGACGCCGAGCGGATCCGCAACCGGGCCCAGGGCGACGCGGCCCGCATCCGCGACGCGGCCCGCCACCAGGCCGAGCAGGTCGTCGCCGAGGCCGACGAGTACGCCGCGACACGGGTGCGTGAGTCCGACCGACGGGTCCGCGACGCCGACGAGGCGCTGACGGCGGCCCGAGCCCAGGCCGACGCGCTGGTCGAACAGGCCCGTGTCCGTCAACAGGAGCTGCTCGGCGCACTCAGCCGCGGCGAGGAAGGCCTCCGCCAGCAGTTGACCGACACGATCGACGTGCTGCAGGGGATGCTCGAGGAGCTGCAGCGGGCGGCCTCGGGCATCACCATCGATCTGACCGCCCTGGCCCCGCACCTGCGCGTCGTCGAGGGCGCAGAGGCGGCGCCCGAGGCCGACACCCCCTCGGAGCGTGCCGCATCGGCACCCGCCGCCCACGACGCCGACGACGAGCTCCCGCCGCCGCCCCCACCACCGCCCCCGAGCGGGCCGCGCCTCACCTCGGGTGAGCGGCTGGGCCCCGCCACGGCGCGGGCGCTGATCAGCGACTTCCGACGTCAGCAGCGCTGAGGGCGTCGGTGGCGCCGGCGTCCCCGTCTTCCCAGGCCAGGCGGGGGACGTCGGAGAACAGGCGCTCCAGGTCGTAGAAGCTGCGCAGCTCGCGGTGGAACACGTGCACCACCAGGTCGCCGTAGTCGAGCAGCACCCACTCCAGGCCGGACAGCCCTTCGACGCGCAGGGGCCGGGGACCGCCGGCCTCGGCCACCAGGCGCTCCACCTCCTCGGCGATGGTCTTGACCTGCCGGGGGTTGCGACCGTCGGTGACGACGAACCACCGCACGATGCCCAGCACCTCGCCCACATCGAGCACGAGGGTGCTGGCGTCGGTCTTGGTCGCCGCGGCGCGCGCCGCGAGAACCGCCCACCGGGCGTCGTCGTCGGATCCCCCCTCGGGGGCCTCGACGCGGCCTGCGCGGACCGGGTGCTCAGCCACCGGTGACCGCCGGCGCCGATCCGCCCTGGACGGGGAGGGTCTCGACGGTGCCCACCTCGGGCCGGGGCGCAGCGACGAAGTCGGCGCCCAGGATGACGGTCACGTCCACCACGTCTCCTGTCTCCTCGGTTCGCAGCACCTCGCCGACCCCCAACGCCTCGGCCAGGCGATCGACCTCGGCTCGACGGGACTCGTCGTTGTAGACGATCTGGGTGGTGGTGAAGTCGAAGGTCGTGGCGTTGCCGATCTGGTCGATCTGGCCGCCACCCTCGACCAGCAGCGGCGTGGCGTCGAGCCCGTGGTCGAGCTGACCGGTACCGTCCAGCACCCGCACCCGCAGGCGGGCACCGGGTGGCGCCCCGATGGGGAAGGGCACCAGCCGCGCCACCAGGGACTCCACCTGGTCCGTCACCGGCAGGTACAGCGATTCCGTGCTGCCCGGGATGGGCGCGGTCTGCACCGGCAACGGGTAGTAGGAGGTCCGGTCGCCGGCCAGGGTCGTCACGAAGCGCCCCAGCCCGGAGTCGGTCTCGCCCGGGACGGCGGCGGGATCGTCGGAGGCGGCGATGGCCGCCAGCCAGGACTCCCAGAAGGCCTGATGGCGCACCAGTCGGTTCAGGTCGTTCTCCCCGCTGTTGCGGGTGGCGAGATAGGTGCCGACCTCGTCGGGGGCCAGGGTGATCTCCCCCTTGGGGAACACCACCCGCTCGACGCCGTCGGCGCCCGGGACGGCGACGTCGTCGGGGTTGTCGACGGTGAGCGGTCCCACCGGCTCGACGAGGTCGGCCCACTCCGCCGGGCCCACCACGACGGTGGTCTGCATGCCGGTGCCCAGCACCCCTTCGACCGCCTTCTGGAGGGCCTCGATGCCGCCGTACTCGTACGCGGCGTCGAGCGGCACGGCGCCGACACCCGGGACCTCCAGCACCGTGGTCATGGGCACGAACACCGCGCCGCCGCTGCCCTCGCCGGACAGCGTCAGCACGGTCAGGGAGCTCGGGGTGCCGGCCTCGTCGGTCTGCACGAGCAGCAGCGTCGGGGTGGGCTCGGTGATGGCCTCCCACCCGGGCTGGCTCGGATCGGTGATCTCGGTGAGGAGCCGACCGTCGTTGCTCTCCAGGATGATCCGGCGACCGGCGTAGACCAGGACGGGGATGCCGATGGTCAGCAGGACCATGACGACCGGGAAGCCGAAGCGCCAGAACCACCCCGGACGGCGCCGACGCGGGGTCTGTTCGCGCACCACGACGTCGTCGACACCCTCCGCCGCCGGTCCCCCACCGGACGCGACCGACTGCTCGTCGGGTGCCGGTCGGTCAGCGGTGGGAGGGGCGAGATCGGTCATGGGCAGTGGTGGGGCGGGCCGGCGGCGCGGTGGGCGGCGCAACACACGGGCGCCGCCCACTCACCCGGCCGCACCACGATAGAGGCCGCGGCGGGCGATGAGGGTCGCGACCTGCGGTGGGACGAGCCCGTCGTGGGGCGCTCCGTCGGCCACGGGGGCCCGCTGGTCGGTGCTGCTGACGTCGTGTGGGGGCACGTCGACGTGCGCCCACCGCCATCCGGACGGCAGCGCCGCCGCGGGCTGGCCGGGTCGGCGCACGACCGCG
>JALOLF010000010.1 GCA_025456085.1 Acidimicrobiales bacterium
GGACGCTCGACGCCGCCGAGGCCCACGGCTACGGCACCGTGCAGCGACGCGCCGAAGCGACCCTCGACGCACTCGTCTGAGGCTCGATCGAGCCCAGCGGCCACGGAGTGGGTGGGTCCGAGACCACGAGCGGGGACGACTCGACGCCGGCGTGACCGGTCCTGCATCCCGACGGCGTGCCGCCGGGACGGCTCACGCCGGCATGCGGTCGGTCTCGTAGGCCCACATGGCGAGCTCCACCCGGTTGCGAGCGCCGAGCTTGTTCATGAGGCTCGCGAGGTGGGTCTTCACGGTGCTGAGGCTGATGGAGAGCTCATCGGCGATCTCGGCATTCGTGCGGCCGAGGGCGACGGTGACGAGCACCTCCTCTTCACGCTCGGTGAGAGGCGTCAGCGGCTGTGCTGCGGGCTCCCTCGATGACGCGCCGAGCTCGGAGAACGTCGACAGGAGCCGGACCGTCACACTCGGGGCGATGAGCGCGTCGCCGCTGGCGGCGGCGCGCACGGCCTGCGCGAGCAGGTCGGGTCCGGCGTCCTTGAGGAGGAACCCACGGGCGCCCGCCTTGAGCGCCCCGTGCACGTACTCGTCCAGGTCGAACGTGGTGATCACCACGACGGCGAGTGGCTCCGCGACCTCTGGCCCAGCGAGCTGGCGAGTGACCTCGATGCCGTCGAGCTCGGGCATGCGGATGTCGAGGAGGCACACGTCGGGGCGCAGTCTGCGGGCGAGCTCGAGCGCCTCGCGACCGTCGACGGCCTCGGCCACGACCTCGATGCCGGGCTGGGCGTCGAGGATCATGCGCAGGCCGGTGCGCACGATGTCCTGGTCGTCGGCGACCAGGACCCGGATGGTCACGTCGTCACCGCTCGACGCGGGAGCGTCGCCGAGACGGCCCAGCCGCCGCCGGGACGTGGGCCTGCGTCGAACGTGCCGCCGAGGAGCTTGGCCCGCTCGGCCATCCCGACGAGCCCGAAACCCGGGGTGGAGGTCATCGATGTGCCGCTGCCTCGTCCGTCGTCGACGACGGTGATCCGGACGTGCTCGTCGTCTCCGTCGACCCGTACCTCCACCTCGGACGCGTGCCGAGCATGGCGGAGGGCGTTGGTCACCGCTTCCTGGGCGAGGCGGAAGCAGGCGGCATCGACCGAGGGTCGCACCTCGTCGAGCCCGCCGGCGATCGTCACCGCCACCCGGGGACCGGTTGCCCCACCGTGCCGTTCGAGTCGGGGCAGGTCGCGGATGCCCTGCTGCGGCCGTAGGTCCGCCTGGTCGCCGTGACGCAGGGTGCCGACCATCGACCGCATCTCGTCGAGGGCACGGGTCGCCTCCTCCTCGATGACGGCCAGCGCCTCGAGCGCCACTTCGGGTCGGGTGGCGGCCACGACCCGACCGGCCTGCGCCTGCACCGCGATGGCGGACACGTGGTGTGCCACGGTGTCGTGGAGCTCACGGGCCAGCTCCGCCCGCTCGCGCGATCGCAGCCCTGCGACCTCCTCGGCCCGCAGCTCGTCTGCGTAGCGCACGGCGATGCCGACGGCGCAGGCGAGGAGCACCACGAGGGCCCCGCCGGCGAGGTAGCCGACCGGATCGCCGGCGACGCCGGACAGCGCCAGCGGGACCGCGATGACGAGCAGGCCGATCCCGATGTCTCGTCCCGAGGCCCACCGTGTGAGCGCGTACGGGAGCACGAGCAGGAAGGCCGAGGTGTCCAGACCCTCCCACTGCGCGTCACGGAGGATCGAGAGGGCCTCGACCGCGCTGACCGTCGCGAAGGAGAGCACGAACACCGGGAGCGGCCGGACCCGACGCCACGGCAACAGGCAGGCGAGGCCGACCGTCACCGCCAGCGAGACGCCGGGCCACACGAGCTGCTCGCGGGTGAACGCCTCGACCGTCGCCATCGCGACGACAGCGACGACGAACAGCCGATCGCGTCCTGCCGGCCCGGGCGGATCAGCCACCCGTGGTTCCGCCCAGTAGGGACGGATCTCGTCGAACGCCACCTCGCGAGGATACGAGACCCGGGATCGGAGCGGATCGGCCGAAAGGACGATCTTCGGACCGGCCGATCAGGCGATGCAGAAGTGGCCGGACTCCCGATGTGCGGCCGATCCGGGAACCCGACGATGACAGCCATGCCGACTTCGACCATCGTCACCGGACTCACCAAGCACTACGGGCAACGACGCGCCGTCGACGACCTCAGCTTCGAGCTGAGGGCCGGCCGGGTCACCGGCTTCGTCGGCCCCAACGGCGCCGGCAAGTCCACCACCTTGCGGATGATGGTCGGCCTCAGCCGGCCCGATCGGGGCGAGGCGCGCTACGACGGTGTCCGCTACGTCGACCTCGCCCACCCCGCGCGAACCGTCGGTGCCGTCCTCGACGCCCGCTGCATGCACCCGGGTCGCACCGCCCGGAACCACCTGCGGGCCACCGCCGCCCTCGGCGACATCCCAGCCTCCCGGGTCGACGACGTGCTGGCCGACGTCGGGCTCGAGAGCGTGGCCGACGAGCGGGCGGGCGGGTTCTCGCTCGGCATGCGCCAGCGGCTCGCGCTCGCCAGCGCCCTGCTGGGCGACCCCCGGGTCCTGCTGCTCGACGAGCCGTCCAACGGCCTCGACCCCGACGGCATCCGCTGGCTGCGGAACCGGCTGCGCAGCTTCGCCGACGCAGGCGGCACGGTCTTCGTCTCCAGCCACCTCATCGCCGAGCTCGCCAGGTTCGCCGACGACCTCGTCGTCGTCGGCGCCGGGAGGCTCATCGCCGCCGAGACCGTCGCGTCCGTCACGTCCCGGACCGGGACGTCACTCGAGGACAGCCTCCTCGAGATGACCGCCGCATCCGCAGCGTTCGCCTCCGCATGACCACCACCACCGCCGACTCCACCACCGAGCACGAGGAACCCCCCATGACCACCACCGAGGTGCCGCTCCCACCGGCGCACGAGGCCACGAGCACCACCGGCGCGCGCCCCGCGGGCCGGCTCGCTGCGGTCCTGCGCAGCGAACGGATCAAGTCCACCACCGTGCGGGCCAACAAGGTCCTCCTCGCCGTCTCGGCGATCATCGGCCTGCTCACCTCGTGGGCCACCGCCACGTTCGTCACCGACGAGGCCCTGACCGCCACCGACGTCTTCGTCTACCCGACACTGCTGACCGCCGTGCTGGCCGCCATCGCCGGCATCGTGCTGTTCACCTCCGAGGTGCACCACGGCACCCTCGCCGGCTCCCTCACCGCCCACCCGTCGCGGTGGCCCGTCGTGGCCGCCAAGACCCTCGTCGCCGCCGGCTTCGGGCTGCTGCTGGGTGTGGTCGGCATGGCCACCGGTTTCGTGGGCGCGCTGGCCGGCGGCATCGGGGTCGGCGACACCTCGGGCGTGATGACGACGGTGCTCTGGGGGCTGCTCTACACCGTCGGCTCGGCGCTGCTCGGTCTCGGCGTCGGGATGGTGGTCCGCCACAGCGCAGGTGCCGTCTCCGGCGTGCTCGTCTGGTGGCTGGTCGTCGAGAGCCTCGTCGTCCAGTTCGCCCCGCCCGAGGTCGTTCGGTTCGTGCCCTTCGACACCGGCTTCCGCACGCTCGGCATCGAGTCGGACTTCGACGTCCCCGAGGTCGCCGCCGCGGGGCTGTCGAACCCGCTCCACGCCTCGATCTTCTGGGGCTACGTCGTCGCCGCCCTGGCCCTGGGGGCGGCGATGCTGGTGCGACGCGACGCCGACTGAGACCACGGCGCAGATCGGGACCGGCACCCGGAACGCGAGAATCCCCTGCGATCGCAGGGGATTCTCCGGAGCACCCCCAACGGGATTCGAACCCGTGTCTCCACCTTGAGAGGGTGGTGTCCTGGGCCACTAGACGATGGGGGCCGGTGATTCGGACGCCGCATCTTAGCCGGGGTCGCTCACCCCTCCACAACCCGCCCGGCCGGCCACGCGCCGGTCGAGTCGGTGGCCGCAACGCACGAGCGCCCAGCACGACGGCTGGGCGCTCTCTGCTCGGGGGGGAGGACTCGAACCCCCAATGACAGGGCCAGAACCTGCTGTGTTACCGATTACACCACCCCCGAATGGGCATCGGCCCCCGAAGGGGCGACGAAACTGTACCGGCCGGGCCGGACAGGTGCGAACCGGTCCTCACCGCCCGTGCCTGCCCGGCACGGGACGCGAACGGGCCGCCACCCCGGGGAGGGGGTGACGGCCCGTCGTGGCCGCAGGAGGAACGGCCGGTGGAGGTCGGACCGGGGTCCGCAGGGGTCAGGACCCGTAGGTGAAGAGCTCCTCCATCTCGACCTCGTCGACGATCTCCGTGTCGTAGAAGCCGTCGTAGTCGGTGTCGACCACGGTCTGCTCGGCCCAGCCGTCCTCGTCGAGGTCGGACACGAACACGTCGTCGTAGCCGTCGTGGTTGGTGTCCTCGAACGAGGTGTCCATCCAGCCGTCGAGGTCGCTGTCCTCGAGCTGCACGTCGTGCCAGCCGTCGAGGTTGGTGTCGTGCATCTCGACGTCGTGCAGGCCGTCGCCGTTGGTGTCGAAGTACTCGCTGTCGTAGAGACCGTCGTAGTTGGTGTCGACGGCCTCGTAGTCGGCAAAGCCGTCGCCGTCGGTGTCGATGGCCTCGTAGTCCGACAGGCCGTCCAGGTTCTGGTCCAGAAGGAAGTCTTCCATCGTGCTGTGCTCCTCGTGCCGGGTTCGCTCTTGCGGACACCCATGCGAGCGCGCCGGACCCGCCAGGGTTCCCGGCCGGTGTGGTGACGTCCGCCACGTCCGCGGGGTGGCCCCGGCGTCAGGACGTCCAGTTGGACAGGCGGCGGTAGCCGATGATCCGCCCGATCGACACCCCCGCCGTCTCCCGCGCCAGCGACCGCAGCGACGAGGCGTCCCCGGACGGCGACACGTGCGCCGACAACCCGACCTCCCCGGCGATGGCCCGGGCCCGGTACGCGTGGTACGGGCTCGTGACCAGCACCACCTCGTTGCCGAGGCCCTCGGCGTCGAGGATGTTCCGGGTGGCCGAGAGCTCGGTGTAGGTGTCGGACCCGTCCACCTCGACACGCAGCGCCTCCTCCGGCACGCCCTGGTCCTTGAGGTAGTCGTAGCCCGTGAACCCCTGGGTGAACGTGTCGCCGACCTGCTTGCCGCCGGTGACCACGATCACCGGCGCCACCCCGTCGCGCCACAGCTCGGCCGCATGGTCCAACCGGGCCTGCAGCACCGGTGAGGGTCGACCGTTCCACTGGGCCGCGCCCGCCACCACGATGGCGTCGGCCGGGGACGCGTCGTCCTGGCGCGACGCCCACCACACCTGCACGAAGGTGATGCCCACGTACAGCACCGCGAGGGCCACGACCGCCAGGCCGACCCGTACCCCGATCCGCAGGAGCCTCACCGGCGGCCCACCTCCACCGGCCTACAGGCGGCTGCGAGCCGCCCGCAGCCGCTCCAGCGTCCGCTCGCGACCGAGCACGACCAGGGACTCACCCAGCGGCGGCCCCACCGAACGGCCGGTGACCGCCACCCGCACGGGGGCCTGCCACTGCTTGCGGGGCAGCGCCAACCGCTCGCCCTCGACCTTGATGGCCTCCATGAGGGCGTCGGCGTCCCAGTCGCAGGTCCCGTAGGCGTCGATGATGGCGTCGAGCATCGCGGCTGCGCTCTCGGCCCCCTTCACCATCACCTTCTCCCAGGACGCCTCGTCGACGACCGGCTCGGCCAGGAACACGAAGTCCACATAGCCGGGCACCTGCGAGAGCACCTCGACCCGCTGCTGCACCAGTGGGGCCAGCGCCTCGAAGGCCTTGGCGTCGAAGCGCTCGGCCGGCCAGGGCGCCTCGCCGAACAGCCACCGGGTCGAGCGGTTCACGAACTCGTCCGTCGTCAGGGCCCGGATGTACGTGGCGTTGAAGTGGTCGAGCTTCTTCAGGTCGAAGAAGGCGCCCGAGGACCCCACGTCCTCCAGGCGGAACAGCTCCACGATCTCGGGCAGCGGTCGGATCTCGACGCCGTCGGGCGCCCCCCAACCCAGGGTGGCCAGGTAGTTGACCATGGCCTCGGGCAGGTAGCCGCGGTCGATGTAGTCCCCCACCGACACGTCGTCGCGCCGCTTGGAGAGCTTCTGGCGCTTCTCGTTCACGATGAGCGGCAGGTGCGCGAACACCGGCAGCTCGGTGATGCCGAGCGCCTGACGCAGCAGGAGCACCCGCGGCGTCACGTTGATGAGGTCCTCGCCGCGGATGATGTGGGTGATGCCCATGTCCGCGTCGTCGACCGCGTTGGCCACGTGGAACATGGGCACGCCGTTGGAGCGCAGGATGACGAAGTCCTCGAGGTCGGCGTTCTCGAAGGAGATGTGGCCCCGGATCACGTCGTCGAAGGCGGTGACACCCTCGTCGGGCACCCGGAAGCGCGCCACGACGCCCTCGCCCGGTCGGACCTGGCGCTCACGGCAGTGCCCGTCGTAGCCCGGCTTGCCGCCCCGCCCGGCGGCACGGGCCTGCACCTGCTCGGGCGTGCAGTCGCAGCGGTAGGCGGCGCCCGACTCGAGCAGCCGCTCGACGGCTCCGGTGTAGAGGTGGGTGCGATCGGACTGGTGGACCGCCTCGCCGTCCCAGTCGATGCCCAGCCACTCGAGGGTCCGGTAGATGATCTCGATGAGCTCCCGACGGGAGCGCTCGGCGTCGGTGTCCTCGATCCGCAGCTTCAGCTCGCCGCCCTGCTGGCGGGCGAACAGCCAGTTGAACAGCGCCGTGCGGGCGCCGCCGATGTGGAGGTAGCCGGTGGGGGCGGGAGCGAAGCGGACTCGAACGGGCGGGCTGGTCACCTCGCCGATGCTACCGGTGGCCCGACCGGCGCCCGGGGCAACCGGGTCCGCCAACCCGCCGTGGCGCCGACCCCACCGACGCACGGCTCACCGGTAGCATGAGGTCCATGCGCCCCTGGACCGGATGGACCCGCGGACTCGGTGCCGCGACCCTCGCCCTCGCCCTCGTCACGGCGTCGGCCTGCAGCGACGGCGATCCCGACACGACGGGCCAGCGCGCCGGCGCCCTGGCCGCCGGCGTCACCCCGCCCGAGCAGGTCACGACCACCACCGAAGCGCCCGAGGACTTCTCCACCGAGATCGCGACGGCGGACGTCGCCGTGCTCGAGGTGTTCACCGAGATCCCCGCCGACGACGCACCCGGGGACGAGGGCGCGGCCGCGCCGGCCTCGGCCACGCGCGACGCCGTGTCGGCCTCCCCGGCCGCCGAGGGTGAGAACGCCCTGCCTCCCGTGCAGCCGCTGCAACCCGGGGTCGGCGCCATCCCCCGACCCAGCCTCGACTCCGCCGGCGTGCGGATCACCGCCACGGGGTGGGCCTACGACAACCCGACCTACTGGGGCAACCCGCTCACCATGATGGTCGTGGACGAGGCCGACGGTTGGCTCCAGGTGTCGATCCCGGCACGGCCCAACCACCAGGTCGGGTGGGTGCGAGCCGAGGACGTCACCGTGGCCGAGACCGAGATGCGCATGGAGCTGCAGCTCTCCACGTTCACGCTGCGGGCCTTCGACGGCGACGAGCAGGTGTTCGAGACCCAGGTCGTCACCGGCAAGGAGGGCACGCCCACGCCGGTCGGGAGCTTCTACCTCGTGGAGGAGCTCCCCCAGCAGAGCACCGGCGGTGCCTACGGCGCGATGATCCTGCCGCTGTCCGCCTACTCCGAGACCATGGACCTCTTCGACGGTGGCCTGCCGGTCATCGCCCTCCACGGCACCAACAATCCGGGCCTCATCGGGACCCAGGCCTCCAACGGGTGCGTGCGGATGAGCAACGACGCCGTCCTGCAGCTCGCCGAGCTGGTCGAGCCCGGGACGCCCATCGACATCATCGCCTGACTCTGCGGCCGCCTGGTGGCTGCCGGCGAGCTGAGCGAGCGACGGCGGTCTACGACGCCGCCGCGGCCCGCCGGGGGAACAGGGACCGCCAGTCGGCACGGGCCTGTGCGGCCACCTCCGCCGGGGTCATGCGCAGCACGGACGGGGCCACGAGGTCGGCCACCCGGCGCAGCTCCATGTAGTGGTGCGGGTTGGCGACCTCCTCGAACAGGGGCGTGCGGACCCGCACCAGCTCGGGGTCGGCCTGGTCGAGGAAGCCCCAGACGGTCAGCGCCACGGTGAGATCGTGGATGACCGGCGCCCGTCCGAGCATCGCGGCCCGCTTGAGCGCCACCGCCACCGCCCCGGCGAGGGCGTCGTCCTCGCGCTCACCGGCGTGCAGCACCAAGCGGCCCCGGAAGCGCTCGGCCAGCACCCAGGCGAAGCCCTGATCGGGGCCGGGGTGGCCCAGTCGGGGGCCGTGGGGCTGCCGACCGGGGAGCTCGGCCGGGCGGTCGGCCATCCACGACTCGCCCCGCCACGGCGGGGACTCGTAGACGCGGGGCTTCTCGTCCTTGGGGCGGGGCACGTACTCCGGGGCAGCCATAGCGCGCTCAGCCTACGGCGCGGGCAGAGGTGTGGAACAGCCCGTAGACGATGGAGTCGACCAGGGCCTCCCACGAGGCCTCGATGACGTTCTCCGACACACCGATGGTGGACCAGGTGCGCTCCCCGTTGGTGGAGTCGATGAGCACCCGCGTCACGGCGCCGGTGGCCCGCGAGGTGTCGAGCACCCGCACCTTGTAGTCGGTGAGGTGCAGGCGCCCCAGCGCCGGGAACTGCCGTCCGATGGCCTCCCGCAGCGCTCGGTCGAGGGCGTTCACGGGGCCGTTGCCCTCGGCGGTGGCGATGACCCGCTGGCCGTCCACCACGAGCTTCACGGTGGCCTCCGTCACCACCTCGAAGTCGCTGTCGCGCTCACCGGTGGTGCCGGCCTGCGGTCGGCGGTCCACGATGACCCGGAACGACTCCAGGCGGAAGAAGTCCTGGCGCCAGCCGGTGGCGCCCCGCATGAGCAGCTCCAGCGAGCCGTCGGCGGCCTCGAAGTGGTAGCCCGCGTGCTCCAGTTCCTTGAGCCGGCTCACGACCTCGTTCAGCTCCGCGCCGCCGATGTCGAGGCCGATCTCGCGGGCCTTCATCTCCAGCGTGGACTTGCCGGCCAGCTCCGACACCACGAAGCGGGTGCCGTTGCCCACCGCGTCGGGGCTCACGTGCTCGTAGGCGTCGGGACGCCGGGCGATGGCCGAGACGTGCAGGCCGGCCTTGTGGGCGAAGGCCGAGGTGCCCACGTAGGGCGCCTGGGGGTTGAGGCTCACGTTCACGAGCTCGGCGATGTGGTGGCTCACCGGCGTGAGGCGCTCGAGGCGCCCCTCGGGCAGGGTCGCCACGCCCATCTTCAACGTCAGGTCGGGGATGATGGTGGACAGGTTGGCGTTGCCGGTGCGCTCCCCGATGCCGTTGATGGTGCCCTGCACCTGACGGGCGCCACCACGCACCCCGGCCAGGGTGTTGGCCACCGCGCAGCCGGTGTCGTCGTGCACGTGGACGCCCACCGCGACGTCGTCGCGGAAGTGGTCGTGGACCTCGCCCACGATGCGCTCCACGTCGAAGGGCAGCGACCCACCGTTGGTGTCGCACAGCACGAGCACCTCGGCGCCGGCGGTGGCCGCGGCCTCGAGCACCCGGAGGCTGAACTCGGGGTTGCGCTTGTAGCCGTCGAAGAAGTGCTCGGCGTCGAAGAACACCCGCAGGCCGGCGTGGCGCAGGAACTCCACCGACTCCGCCACCATGGCCACGCCCTCGTCGAGCGAGGTCCGCAGCGCCTCCGTGACGTGGTAGTCCCAGCACTTGCCCACGATGCACACGGCCGAGGTGCTGGCCTTCACCAGGTTGGCCAGCGTCGGGTCGTCGTCGACCTTGCCCTTGGGTCGACGGGTCGACCCGAAGGCCACCAGGGTGGCGGTGTGCAGGGCGAGCTCGGTGGGGGCGCGCTCGAAGAACTCGACGTCCTTGGGATTGGCGCCCGGCCAGCCGCCCTCGATGTAGTGCACGCCGAGGTGGTCGAGCTGCTCGGCGATGCGCAGCTTGTCGTCGACGGTGAGCGAGATGCCCTCGAGCTGGCTGCCGTCGCGCAAGGTGGTGTCGTAGACCTCGACCGCCGCGGGCTGGCGCGGGCCCGCCGGGCTGACCGCCACGGGGAGCTCAGCCGACATGTTCCACCCAGTCCTTGTAGCGGTCGACCTCACCCCGGATGGCACGGTGGTACTCGTCGGCGATGGCCGTCGTCATGGGGCCGGGGCACGGGATGGGCCGGTCGTCGACGCTGTTGACCGCGGAGACCTCGGCGGCCGTGCCGCACACGAACATCTCGTCGGCCACGTAGACGTCGCTGCGTGACACGTCGTCGACGATCACCTCGATGCCGAGGTCGGCGGCGATGGTCATGACCGAGTCCTGCGTGATGCCCCGCAGGGCACCAGCCGAGGTCGGCGGGGTGATGAGGGACCCCTTGGTCCCCACGAAGATGTTCTCGCCGGTGCACTCGCTCACCATGCCCAGCGGGTTGAGCATGATGGCCTCGTCGTAGCCGGCCTTGAGGGCCTCGACCTTGGCCAGCGACGAGTTCACGTAGTTGCCGGTGGTCTTGGCCAGCGGAGGCATGGAGTTGTGGTCGTGACGGGTCCACGACGAGATCTTCATGCGCACGCCCTTGGTGACCGCGTCGTCGCCCAGGTAGGCGCCCCACGGCCAGCAGGCGATGGCCACGTCGACCGAGCACGGCAGCGTGTTGAGCCCCATCTCGCCATAGCCGAAGTAGGCGATGGGCCGGATGTAGCACGACGGCAGCCCGTTGGCCCGCACCGTGTCCTTGGTGGCCTGGACCAGCTCCTCGACGGAGTAGGGCAGATCCATGAGCAGGATGCGGGCGGAGTTGTGCAGCCGCTCGATGTGCTCGGTGAGGCGGAACACGCCGGGGCCCTCGTCGGTCTCGTAGGCCCGGATGCCCTCGAACACGCCCATGCCGTAGTGCAGCGAGTGGGTGAGCACGTGGATGCGGGCGTCGTCCCAGGCGACGAGCTCGCCGTTCATCCAGATCTTCTCGGTGGGCGTGATGGGCATCGGGTGGGTCTCCTGTGCGGGCTCGGGCAGCGTTGCCGTCGGCTCGTGGGTGGTGGGTCGGCGTGCGGGTGCTCGGAAGCGGTCAGACGAGGGCGGCGACGACGGCGTCGCCGATGGCGGAGGTCGAGGCGGGGGTGGCCGCCGCGGCGGCCGGGGTCACGGCCGCCTCACAGGCCGTGCGGATGCGGTTCGCGGCGTCGGTCTCGCCCAGGAACTCGAGCATCATCGCCGCCGAGAGGATGGCGGCGATCGGGTTGGCCCTGCCCTGACCGGCGATGTCGGGGGCGGAGCCGTGGACGGGCTCGAACATCGAGGGGCCGCTGCGGTCGGGGTTCAGGTTGCCCGAGGAGGCGAACCCGATGCCGCCGGAGACGGCGCCGCCGAGGTCGGTGAGGATGTCGCCGAAGAGGTTGTCGGTCACGATGACGTCGTAGCGCCGGGGCGACTCGACGAAGTAGATGCAGGCCGCGTCGACGTGGTTGTAGGCGGTGGTGACGTCGGGGTACTCGGCGGCCACCTCGTCGAAGGTCCGCTCCCACAGGTCGCCGGCGAAGGTCAACACGTTGGTCTTGTGCACCAGGGTGAGGTGCCTGCGCTCCCGGCTGCGGGCCAGCTCGAAGGCGTAGCGCACGCAGCGCTCCACCCCGAAGCGGGTGTTGACCGAGCCCTGGGTGGCGATCTCGTGCGGGGTCCCCTTGCGCAGGAAGCCGCCCTCGCCGGCGTAGGTGCCCTCGGTGTTCTCCCGGATGACGACGAAGTCGTGGCCGGGCCCGGCGTCGGATCCGGCGGGGCGCAGCACGAAGGGGCGCTGGTTCACGTAGAGGTCCAGCTCGAAGCGCATCTTGAGCAGCAGGCCCCGCTCGATCAGCCCCGGCGGGACGTCGGGTGCGCCCACGGCGCCCAGCAACAGGGCATCGAGGCCCCGCCACTCGGCGATCACCTCGTCGGGCAGCACGGTGCCGTCGCGCAGGTAGCGGGCCCCGCCCAGGTCGTAAGCGACGGTGTCGAGCTCGACGCCGGCAGCACGCACGACCTCGAGGGCCACCTCGATGACCTCCGGCCCGATGCCGTCGCCGCCGATGACTCCGATCTTGTGGCTCATGGTGTGGTGTGGTTCCTGTGCTGGTTCGTGGCTGCGGGACGGGAGGCGCTGGGCGGGGCGGGGGGAGCGGGGCTGGCACCGCCACCGGCCCCGAAACGAGAAAACCGCCCACCTGGGTGGACGGTCCGAGCGCACACCGCGACGCGGCGTGCGCTAGCGAATGATGATTACGGCGGAGAGCTGCGAGCCGGGCATCCCGACGAGTCTACGGGGGAGCCGGCCGACGCTCAACCCCTCACCACGCAGGTCCCATCGTCGGGCTCCGCCGCTACCATCTCCGACGTGCCCGAGACACACCATCTCTCCCAGACCGCCTTCGACCGGCTCCAGGCCGAGCTCGAGGAGCTCACGACGCACGGCCGCACCGAGATCGCCCGCAAGATCCAGGCCGCCCGGGAGCTCGGCGACCTCTCCGAGAACGGCGACTACCACGCCGCGAAGGAGGAGCAGGGCAAGATGGAGGCCCGCATCCGGCACCTGTCGGCGCTGCTCGAGCACGCCGAGATCGTGGAGGCCGGGGGAACCGACACGGTGCAGCACGGCACCGTCGTGTCCATCTGCTACGAAGGCGACGACGACGCCGAGAAGTACCTCGTCGGCTCCATCGAGGAGAAGCACGCCGAGGTCGACGTGATCTCGCCCGGTTCCCCCCTCGGCCGCGCTCTGCTCGGCGCCCGCATCGGCGACATCGTGAGCTACGAGGCCCCGGGTGGGGTGCTCGAGGTCGAGGTCGTCGACATCGAGGGCTGAGGCGACCGCCCGCGCCCCGAGCACCCGAGCCCCATGGCACCTCGCATCCAACCGCCGCCGGACCTGCCACCGGGACGGGAGCTGGAGCTGCCGGGCCGGGGCACGACCTGGGTCCACGAGGCACCCGGGCCCGCCGGCGCCCCGACGCTCGTGCTGCTGCACGGCTGGACCGCCACCGCGGGCCTCAACTGGTTCGCCACCTTCGGCCCCCTGTCGCGGCACTTCCACGTCGTCGCCCTCGACCACCGGGGCCACGGCCGCGGCATCCGCAGCCGGGAGCGCTTCCGTCTGGCCGACTGCGCCGACGACGCGGCGGCCCTCGCCGACGTGCTCGGGGTGAAGCGCTTCATCGCCGTCGGCTACTCGATGGGCGGACCCGTCGCGCAGCTGTGCTGGCAGCGCCACCGCGACCGGGTCGCCGGTCTGGTGCTGTGCGCCACCAGCCGCAACTTCGGCAACTCCGCCCCCGCCCGCGCCATGTGGGCGACGGCCGGTGGCCTGGGCCTCGCGGCCCGGGTGGCTCCCGCCGAGTGGCGCCGGAACCTCTACGACCGCGTGCTGGAGCGCCGTGACGACGGCTCACCGCTGGCCACGTGGATGATCGCCGAGCGACGCGACCACGACCTGCGCGCGCTGCTGGAGGCCGGGCACGCCATCGGCGGGTTCACGTCGCACGACTGGATCGGTGAGGTGGACGTGCCCACCGCGGTGGTCGTCACCGAACGCGACACCGTGGTGCCGGTGCCACGCCAACGCAAGCTGGCCGCGGCCATCCCCGACGCCACCGTGCACCCGGTCCCGGGCGACCACACCGTGTGCTCCGTGCGGCCCGACCTGTTCGTGCCGGCACTGGTGGAGGCCTGCCGGTCGGTGGCCACCCGAGCCGACCTGGCCGTCTCCTCCTGACCACCTGCGCCCGCCCTCTCCCGTCACCGGCACTCCCGAGCCGCCGGCTCCGCGCCCCACGGTCGCAATCCGACAGCACCACGCGCACCCACCCCTCGAGCGCCACCGGTGGCTGCGCCACTGCCGGACGCCCCCGCGCCGGGACGCCCGGACTCAGTCCGCCTCGACCACGGAGAGGGGGTGATCGAGCACCTGCTCGAGCAGGTCCTTGCGCTCGGTGGCGGTGTAGAGCTCGAGCGACAGGTCCACCCCGTCGCGCCCGCGGACCTCGATGGCGAGCTCCTCGCCCTGTCGGCGCACGTGCAGGTCCTCGACCACCCGGTCGTGGGTGCGGTCGAGGGCGATGGCCACGCGCAGCACCCCGGCCAGGGTGCGCACCAGCTCCTGGTCGCGGGAGCGCAGCGCCGCGAACTCGGTGTGCTTGGCACTGGGATGGCTCTTGCGGTGGTAGCGGGCGATGAGCGCCACGAGCTCGATCTCGTGGTCCGTGAAGCCCACGAGGCGATCCGAGTTCCGGATCACGTAGTACGTGTGCTTGTGGTGCTTGTCGTGGGACACGAACACACCCACGTTGGACAGCAGCGCCGCGGCCTCGAGCAGCTCACGCGGACCGTCGCCCAGATGGTGCCACTCACCTGTCTCGTCGAACAGCCGCAGGGCCAGACGGGCGACCTGGCGGGAGTGGGCCGGGTCCTCGTCCATGAGCTCCATCAACCGCACCACGCTGCGGCGGCGCAGGTCGTGGAGGTGGTGCAGCGTGCCGCCCCGCTCCCGCTGCAACGCGTCGAGCAGGACCCCCTCCCGCAGCGCGTAGTCGCTCACGACCATGGCACCGATCCCCAGCTCGAGCATCGCCTGCTCGAGGATGATGGACCCGGCGAGGATGATGTCGGCACGCTTGTCGTCCATCCCGGGCAGCTTGCGCCGGGCCTCGACCGTGTCGGCCGCAGCGAGGCGCTCCACGACCCGCTGCACCTCCTTGCGGGTGAACTCGAAGTTGTTGAACGTGCGCGGGGTGGTGGCCTCGCCCCGGCCGGCGTGCACGAGCGCCGCCACGGCGGCGATGGTGCCCGAGCTGCCCACGGCCACCTCGAACCCCAGCGACCGCACGCCCTTGGCCGTGGGGGCGATGGCCGAGCGCACGTGCCGGCGACAGGCCTCGACGGCGCCGGGGTGCACCCGGTCGCCCTTGAAGAAGCGCCGGGTGAGCCGCAGCGACCCCAGCTTGAGGCTGACCGCCTGGAGCACCTCGCCCTCGCAACCCACGAGCACCTCGGTGCTGCCGCCGCCGATGTCCACCAGGACCAGCTGGCGGTCGAAGACCGGCACCGCCTGCAGCACGCCCAGGTGGATGAGCCGGGCCTCCTCGGCGCCGGTGATGACGTCGATCCCGACACCGGCCTGCTTGCGGGCCCGGGTCAGGAACGCGTCGCGGTTCTCCGCTTCCCGCGTCGCACTGGTGGCAACGGCGTACATCGTGGCGTCATGGGACTCGGCGATCTGACGGAACCGGGTGAGGGCCGCGATGCCCCGGTCGATGGCGTCGGGGGCCAGGGTCTTCATGTCGCCCCCACCGGAGCCGAGGCGCACCATCTCCTTCTCCCGGGTGAGGACCTCGAAGTGTCCGCTGTCGTCGAACCGGGCGACCACGAGGTGGAAGGAGTTCGTGCCGATGTCGACTGCAGCGAGCACCTCGTCCATGACGAGCGCAGCCTAGGACGGCCCTCGCCGCGCTCCGAATCGGGCACCGCCCGGCTTCAGCTCCGGAACCCCGCGGCGCGCTCCACCACCCGGGCCGCCGCCACCACGGCCTGCCCGTAGCGCCGACCGGGCTGGCGGGTGGTGCGCTCGATCGGTCCCGAGACGCTCACGGCGGCGACGATGCGCCCACCCTCGTCCCGTACCGGGGCACTCACCGAGGCGACGCCCGCCTCGCGTTCACCCACGCTGTCGACCCAGCCGAGTCGACCCACCCGGCGCGACCCGTCGTCACCCAGGACGCGCCCGGCGGAACCGGCGTCGAGGGGCAACGACGCGCCCATGGGGACGATGGTGCGCAGGCCGTGCGGCGACTCGAGCGCGGCCACGCACACCCGACGGTCCCCGTCGCGGACGTAGAGCTGCACGCTCTCGCCCGTGGCGTCACGCAGCTCGGCCAGTGCGGGCCGGGCCAACTCGGCCAGCGGGACGGCACCGGCCGCGGCCCGGCCCAGCGCGATGAGCCGTACCCCCAGGGCGAAGCGGCCGTCGTCGTCGCGGCGCACCAACCCGTGCGCCTCCAGCGCCACGGCCAGCCGGTGTGCCGTGGCTCGCGACAGCCCCGTCGCCGCCACCAGCTCGGCATGCGACCGCGGACCGTCGACCAGCGCCTCGAGAACGGCGACCGACTTGTCGAGCACGCCGACGGTGCTTACACTTCGTCCCACAAGACGAGACTACTGTCTCACTATACGAGACAACAAGCGAGCGGCCCCCGCACCGGCCGAGGAGGCGACGTGTCCACGCCGAGAACCCTGAGCGACAAGATCTGGGATGCACACGTGGTGCGCCGGGCCGAGGGCGAGCCGGACCTGCTCTACATCGACCTGCACCTCGTGCACGAGGTGACCTCACCCCAGGCCTTCGACGGCCTGCGCATGAACGGGCGCCGGGTACGCCGACCCGACCTCACCGTGGCCACCGAGGACCACAACGTGCCCACCACCGACACCGACCAGCCCATCGCCGACCCCGTGTCCCGCAAGCAGGTCGAGGTGTTGCGGGCCAACTGCGCCGAGTTCGGTGTCACCGAGTTCCCCATGGGCCATCCCGGCCAGGGCATCGTCCACGTCATCGGCCCCGAGCAGGGCCGCACCCTGCCCGGCATGACCATCGTGTGCGGCGACAGCCACACCTCCACCCACGGCGCCTTCGGGGCCCTGGCCTTCGGCATCGGCACCAGCGAGGTCGAGCACGTGCTGGCCACCCAGACCCTGCCCCAGGTGCGGCCGGGCACCATGGCCGTCGAGGTGGAGGGCGAGCTCGCCCCCGGCGTCACGGCCAAGGACGTCGTGCTGGCCATCATCGGGCGCATCGGCACCGGCGGCGGCATCGGCTCCGTCATCGAGTACCGCGGCTCCGCCATCCGCTCGCTGTCGATGGAGGGGCGCATGACGGTGTGCAACATGTCGATCGAGGCCGGTGCCAAGGCCGGGCTCATCGCCCCCGACGACACCACCTTCGCCTACCTGGAGGGACGGGCCCATGCCCCGACGGGAGCCGCCTGGGAGGAGGCCCTGGCCTACTGGCGCACCCTGCCCACCGACGACGGCGCCGCGTTCGACACGACGGTGCACCTCGATGCCACCTCGCTGGCGCCGTTCGTGTCGTGGGGCACGAACCCCAGCCAGGTGGTGGCGCTGCACGGCGTCGTGCCCGACCCCGACGACTTCGCCGAATCCTCCCAGCGCGAGGCGGCGACCCGGGCGCTGGAGTACATGGGCCTGACCGCGGGCACGCCCCTGCGCGAGGTCGGCGTCGACACCGTGTTCATCGGGTCCTGCACCAACAGCCGCATCGAGGACCTGCGGGAGGCCGCGGCGGTGCTCGACGGCCGACAGGTCCGGGCCGGCCTGCGGGCCTTGGTCGTGCCCGGGTCCTGGCAGGTCAAGGCCCAGGCCGAACAGGAGGGCCTCGACGCGGTCTTCCGCGCCGCCGGCTTCGACTGGCGCGATCCCGGCTGCTCGATGTGCCTGGCCATGAACCCCGACAAGCTGAGCCCGGGCGAGCGCTGCGCCTCCACCTCCAACCGCAACTTCGAGGGTCGACAGGGCCGCGGCGGGCGCACCCACCTCGTGTCCCCCGCCGTCGCCGCCGCCACCGCCGTCGCCGGCACCTTCGCCACCCCCGCCGATCTGGCCTGACCGCGCCACAGGAGCCCCGCATGGAACCCGTCATCGTCATCACCGGCACCGCCGTCCCCCTCGACCGCTCCGATGTCGACACCGACCAGATCATCCCCAGCGACTGGCTGAAGAAGGTCGAACGCACCGGCTTCGGCGCCGGGCTGTTCTCCGAGTGGCGTGACGACCGGGCCTTCGTGCTCAACGACGAGCGCTACGCCGGCGCCCGGGTGCTCGTCGCCGGACCGAACTTCGGCACGGGCTCGAGTCGTGAGCACGCGGTGTGGGCGATCATGGACTACGGCTTCCAGGCCGTGGTGTCACCCCGGTTCGCCGACATCTTCCGCAACAACTGCACCAAGAACGGCCTGGTGCCGGTGCAGGTGCCGGCCGAGGTGGGCGAGGCGCTGCTGCGGGCCGTCGAGGCGGACCCGTCCCTCGAGCTCACCGTCGACGTCGAACGCCGGGTCCTGTCGGCCCCCGCCGCCGGCATCGACGTCGCCTTCCCCCTCGACGACGCCACCCGCGAGCGGTTCCTGCACGGTCTCGACGACATCGGGATCACCCTGCAGCACACGGACGCCATCACCGGGTTCGAGGCCACCCGGCCGGTCTGGCTGCCGACGGCCGGCTAGAGGTCCCCGTCGGCCAGGGCGATCCGCCAGCGACGACCGCCCAGCGCCTTGGCCCGGTACATGGCGGTGTCGGCCACGGTGAGCAGACGGTCCGCGTCGGTGTCGCCCGTGGGAGCCACGCCGACACCCACCGAGACGCCCACCGACAGGGTGCTCCCGCCGGCCTCGACGGGGGCGCCGAGCGCGGCGATGACGCGCTCGCACAGCGCTGCCAGCTCGTCGGCATCGGCGATGCCCTCGCACAGCACCACGAACTCGTCGCCACCGACCCGGGCCGCCGTGTCCGCGGCCCGCAGCGTCCCCCGGAGCCGACGGGCCACGGCGACGAGCACCTGGTCACCGACGGCGTGCCCGTACTGGTCGTTGACCTCCTTGAACCCGTCGAGGTCGAGGAACAGCAGCGCCACACCCGACGGGTCGCGCTGCTGACGGGTGAGCGCGTGCGCCAGTCGGTCGTTGAGCAGCCCGCGGTTGGGCAGCCCCGTGAGGTAGTCGTGGGTCGCCATCTCCCGCAGTCGGGTCTCGGCCTCCTTCAGGTCGGTGATGTCCCGGGCGTGCATGGCCACCCAGTCGAGCTCGCCGTCCTCCCGGCGCCGCACGATGCCCACCGCCGAGACGGGTCGCACCTCGTCGGGCCCGGTCCGCAGGCGCAGCTCGCCCCGCCACACGTCGGAGGTGGCGAGCACCTCGTTGGCGTCGGCCAGGAAGGCCGCGCGGTCGTCGGGTGCGAGCAGGTCGCCCAGCAGCCCCGTCCCACCCGCGAGGCGCAGCCGCTCCATCACCCGGCGCAGAGCCCGGTTCAGGTACAGGACCTCACCACCCTCGGGTCGCCAGATGGCCACGAAGTCCGACGTGGCGTCGAGCATGTCCTCGAGGCGACGCACCTCGGCGAGCGCCTCCTGCTCGTGGGTCACGTCCTGCAGGGTCGCGATCACCCCGACGACACCACCGGCACCGCCACGCTGCGGGCCGAGCGACACCCGCACCCAGCACGGACCCTTCGTGCCCTCGGCCTCCACCACCAGCTCCGCCGCCTCGCCCTCGTCGAGCGCCGCCCGGGCGGCGGCGCGCAGGCGGGCGCGGTCCCGGCGCGACACGCCGGCGTCCCAGTCCTGGCCGTCCTCCCGACCGAGCAGCCCTGCGGCGGCAGCGTTGCGGAAGACCGTGTGGCCGGCCGCGTCCTCGACCACCACCCCGATGGGGAGCGCCTGGACGAGGGACAGGTGCGGGCCGTCCGTCGCACCGACCGAGGAGACACGCTCGCCCTCGTCGAGGTTGCGCACCTGCACCACCAGACCACGTACGTCGGGATGGTCGAGGAGGTTCACGCCCTGGACCTCGATGGTCTGCCAGACGTCGTCGTCGTCGACCGACCGGGACCGGATCTCGTAGCGCTGCAGCGCGGCGGGGTTGGCCACCGCCACGGCGAAGGCCTCGAGCACCCGGGGCAGGTCCTCGGGGTGCACGCGGTCCATGGGGTTGAGCCCGATGCCCGACACGCCGCGGCGAGGCAACCGGGTCGACAGGCGTTCCGACTGCCACTCCACCAGCCCGGAGCGGCCCAGCACGAAGGTCGAGTCCGCCAGCGAGTCGACGATGGCGGCCAGTCGACGCTCGTCGGCGATCCCCCGCACCGCCACCAGCACCAGCTCGCCCTCGGCCCGAACCGTCAGCTCGACGACCGCAGCACCGGCCGCGTCGGTGTGCACCCGCACGCGAGCGGGGCGGGAACCCGCCGCCGCCACCAGCGCATCGACGGCGCCGCGTTCGGCCTGCTCGAACAGCTCACCGGGGCGGCGGCCGACGAGGTCCGACACGCCCGCCCCCAGCTCCACCGTCGCCAGCTCGTTGACCGCCACGACCACGCCGGCCCGCAGCACGAGCAGGCCCACGGGCACGGCATCGATGGGGAAAGGGACCGGTACAGGCATCGGGCGAAGCTCCACCGACACTATCGGTCGACCTCGGGCCGTTCTCCATGAGTCGAGCGGCCCACCCGCACCCCCTCCCCCGCGGGTGGGGTACACACCGGCGGGAACCACAGCCGCGCCCGGCGTCGTCCAACGGGCGGATCGGGAACGACACGCCGGACACGACCCGGCGGGTCTCGAGGAGGGAGCACCTCATGCGACGACTGGTGGCGATCACGGTGGCGGCGGTGGCGCTGCTCGCCGCGTGCACGGACAGCGAGGACGCGGTCAGGCCCACGACCGGCACCTCGGGCCCCGGCGGCTCCCTGGACGTGGCCCTGGTGGCGTCGGCCCTGCAACCCTTCGACGCCTGCGAGGACCTGGGATCCTGGGCCCGGGCCGAGGCCGCCGAGCGCGTCGGGCCCTACGGGCTCGACACCGGCTACGGCGGGGGCGACCTGGCGTTCACCGACGACGACGTGGCCGTGGCGCCGGGGTCCTCCCGGGTCGAGCAGACGACCGACGGCTCCCCGATCCCCACCACCGCGCCGGCGACCGACACCGCCGAGGAGAGCACCACGGCGGGCGACTCGGGCGACGGCGCCACCTCGGGCACCAACGTGCAGGAGGCCGGGGTCGACGAGCCCGATCTGGTCAAGACCGACGGGACCCTCCTCGTGACGGTGGTGGACGGCACCCTGCGCGTCGTCGACGTCAGCGACGACACCCCGGTGCAGCTCGCCACGTTGCCCCTCACCGAAGGCGCCGCCGGCGCCGACCAGCTGTTCCTGAGCGGCGACCGGGCACTCCTGCTGAGCTCGGGCGGCTGGTACGGGTACGGCGGCGTCGACGACGCCACCACGGGCGTGCCGGCGCCGGGAGGCACGACGCTCACCCTCGTGGACCTCGCCGACCCCACGGCGCCGACGGTGGTGTCGTCGGCCTCGATCGACGGCCAGCTCCTCGACGCCCGGATGAGCGACGGCCGCATCCGGGTCGTGACCACCTCCACCCCCCAGGTGACCGACGACTGGGTGTACCCCTCGAGCAGCTCCGCCTCGGCCGAGCGCCGAGCCGAGGCCGCCAACCGGTCGCTGGTGGAGGAGACCGACGCCGAGGACTGGCTGCCGGCCGTCTACGTCGCCGACGGCGACGGCAGCGGGGGCGACTGGGACCGCGAGCCCCTGCTGGACTGCGCGTCGGTGCGCCACCCGGCGGAGTTCGCCGGCTTCGGCACGCTGGCCGTGCTGACCGTGGACCCGGCGTCGGCGGCCATCGACCCGGCCGACAGCGTGGGCATCCTGGCGTCGGGCGAGACCGTCTACGCCTCCGCCGAGCACCTGTACGTGACCACCTCCACGTGGCCCGACCCGGTCGTGTTCGAGGACGCAGACGCCCTGGCCGAGGCCAGCGAGGGCTACGGGACCGACATCCACCGGTTCTCCATCGCCGACCCGGGGCCCGCGGTGTACGAGGGGTCGGGCCGGGTGCGGGGCCGGCTGCTGAACCAGTTCTCGCTGTCCGAGCACGACGGCGTGCTGCGGGTCGCCACCACCGACGGTTCGCCGTGGGGACCGACGGGCTCCAACGAGAGCTTCGTCACCACGCTGGCCCTGACCGACGGCGCCCTGGTCCAGCAGGGCCAGGTCGGCGACATGGGCAGGGGCGAGCAGATCTACGCCGTGCGGTTCCTCGGCACGACCGGCTACGTGGTCACCTTCCGCCAGACCGACCCGCTCTACACGCTGGACCTCTCGGACCCGGCGGACCCCCGGGTCGTGGGCGAGCTGAAGGTGCCCGGCTACTCGGCCTACCTGCACCCGCTGGGCGACGGTCGGCTGCTGGGCATCGGCCAGGACGCCGACGCCGACGGTCGGGTGCTGGGCCTCAAGGTGTCGCTGTTCGACGTGTCCGACCCGGCCGCACCGGCCGAGCTGGCCACGTGGGTGCTGCCCGACGCCAGCTCCGAGGTGGAGTACGAGCACCACGCCTTCCTGTGGTGGGGCGAACGGGACCTGGCCGTGCTGCCGGTGCAGCGCTACGACTGGAGCACGGGCGCCGAGAACGGCTTCACGGGCGCCATCGGCCTGCGCGTCGACGACGGCATCGCCGAACGGGGTCGGCTCACCCACCAGGCCGTGGTGGACCAGGGCTGGTACGGGTGCCCGCCCGACGCCCTCTGCGAGGACGTGCTGCCCGTTCCGGACACGGTCGCCCCCGAGACGACGCTGCCCGCCACGACCACGACCACCGTGGCGTGCAACCCCCAGCAGCAGGAGTGCCCGGAACCCGGACCCGGGCCCGAGCCCGGACCGGTGCCCGAGCCCGTGCCCGGCCCCACCGTCGTGGTGGACGTGCCCATCGCCCGCAGCCTGGTGGTGCACGACCGCCTGCTCACCCTGTCGAGCGCCGGGATCGCCCTGAACGATCTCGACACCTTCGAGCAGGTGGGATGGCTGGCCTTCTCGTGAGCCGCGTCCCGCGAGCGTCGGGCGTCACACCCCCCGCAGCGAGCCGGGGCGGTCGACCTCGCGGGGATCCTCACCGGAGTCCTGCACCCGCTGGATGCGGTTGATGGCGTTGACGAAGGCCCGGGCCGAGGCTTCCACCACGTCGGTGGACAGACCTCGACCGGGCATGGCCCGGCCGTCCACCTCGAAGCGCAGCGCCACGTCGGCGAGGGCGTCCACGCCGCCGGTCACCGACGTCACCGAGTAGTCGGTGAGACGTCCCTCCACGCCGGTGGCCTGCCGGATGGCCGTGCACGCCGCTTCGACCATGCCGTCGCCGTGTGCCGTGACCTCCAGCTTCTCGCCGTCGTGGTCCAGCACCACCGTGGCGGTGGGGGTGTCGTTGGTCCCGCCGTGGCAGCTCACCGAGACGAGCTGGTAGCGGTACCGCACCGTGTCGCCCACCTCCTCGGCCACCAGGGCCTCGAGGTCCTCCTCGGTCAGCTGCACCTTGCGGTCGGCCAGCTCCTTGAAGCGGGCGAAGGCCTGGTTCAGGGCGTCGCCGTGCAGGTCGTAGCCCATCTTGTGCAGCGTGTCGGCGAAGGCGTGGCGACCGGAGTGCTTGCCCAGCACGATCTGGCTGTCGCCGGCGCCCACGACGGCGGGGTCCATGATCTCGTAGGTGGTCCGCTCCTTGAGCACGCCGTCCTGGTGGATGCCCGACTCGTGGGCGAAGGCGTTGCGGCCCACGACCGCCTTGTTGTACTGCACCGCGTAACCCGTGAGCCGGCTCACCAAACGGCTGGAGCGGGCCAGCTCCTCGGTGCGGATGGCGGTGTCGACGCCGCCGAACATCTCGGGCCGGGTGCGCAGCGCCATGACGATCTCCTCCATGGCGGCGTTGCCGGCCCGCTCGCCGATGCCGTTCACGGTGCACTCCACCTGGCGGGCGCCGGCGTTGACGGCAGTCAGCGAGTTGGCCACGGCCAGGCCCAGGTCGTTGTGGCAGTGCGAGGAGATCACGTAGTCGCCGCGCACCCGCTCACGGATGGCGGCGATGCGCCGGCCCCACTCCTCGGGGATGGCGAAGCCCACCGTGTCGGGGATGTTGAGCGTCGTCGCGCCGTGGTCCACCGCGATCTGCAGCACCTCGCACATGAAGTCGAAGTCCGACCGGGAGGCGTCCTCGGGGGAGAACTCGACGTCGTCGGTGTAGCGCCGGGCGTGGGCCACCGCCTCGCCGGCCTCCACCTTCACCTGCTCGGGGGTCATGCGCAGCTTGTTGCGCATGTGGATCTCGCTGGTGGCGATGAAGGTGTGGATACGGGCCCGGCCGGCGTCGGCGATGGCCTCCCAACACCGGTCGATGTCCTTGCGGGCGGTGCGCGACAGGCCGCACACGACCGGCCCCCGCACGCTGCGGGCGATGGCCTGCACGGCTTCGAAGTCGCCCTGGCTGGCGATCGGGAAGCCGGCCTCGATGACGTCCACACCCAGGCGGGCCAGCTGCTCGGCGATCTCCAGCTTCTCGCCGGCGTCGAGCGAGATGCCCGGCGACTGCTCGCCGTCTCGCAGCGTCGTGTCGAAGATGATCACCTGGTCGGCCATGGGTACGCCTTTCGGGTCGGGGGGTCGGGGGTCAGGGGTCGGGTTCGTGTCGGGGAACGAAAAAACCCTCTGGCCGTTCAGGCGCAGAGGGCTCGGCGAGCACCTATGTGGGGTGCTCGCCCTACAGAAGGAGAAGCTCCGAAGCGGTCGGGAAGCCGGTCGTCACGCCGTGCATGCTCGCAGGCTAGCGCCCGCTGCGTCAAGCACCACCCTGCGGCGCCGGCCGGACCTGGTCCGGACACGCGGGCGTCGGCGGGGCGCTACCGTACGGCTCGCCAGCCCGAACACGTCCTGTGGAGGTCCCCGTGGGCAAGAAGATCCTCAAGCTCCTGATCATCGTCGCCATCCTGGCCGGCGCTGCGGTCGTCGTGCGCAAGTTCCTCGGGGGCGGCGGCTCCGACACCTCCTTCAGCGCCGGGGAACCCTGGCCGCCGCTGGGCAGCGAGGCGAGCGAACCGGCGAAGGCCGCCGCCGCGACGGTCTCCGACACCGCCAAGGACGCCGAAGAGGCCGTGGTCGAGGCGGCCGAGAGCATCGTCGAGGCCGCCGAGGAGGCCACCGAGTAGCACCCTCCCGAGCGTACGCACGACGCCCCGGCCGCACCTGCGCCGGGGCGTCGTGCGTTCAGTCGAGGTCGATGGCGTGCACCGAGCGGATCATGGGGGCCGCCCGGAGCTGTTCCTGCACCTCGGGAGGCACGGCCTGGCCGGTGGACAGGACCATCATGGCCGACTCGCCCGACGGCGCCTGGCCCACGTCCATGTCGGCGATGTTGACGCCGGCCGCGCCGAGGATGCTCCCGACGGTGCCGATGACACCCGGCTTGTCCTCGTTGTGGACCACGAGCATGTACCGCGCCGGCGGGACGTCGACGCTGTGGTCGTCCACCTTCACCAGCCGCGGCTCGCCGCGCAGTCCCACCAGCGTGCCGGCCAGCAGCCGGTCGCCGGCGCGCAGCGTGATGAGGTTCACGAAGTCGCGCACCGAGGTGGTGGACGACTCGCGCACCTGGATGCCGCGCTCGGTGGCGATCTGGGGCGCGTTCACGTAGGAGACGGGCTGGTCGGCGATCCGCCCGAAGAACCCCTTGAGCACCGACAGGGTGAGGATCCGGGTGTCGTAGTCCGCGATCTGGCCCTGGTAGTCGATCTCGAGCAGGTCGAGCGTGTCGGGCGCCAGGAAGGAGAACAGGGCGCCCAGCCGCTCCGCCAGCGCCAGGAAGGGACGCACCGTCTCGGACGCCTCGCCGGCGCTCACGTTCACCGCGAAGGGCACGAACTCGCCGGCGAGGGCCAGCACCACCATCTCGGCGATGGTGTCGCCCGCCTTGTCCTGGGCCTCGGCCGTGCTGGCCCCCAGGTGCGGCGTGGCCACCACGCTGGCCAGGCCGAACAAGGGCGACTCGGTGGTGGGCTCCTTGGCGAACACGTCGAGCGCGGCGCCCGCCACGTGCCCGGAGCGGATGGCGTCGGCGAGAGCATGCTCGTCGACGATGCCGCCCCGGGCCACGTTGACGATGCGGATGCCGGGCTTGGCCGCGGCCAGCCGTTCGGCGTTCACCAGGCCCAGGGTCTCGGGGGTCTTCGCCACGTGGATGGTCACGAAGTCCGCCTGGGCCAGCAGGGTGTCGAGGTCGACCAGCTCGACCGAGAGCTGACGGGCCCGGTCGGGCGAGACGAAGGGGTCGTAGGCCATCAGGCGCATCCCGAAGGCCAGGGCCCGCTGGCCGACGAGCTTGCCGATGCGGCCCAGGCCGATGATGCCCAGGGTCTTGTCCGAGAGCTCGACGCCTTCCCAACGGGAGCGCTCCCAGCGGCCCGCCTTCAACGCCGCGTCGGCCTGGGGGATGTTGCGGGCCTGCGCCAGCAGGAGGGCCATGGTGTGCTCGGCGGCCGACAGGATGTTCGACTGCGGCGCGTTCACCACCATCACCCCACGGGCCGTGGCCGTCTCCACGTCGACGTTGTCGAGGCCGATGCCGGCCCGACCCACCACGGCGAGCTCCGTGCCCGCCTCGAGCACCTCGGCGGTGACCTGGGTGGCGGAGCGGATGATCAGCCCGTGGGCGCCCTGCACCGCCTGGAGCAGCTCGTCGGGATCGAGGCCCACCCGGACGTCGACGTCGTGTCCGGCGGCGCGCAGCTTGTCCAGACCGCGCTCGGCGATCTTCTCGGTAACCAGGATCCGGGCCATGGCCTCATCCTGACCGGTGGCCGGGCGGCACTGCCAACCCGCACCGTGCGGCGCCCCGGCGCTGCGACGGTCGCCGCGCCCCGGCGCCTCGCCGGCTCGGCCGCCCCGGCCTGATCAGCCCACCAGCCACAACGTGAGCAGGAACGCGGCCGCGGGGATGACGAGGAACGCAGCCAACCAGATGAGCAGCACGGTGCGCAGCGAGGTGGACCGCCCACCGGGGCTCGCGGCCCCGCCGCCCGAACCGTCCGCCGCGCCCGTCTCGTCGGTCCCCGCCGCGGGCGGCTCACCGACGGTCGGCGCCACGGTGGCGCTGGGCCACGCCGGGCCGGCCTGCTCGGACGGTGCCGGGTCCCGATCGAGGCCCAGGACACGACGGGCCCGGGCCAGGTCGTCGTCGGCCACCTCGACCTTGAAGCGCTCACCGTCGGCGACGACCTCGGCCGTCACCGCGCCGTCGGCGAGCCGGGCGACCGCACCCCGGGCGACCGGTTCGGTTCGGAACTCCTGCACGACGGCCATGGTGGGCGACCTCAGGGCTGCTCGATCTCCACGGGCTCGATGTCGTCGGCGAGCGCGAACCCGAGGATGCGGGCGTAAAAGTACAGCTCCGCCTCCAGGGCTCGCATGATGTTGGCGGCCTGCCGGAAGCCGTGCTGCTCACCGGGGAAGGCCAGGTAGGCGAAGGGCACGCCGCGACGGCGCAGGGCCTCCGCCATCATCTCGGCCTGCGCGGGCGGCACGACCTCGTCCTCCAGGCCCTGGAGCAGGATCGTCGGACACGACAGCCGGTCGGTGTGGCGGATCGGCGAGCGGGCGAGGTACGTGTCGCGACCCTCGGGGTACGGCGCCACCAGGGTGTCGAGGTAGCGGGACTCGAACTTGTGGGTGTCGCGGGCCAGCGTCTCGAGATCGGCGACGCCGTACAGGCTGGCTCCGGCCCGGAACGCGTCGCGGAAGGTGAGCGCGCACAGCGTCGTGTAGCCGCCGGCGCTGCCCCCGCGGATGATGAGGCGCTCGGTGTCCGCCCGCCCCGAGACCACGAGCGCGTCGGCGGCGGCCACGCAGTCGTCCACGTCGGCGATGCCCCACACGCCGGCCAGCGCCTGACGGTAGGCCCGGCCGTAGCCGGTGCTCCCCCGGTAGTTGACGTCCACGACGGCCAGCCCCCGGCTCGTCCAGTACTGCAGGGCCAGGTTCAGCTGGGCACGGGCGGCACCGGTCGGGCCGCCGTGGCTGAGCACGACCAGCGGCGGACGTTCCCCCGGAGGCGCCATCGCGGAGGGGTTGGTCGGCGGGTAGTACAGCGCGTGCGCCGTAGCGCCGTCGGTGGTCGGGAAGGAGAACGGCTCGGGGACCGAGAACCACGCCGGGTCGATGCCGAGCTCCCGTGCGGGGCGCACCGCCGTGGGCGGGGCCAGCGGTCCGCCCGGCGACGGGCACGGGACGGTCACGACCTGCGGCTCGACGGTGAACGAGGCACCGACGAACCCCAGCACCCCGCCGTCATGGCACAGGCCCTCGAGAGACGTGTACGGGCTCTCGAGCCAGTGGAGCGCGCCGTCGCGGTCGA
Organism: Acidimicrobiales bacterium; assembly: GCA_025456085.1. Classification (GTDB taxonomy): domain Bacteria; phylum Actinomycetota; class Acidimicrobiia; order Acidimicrobiales; family Acidimicrobilacustridaceae; genus JALOLF01. The sequence continues at coordinate 28,041 of JALOLF010000010.1, forward strand.
TGACCGCCAGGTGGTCGACCCCGTCGCGCACGACGGTGCACACGACGGTGCCGTCGGGTCCGAAGGCGTAGCGCGACTGGCCGAAGACCCACTGCGGCAGGGCCAGCTCCCCGTCGACGGCGCCCCGCAGCTCCGGCTCGCCGTCGACGCCCGCAGGCCCGGCGAATCGGTACAGGTTCCACCAGCCGGTGCGGTCCGACACCACGTGCAGCACCCCGTCGTCGTCCCACGACGGCTGGGCCAGCGACTCCTGGGGTCCGCCCAGCACCCGGCGGGCCCGCGAGCCGACCAGCTCGCCCCCGGCTCCGGCGTCGAGGTCCGCCACCCACAGCTCGGAGCCGTCCCACGGCATCCGGGGATGGTCCCACTGCAGCCAGCACAGCCGACGACCGTCCGGGCTGGGCCGGGGATGGGAGTAGAAGTCGGCGCCCGAGGCCAGCACGACGGGCTCGACCGCGCCGTGCGTCGGAACCGCCACCAGCTCGTTGACGGCCTCCGGTGCGCCGGGGACCTCGTGGGACTCTCGCACGCACACGATCCACCGGCCATCGGGCGTGAGGCGGCCGTCCGCGTAGCGCAACCCGTGGCGAGCCGCGGGCTCCGGCGTCACCGGGACCGCAGCGGCGCCCTGCTCGGCCGTGCGCAGACGCCAGATGCGCTGGTCGGTCCAGTTGCAGAAGAACAGCGTCGCGTCGTGCAGCCACCAGGCGCCGCCGCCGTACTCGTGCACACGGGTCCGGGCCGAGCACCCCTCGGGCAGCACGTCGACGGCGGGACCGGTCGGCCGGCCGCGTCCATCGACCGGTCGCCGCACGACCTGCACGCGCCCCGCCTCTGCGGGGCGCAGCTCGGACCACCACAGCGACCCGGCGGCGAAGGCCGGCCCGCCCAGGGAGACCGACGCCGCCACCACCACCTCGGCGGTGATCGGCGACGGCCACGAACCGCACGGCAGGGTGTCGGCCACCGGTTCTCCTCCCCCCTCGGACCGGGTGCTCAGTCGCCCGACGCGGCCACCAGGTCCGCGATGCGCTGCACGCCCTCGCGCAGGTCGTCGTCGCCCAGCGCGAACGAGAGCCGGGCATACCCGGGTGCTTCGAAGGCCTCACCGGGCACGATGGCCACCTTGGCCCGGTCGAGGATCACCTCGGCCAGCGCGGCGGTGGTCGCGGGACGGACGCCGCCGAAGTCGCGCCCCAGCAGACCCGTCAGGTTGGGGAAGGCGTAGAAGGCGCCCTGGGGCAGCATGCAGCTCACCCCGGGGATGGCGTCGAGCATGGAGTGGATCACCAGACGCCGACGGTCGAAGGCCGCCCGCATCTCCTCCACGGCGCCGAGATCGCCCGTGACCGCGGCCAGCGCCGCCCGCTGGCTGACGTTGGCCACGTTCGAGGTGGCGTGGGACTGCAGGTTCGTGGCGGCCTTGACGACGTCGACGGGGCCGATCATCCAACCCACCCGCCAGCCGGTCATGGCGTAGGTCTTGGCCACGCCGTTGAGCACGAGGCACCGGTCGCGCACGCCCTCCACCAACGTGGGGACGGAGCTGAAGACGTTGTCGTCGTAGGTGAGGTGCTCGTAGATCTCGTCGGTGAGCACCCAGATGCCGTGCTCCGCGGCCCACTCGCCGATGGCGCGCACCTCCGCGGGGGTGTAGACCGCACCGGTCGGGTTCGAGGGGGACACGAAGATCATGGCCTTGGTCGCCGGTGTGCGGGCGGCTTCGAGCTGGTCGACGGTGACCCGGAACCCGCTGGTCTCGTCGGTGGGCAGCACCACCGGCACGGCCCCCGCGAGGCGGATGGGTTCGGGATAGGTCGTCCAGTAGGGTGCCGGGAGCAGCACCTCGTCACCGGGGTCGAGGATGCTCAGGCAGGCGTTGTAGACCGCGTGCTTGCCGCCGTTGGTGATCAGCACCTGCTCGGGGCGCACCTCGTAGCCCGAGTCGCGCAGGGTCTTGGCGGCGACCGCCTCCCGCAGGGCGGGCAGGCCGGGGGTGGGGGTGTAACGGTGGTTGGCCGGATCGGCGCAGGCCGCCACGGCGGCCTCCACGATGTGGGGCGGGGTCGGGAAGTCCGGCTCGCCGGCCCCGAAGCCGATGACCGGCTCACCGGCGGCCTTGAGCGCCTTGGCCTTGGCGTCGACGGCCAGCGTGGCCGACTCCGCGATGGCGCCAACGGAACGGGAGATGCGTTCGCTCGACATGCCTCGGACGCTAGGGCGCGGTCGGGTGCGCGTGCGAGCCGGTTCGACACGCACCGCACAGGTACGTCGACCTCGAGACCGCCGACGTCAGCCGAGCGGTCGACCGGTGGGCGGCGGGTAGGCCGGCGGTGGCTGCTGCGCCTGCGGCGGGAAGCCCTGGGGCGGGTACTGGGACGTCTGGGGCGGGTAGGCCTGCTGCGGGTAGCCCGGCGTCTGGGGCGGGTAGGTCGGCGACGCCGCCGCCTGGCCCCCGGGGCGGGCACCGAGACCCGCCGGCACGAGGGCCCGTGTGGCGACGGCCAGCGGCACCGCGGCGAGCACGATCACCGACAACGACATGACGACGTGCGCCAGCACCTGCCCCGTCGTGAACCCCGACGCCCGGTCCGACCGGTCGATGAAGAGCTCGGTCAGATCCACCAGCAACCCCAGCGAACCGAACAGCACGAGACCCAGGGCGGTGAGCCCGGCCAGGCCGTGACCCGCCTTCTCGACCAGGGTGTCGCTGTCGGGCGCGTCGCCCGGCGTGGTCTCGTCGAGGCCGCGGAGATCACCGAGGTCGCCGAGACGCAGCACCACGACGGCGAACGCCGCCGTGAGGGCCACGACCAGGGCGCCACCGGCGACCGGTCCGGCGTGGATCAGGAACTGGATCTGCGTGCCGACGTCGTCGGGGACCCCCTCGGAGCTGAACAGGGCCAGCAGGTTGGCGACGAGCGCACCCGACGCGGCGAGCGCCGCCACGGCGCCCGACCAGATCAGGGAGCGGCGAACGGAGACCTCCATCACGTCTCCTTCCTGTGAACGGATGAGCGGGTCGGCGCGTCGCCGCCCGTCCACCCGGGACCATCCCGAACGTACGCCCCGGCCCACCGGACCGGCAGGGCCGATGTGCTCCCGGGCGAGCGATTTCCGCCCCGGGCGCTCCAGTTGCGACACTGGCGGCGATGAGCCCCACGCCCGACATCACCATCCCCACCGACCTGCTCCCCGGCGACGGCCGCTTCGGCTGCGGCCCGTCCAAGGTGCGACCCGACGCCGTCGCGGCGCTGGCCGCGGAGGCCGGCGACTACCTGGGCACCTCGCACCGCCAGGCCACGGTGCGGTTCATGGTGGCTCGGCTGCGCAACGGGCTGGCCGAGCTGTTCGCGCTGCCCGACGGCTACGAGGTGCTGCTGGGCAACGGGGGCACCACCGTGTTCTGGGACGCGCTCACCTTCGGCCTGATCGACCGGCGCAGCCAGCACCTGAGCTTCGGCGAGTTCTCGTCCAAGTTCGCCAAGGCGGCGAAGGCGGCGCCCCACCTCGCGGACCCGGTCGTGATCACCAGCGAGCCCGGCACCCACCCCGAGGCCTCCCCCGATCCCGACGTCGACCTGTACGCCCTGACCCACAACGAGACCTCGACCGGGGTGGCCATGCCCGTGACCCGACCGGCCGGTGTCGCCCCGGCCGACGGGCTGGTGGCCGTCGACGCCACCTCGGCGGCGGGGGGCCTGCGCTTCGATCCGAGCGAGGTCGACTGCTACTACTTCGCGCCCCAGAAGTGCTTCGCCTCCGACGGCGGGCTGTGGATCGCGGCGGCGTCGCCGGCCGCGGTGGCGCGTATCGAGCGCATCGCCGCGTCCGACCGGTGGGTTCCGGCCTCGATCGACCTGGGCATCGCGCTGGAGAACTCCCGCAAGGACCAGACCTACAACACGCCGGCGCTCGCCACCATCTTCCTCACCGTGCAGCAGATCGAGTGGATGACGTCCAACGGCGGGCTGGACTTCGCGGCGAACCGGTGCGACCGCTCGGCGGCGATCCTCTACGGCTGGGCGGAGGCGTCCGAGTTCGCGACACCCTTCGTGACCGACCCCGCCATGCGCAGCCACGTGGTGGCCACCGTCGACCTCGATCCCGCGGTCGAGGCCACCGCGGTCTCGGCGGTGCTGCGGGCCAATGGGATCGTCGACACGGACTCCTACCGCAAGCTGGGTCGCAACCAGCTCCGCATCGCCATGTTCCCGGCCATCGAGCCGGCCGACATCGAGGCCCTCACCCGCTGCATCGACCACGTGGTGGCCGCGCTGAGCTGATCGCTCACGTCCCCACGCGGGCCAACTCCTCCTCGACCACCTCGAAGAACGGCCGGCGAGCGCCGCGCTCCAGCCACGGCAGGTGGCCACACCGCTCGAGGAGCACGAAGCGGAAGTCGCCCACCACCGCGGCCAGCGGGTCGCGCACCCCGGCCGCGGCGTGCGGGTCGTGGTCGCCGTGCACGGCCAGCACCGGGCACCGCACGGCTCGGCCCAGCGCCACCAACCCACCCGAGGCCCGCAGCGCCTCGAACGCGGGCCACACCCCGGCGTGGACCTCGGCATCGAAGGAGAGCGTCTCGGTGTCGGTGGTGAGCAACTCGACGTGGGAGGCCCGCAGCAGGAGCTCGTCCAGGCGCGCCACCTCGGCTCGGTCGGGCGGCGTGCGCGCCACCTCGGCGTGCAGGAACCGGTCCTGGAGACGGCGCAGCTCGGCGCGCTCGGACGGCGCCAGGCGCCCCAGCCGGACCCGGTCGACCTCCCGGGCCGACTCGGGGTCGAACACGGCGCAGCCCACCAGCACCAGCGAGCGCACGAGCTCGGGATGGTGGGCGGCCACCAGGAACGAGAGCATCGCCCCCCACGAGGAGCCGATCAGCACGGCGGGCGGCGAGGCGTGGCGGCGCACCGCGTCGGCCAGCTCGGCGATCTGCCCGTCGAGGGTGCTCGCCGTCTGCAGCGGCTCGAGCACCCCACGACGCGCCGCCAGCTCCCGGGCCACCGGAGCCATGTAGCCGGGTGCGCCCGGTCCGCCGTGGACCACGACGACCCGGTACGGCGGCTCGCCGTAGGTGCGGTACCGGTCCCCCACCGGCTGTTCGCCCGTCACGGGGCGACGGTACCCGCACGACACCGGCGTCGCGACCACGGCGCCCGATGAGGCACGATGGGGTCCGCGTCGGGCGCCGACACGACCACGAGGGGGACGAGATGGCGAGTACGGCCGAGATCCGCGCGCAGCTCACGGGACCGGGAGGGCCCTTCGAGGTCGTCACGGTCCACGACGAGCACGGGCCGATGAAGGTCTACAAGGATCGGCTCCCGAACCTGCGCGCGGTGGCCGAGCTGGCCGCGCGGCGCGGCGACGACGAGGTGTTCCTCGTCCACGGTGACGAACGCCTCGGGTTCGGGCAGTTCTTCGGCCTCGCCAACTCGGTGGCGCACGGCCTGCGCGACGGCGTCGGCCTCACCCACGGCGACCGCGTGGCGGTGCTGTCCGCCAACAACCCCGAGTGGTGCCTGACGTTCTGGGCCACGGTGGCCTCGGGCGCCATCCTCGTGGGGCTCAACGGCTGGTGGAAGACCGACGAGATCCTCTACGGGCTGCAGGACTCCGGCGCCCGGGTCCTGGTGGTCGACCGGCCCCGCTGGGAACGGCTGGCCGGCCACCTCGACGACTGCCCCGATCTGGAAGCCGTCTACCTGATCGACGCGGGCCCCGACGACGAGACGCTGTTGGGCAGCGACGCCCGCCTGCACGCCTTCGACGAGCTCACGACGGCGCCGAGCCCCGAGCTCCCGGGGACCCCCATCGCCGAGGAGGACCACGCGGTCGTCTTCTACACCAGCGGCACGACGGGCCGGCCCAAAGGGGCGATCTCGTCGCACCGCAACATGATCGCCAACCTCCAGAACACGGTGTTCAACACCATCGCAGGGGCCATCGCACTCGAGGCCACCGGCGGGACCGCCGGGGGTGGCGGCCAGACCGTGGCGCTGCTCACCTCGCCGCTGTTCCACGTGTCGGGCTGCCACTCCAGCCTCGTGGTGGGCACGCTGGGCGGCGTGCGCCTCGTGATCCCGCAGGGTCGGTTCCAGCCCGACCGGGCCCTGCAGCTGATCGAGGACGAGGGCGTCACCATCTGGGCCACCGTCCCCACCATGGTGTGGCGGGTGTGCGAGTTCCCCGGGCGCCACGACTACGACACCTCGACCGTCACGAGCGTCGCCTTCGGCGGCTCGCCCTCGGCCGAGGAGCTCCAGCGCATGGTGCGCGAGACGTTCCCCAACGTGCGCAGCACGTCCAACGCCTACGGGCTCACCGAGTCGAGCTCGGTGGCCACCGTCATCAGCGGCGCCGACGCCCTGGCCAAGCCGGCGTCGGTGGGACCGCCCATGCCGGTGGTGGACATCCGCATCCAGGGGCCCGACGGCACGCCGCAGCCGCCGGGACGCACCGGCGAGGTGCTCATCCGGGGCCCGATCATCATGCCCGGCTACTGGGGCAAGCCCGAGGCCACGGCCGAGGCCATCCGCGACGGCTGGTTGCACACCGGCGATGTGGGGCACCTCGACGAGGACGGGTACCTGTTCATCACCGACCGGGTGAAGGACATGATCATCCGCGGCGGGGAGAACATCTACTGCGTGGAGATCGAGCAGCGCCTGGTCGAGCACCCCGCCATCGCCGACGCCGCCGTGATCGGGGTGCCCCACGCCGAGCTGGGCGAGGAGGTCAAGGCCGTGGTCGAGCTGGCGGAGGGCGCGACCCTGACCGGAGACGACGTCCGGGCCTGGGTGGCCGAGGCGCTCGCCGACTTCAAGGTGCCCGCCTACGTGACCTTCCACGCGGGCAAGCTGCCCCGCAACGCGTCGGGCAAGCTGCTCAAGAACGTCCTGCGGGGCGAGGGCGAGGTCAGCTTCGCCGAGACGATGTGACCCCGACCCCCGTCCCGGCGCGAGCAGGTTGCGACGGTCAGCCGCGTGCGACGGCGAAGCCCTTCTCGAGGTCGGCGATGATGTCCTCCACCGTCTCGATGCCCACCGAGAGGCGCACCAGGCCCGGGTCGACCCCCGTGGAGATCTGCTCCTCGGTGGTGAGCTGGGAGTGGGTGGTGGTGGCGGGGTGGATGGCCAGGCTGCGCACGTCGCCGATGTTGGCCACGTGGCTGTGCAGCTCCAGGGCCTCGATGAACCGCTTGCCGGCCTCGGCGCCGCCCTTGATGCCGAACGCCGGCACCGAGCCCGCGCCGTTGGGGCAGTACGTCGCCACGCGGTCGTACCACTTGGAGGAGGGCAGGCCGGCGTAGGCCACCCACTCGACCTGGTCGTGCGTGGCCAGGTACTCGGCCACCCGCTGGGCGTTGTGCACGTGACGCTCCATGCGCAGGCTGAGCGTCTCGAGGCCCTGCAGGAAGAGCCAGGCGTTGAACGGCGACATCGCCGCGCCCACGTCGCGCATGAGCTGGATGCGGACCTTGGCGATGAAGGCGGCCGGGCCCAGCACGTCGGTGTACACGAGGCCGTGGTAGCTGGGGTCGGGCTCGGTGAAGTTGGGGAACCGGCCCGAGGCGGCGAAGTCGAAGGCGCCACCCGACACGATGACCCCGCCGATGGAGGTGCCGTGGCCGCCGATGAACTTGGTGGCCGAGTGCACGACGATGTCGGCGCCGTGCTCGAGGGGGCGGATGAGATACGGCGTGGCCACCGTGTTGTCCACGATGAGCGGGATGCCGGCCTCGTGGGCGATGGCGGCGATCGAGGCGATGTCCAGGATGTCGTTCTTGGGGTTGCCGATGGCCTCGCCGTACAGGGCCCGGGTGTTGGGCCGGATGGCCGCCCGCCAGGCGTCGAGGTCGTCGGGGTCGTCGATGAAGTCGACCTCGACCCCGAACTTGGGCAGCGTGTAGTGGAACAGGTTGTAGGTGCCGCCGTAGAGCGACGCCGAGGACACGACGTGGGTCCCGGCCTCGCACAGCGTCATCAGCGCCAGGGTCTCGGCCGCCTGGCCCGAGGCGGTGGCCATGGCCCCGATGCCGCCCTCCAGGCTCGCCATGCGCTCCTCGAACACGCCCTGGGTGGGGTTCATGATCCGGGTGTAGATGTTGCCCGGCTCGGCCAGGGCGAACAGGTTGGCGGCGTGCTCGGTGTCGCGGAACTGGTACGCGGTGGTCTGGTAGATGGGTACCGCCCGGGCCCCGGTGGTCGGATCCGGCTCCTGGCCGGCATGGATCATGCGGGTCTCGAAACCCCACTCGTCACTCATCGCGACACGGTCCTCCCCTGAGGCTGCGCGCAGGGCGGCGCAGGCCTCGACGTCGGTGTCTCCGCCCGGGCGGGTCCCGGACGGCCGGGCGGCAGCCTAGACGGCCTAATCCTGACCTTCCAAGTCAGATTTAACCACCGAGGCGAGGAGCAACGGCAGCTCACGGGTGATGGAGAGGTGCCCGTGACCGGCGGCCACGACCAGCTCGGCACCGGGGATCACCTCGGCGGTGTGGCGGCTGTGGGCCAGCGGCACCATCGAGTCGGCGTCGCCGTGCACCACGAGCACCCGGGCCAGGATCGACGCCGGGTCGAACGGCCAGGGTCGGCCCTGCACGAAGACGTCCTGGGCGTACCCGCCGATCCCCTGGCGGAACGACTCGGCGAGGTGCGCCGCCAGCGCCGCACCCAGCACCGGATCGGTCAGGAAGGCGAGATCGGGGGCCGACGGGTCCAGCGTCGAGGCTTCCAGGAACCGCTCGCCGTGCGGGCCGCACCGCTCCACGGCCCGAGCGAGGGCCGTCGCCTCGTCGGGCGCCCGCATGAGCTCGAGCTCCAAGGGGTCGAAACCGTCCCAGGCATCGGTCCAGGTGGGGTCGGTGCTGCCCGCCACCACGACCACGGCGGCGACCCGGTCGGGCGCCAGCGCGGCGCAGGCCAGGGCGTACGGGCCACCCGAGGAATGCCCGACCACGACGGCACGCTCGACCCCCGCTGCGTCGAGCAGGGCCACGACGTCGGCGGGCCACTGGGCGAGGGTGCGGCCGGGCCGGGGCGACGAGGCCCCGTAGCCGGGCCGGTCGGCGGCCAGCACCCGCAGGCCCTGCGCCCGGAAGTCCTGGTCGAAGGGCACGAGTGCCAGACGACACGACGGCGCGCCGTGGCAGTAGCACACGCAGGCACCGTCGGGGTCACCGAGGTCGACGAAGCCCAACCGCCTGCCGTCGTCGGTGGCGAGGACGGTGTCGCGCATCAGATCGAGTCGCGCATCAGATCGAGTCGCGCATCAGGTCGTGCGCCCCGCCCCGGCGTCGGCTGCACGCCAGGCCCCGGTGCGGGCACCCTCGATGCGGTGCACGGCGTCGTCGCGGGCGACCGTGTTCTTCCGGCTCCACACGGGTGAGAAGCCGCCGGCACCGATCAGGAACCGGCGGGCCCGTCCCTCGACCGTCACCACCTCCAGCAGGGCGCGGCGACCCGGCACGGCGCCCACACGGGCGATGCGGGTGAGCGGGACCTCCCAAGGCTCCGCGGACCCGAGGGGCATCAGTCCGGTGTCGCCCACGGGCACCACCGCCGCGATCGGCCGCCACACCAGCCGGTGCGAGGTGAGGTGCAGTCGGCCGCCCTGCAGGGCCCCACGACCCCCTTTCGTCGGGATGGCCGCGGTCCACGCGACCACCTCGAACTCGGTGGGGAACAGCCACGTCGGTGGCCGTGCTCGTCTCGCCATGGCACACCTCCCGGCGGCCCGGGCCCGACGCGATCGAGGTCGCTCCCCGACCGGCACCACGGACTCTCGACTACGACGCAGTGTCGGTCTACGCCGGCGACTGCCGGACGCGCCAGGGCCACAGGTCACGATCCGGCGCCCGAGGACCCGGGCGCCGAACCCTCAGCCCTGTCCGCCCGAGACGTCCTGCACGCGCTGACGACCGGCGGCGATCCAGGGCATCATCCCGCGCAGCTCGAAGCCGACCACCTCGATGGGGTGCTCCTTGCCCTTGGCCTCGAGCTCCACGAACTTGGGCCGGCCGGCCTCGGACTCCGCCACCCACTCCTGGGCGAAGGCGCCGGACTGGATCTCGCCGAGCACCTTTCGCATCTCCTCCTTGACGCGGTCGTCGATGATGCGCGGGCCCCGGGTGAGGTCCCCGTACTCGGCGGTGTCGGAGATCGAGTAGCGCATGCCGCTGATGCCCTGCTCGTACATGAGGTCGACGATGAGCTTGAGCTCGTGGAGGCACTCGAAGTAGGCGACCTCGGGCTGGTAGCCGGCGCTCACCAGGGTCTCGAAGCCGGCCTGGACCAGCGAGGTGGTGCCACCGCACAACACGACCTGCTCTCCGAACAGATCGGTCTCGGTCTCCTCGGCGAAGGTGGTCTCGATCACCCCGGCCCGGGTGCCGCCGATGGCGTCGGCGTAGGCCAACGCCAGGGCCTTGGCGTTGCCCGAGGCGTCCTGCTCCATCGCGATGAGGCAGGGCACGCCACCGCCCTCCTCGTAGGTGCGACGCACGAGGTGGCCCGGACCCTTGGGGGCCACCATGGCCACGTCCACGCCGGCAGGGGGTTGGACGAGGCCGAAGCGGATGTTGAAGCCGTGGGCGAAGAAGAGGGCGTCGCCGTCGTTCAGGTTGGGGGCGATGTCGGCCTCGTAGACCTTCTTCTGCTCCGTGTCGGGCATCAGGATCATGATGAGGTCGGCCTCGGCCGAGGCCTCCGCGATCGAGCGCACCCGGAGCCCGGCGGCCTCGGCCTTGCCCCGCGAGAAGGAGCCCTCGCGCAGCCCGACCCGGACATCGACCCCGGAGTCCTTCAGGTTCAGGGCGTGGGCGTGGCCCTGCGAGCCGTAGCCGATGACGGCGACCTTGCGTCCGGCGATGACCGACGGGTCGGCGTCCTTCTCGTAGTAGATGTTGGCCACGGTGTCGTTGCTCCTCGGGTTGTGGCGGTGACGGGAGATTCTCCCCGCTGGATCCCCCTCCCGTCGAAATCTCGTCACCAGACCCCGGAAGGCGGGGTCTGGTGACGACAGAACGGGAGGGGTGGGTCAGGAGGCCTCGGCCTCGGCGCTCTCGGCGTCGGCGCCGGCGCTGACGTCGGTGAGGGGGACGCGACGGGTGATGCGGGGCAGCGCCACCCGACCGGTGCGCTGCAGCGACACGATGCCGTAGGGGCGCAACAGCGCCTCGAAGTCGTCGAGCTTGGTGGGGTCACCCTCGAGCGACACCATGAGCTCGTCCCAGCCGACGTTGAGGATGCGGCCCTCGAACACGTCGACCAGCTCGATGATCTGGCCGCGCACGTCGGGCCGCGCCTCCACGGTGACCAGCAGCAGCTCGCGGGCCACCGCGTCGTCAGGGGCCAGCTCGGTGATCTCGATGACGTTCACCAGCTTGTCGAGCTGGCGCACCATCTGCTCCAGGGGTGCCGACTGCACGTCGACGACCATGGTGATGCGGCTGAAGCGCTCGTCGTCGGTGGGCGCCACGGCCAGGGAGTAGATGTTGAACCCGCGGCGGGCGAAGAGGCCCGCGATCCGGGTGAGCACGCCGGGCCGGTTCTCGACCAGCACGGACAGGATGTGGTGCTTGCCACCTCGCATGGTCAACGGCCTCCCTCTCCCTGACTCGGGTCGACGATGATCTCGCTGTTGGTGGCGCCGGCCGGCACCATCGGATACACCTTCTCGCGGGCGTCGGTGCGGAACTCGATGACCACGGGGCGGTCGTCGATGGCGTTGGCCTTCTCGATGGCCGGCAGCACCTCTTCGGGCGACTCGACCCGCATGCCCACGCAACCCATGGCCTCGGCCCACATCTTGTAGTCCGGCAGGTCGGGCGACAGGTACACCTCGGAGTACCGCTCCTCGTAGAACATCTCCTGCCACTGACGCACCATGCCCAGGTAGGCGTTGTTGAGAATGGCGATCTTGACCGGGATGCGCTCGCTGGCGGCGGTGACGAGCTCCTGGGCGGTCATCTGGAAGCAGCCGTCGCCGTCGACGGCCCACACCATGCGGTCGGGGCGGCCGACCTTGGCGCCGATGGCCGCCGGCACGGAGAAGCCCATGGTGCCCAGGCCACCGGAGTTGACCCAGGTGTAGGGGTGGTTGAACTTCCAGTACTGGCTGGTCCACATCTGGTGCTGGCCGACGCCGGAGGCGACGATGGTGTCGTCGGGGGTGTTGTCGCGCAGGGTCTCGAGCACGAACTGGGGCTTGAGCAGCTCGCCGGGCTCGGACTGCTGGTAGGTGAGCGGGTGCTTCTCCTGCCAGCCCGAGATCTGCTGGCGCCACGCGGTGCGGTCGGGCTGTGCGGTGGCTCCACCCAGGTCGTGCAGCTCGCGCAGGATCCCTTCGATGGCGAGGCGCACGTCGCCGGCGATGCCCACGTCGGGCCGGCGGACCTTGCCCAGCTCGGCAGGGTCGATGTCGACGTGGATGACCTTGGCGCCGGGTGCGAACCCGCCCACCTTGCCGGTGACCCGGTCGTCGAAGCGCGACCCCAGCGCGATGAGCAGGTCGGACTGCTGCATGGAGGTGACGGCGGTGTAGTTGCCGTGCATGCCCGGCATGCCGAGGGCCAGCTCGTGGTCGTCGGGGAAGGCACCGCGGGCCATGAGCGTGGTGACCACGTGGATGCCGCACAGCTCGGCCAGGTCCTTCAGCGCCTCCGCGGCGCGGGCCTTGAGGATGCCCCCGCCGGCGTAGATCACCGGGCGCTCGGCGGCCACGATCAGCTCCGCCGCAGCCCGCAGGAGCTGCGGGTCGGGATCGACCTGGGGACGGTAGCCCGGCAGGTCGACCGACTCGGGCCAGTACCAGTCCATGTCGGAGCGCGGGTTCTTGGGATCGACGATGTCCTTGGGCACGTCGATGAGCACCGGTCCGGGCCGTCCCGTCGTGGCGATGTGGAACGCCTCACGCACGATGCGCGGGATGTCCTGGGCGTCCGTGACCAGGAAGTTGTGCTTCGTGACCGGGATGGTGATGCCGGTGGTGTCGCACTCCTGGAAGGCGTCGGTGCCCAGCGCGGCGAGAGGCACCTGGCCCGTGATCATGACAAGGGGCACCGAGTCCATGTAGGCGTCGCACAGCGGGGTCACGACGTTGGTGGCGGCGGGGCCGCTCGTCACCATGGCCACACCGGGACGACCGGTGGCGTGGGCATAGCCCTCGGCCATGTGGCCGGCCCCCTGCTCGTGGCGCACGAGGATGTGGCGGATGGGCGAGTCGATGATCGGGTCGTAGACCGGCAGGATGGCGCCGCCGGGCAGGCCGAAGATCACGTCGACGCCCTCCATCTCGAGGGACTTGATCAGGGCCTGACCCCCGGACATCTTCTGGCTCATCGTGGTTCCTTCGTGGGTGGCTGGCGGGTGGAGTCTGGTCGGTGGGAGGTGCGGAGCGGGAATCGGCCGGGCGGAAGGACGCTGCCGACCCGAAAATGCAAACGACCTCCCGGCGGGGAGGTCGAGAGCGCACGCGGCGGGTGACGGCGGCGTGCGCTAGGTGACTACTACGAGCGTGGCGGGCGCGGCGACGGCGGTCATCGCCGGGCATGGTACGGGCTCCCCGGCCCGACCGCAACCCCTCCCCGACGGGACCGTTGACCCGGCAGGCCACCTCCGGCCACCTAGCCTGTCGCCGTGCCCGAGCCGCCCCGACCCTGGTGGCGTCGACCCCGCCTCTGGGAGGTGCTGGTCGTCGCCGTCTTCACCACCTGGGTGGCCTGGCCCTTCCTCACCACCCACGGCTGGGTGACCGGCTACGACACCGTCACCTACGGAGGGCCGAACCTCGCCACCACCCTGCGCGAGCTCGAGGCGGGACGCCTCCCGGTGTGGAACGAGGACCTGTTCGCCGGCGTCCCCCATCTGGCCAATCCGCAGGCCGCGGTGCTCTACCCGCTGAAGTGGCTCTTCGTCGGCGTGGACGCGGCCCGGGCCTACGAGCTCATCACCGCGCTGCACCTGTACCTCCTGGCCGGCGGGATGCTCGTGCTGCTCTCGGCCCGGCTGCGCCTGCGCCCGCCGGCGGGCGCGGTGGGCGCGGTGGCGCTGGTCGGCTCGGGCCTGGTCATGGCCCGCAGCCTGCAGTTCGAGCAGCTCGCGGTGCTGGCCTGGGTCCCCTGGGTGCTGGCCGGCATCGACGCCGTCGTGACGACCCGCCACCGCCGCTGGCGAGCCGTGGCCCTGACCGCCCTGGCCATCGGAGTGCTGCTCGTGGCGGGGCATCCCCAGCAGGTGTACGTCTCCGCACCGGTCATCGCGGTGTGGACCCTGGCCCGGGTGCTCGACGCCACCCGGACCGACGTCGCCGAAGGGTGGCGGACCCGGACCCGGGCCGTCGCAGCGCGCCTGGTACCCGTCGCGGCGGCCGGTCTGCTGGGCCTGGCCCTGGCGGCGGCGCAGGTGCTGCCCGCCGTGGCCCTGCTGCCCGAATCCGCACTGGTGGGCACCCGCGACCTCGAGGCCTCCATCGATCCGGCCTTCTCGGTGACGCCGCGCTACCTCGCCAGCACCCTGCTGGGCGACGCCCTGGGAACCGCCCAGGCCCAGACCGCCGACAGCTTCGAGGCCATGGGCTTCGTGGGTGGCGCCGCCGCGCTGCTGGCGCTGGTCGGGGTGGTGGCGACGGTCGCCACCCGTCGGTGGCGCTGGACCGGGTTGGCCCTCGCCGGCCTCGTGGTCACGGGCCTGGTGTTCGCGCTCGGCCCCGAGTGCCGCCACCTGGAGGACGGCACCTACGTGTGCGAACCCGGCGGTCTGCCCTACCGGGCCGCGTACCGGCTGCTGCCCGGCTTCGGGTTGGCACGCGTCCCCGGTCGGTGGATGGCGGTCGCCACCTTCGCCCTGGCCATCGCGGCGGCGCTGGGAGTCGACGCGCTGCGTCGGAGGGCCGTGACGAAGCAGGTGCTCGTCGCCACCGGCGCCCTCCTCGCGGGCTTCCTCGTGGCGGCCGTGGCGACCGGGTCCCTGCCGCCGGGCATCGACGCCACCGCCGTGTGGGGGTGGACCCTGGCGGCCGCCGCGGTCGGAGCCGGCGCGCTCGCCATCACCCGGGGCTCGGGTCGCACCCTTCTGCTCGCCGGGGCCGCGGTGCTGGTGCTGGCCGTGGGCCTCGAGCTGGGTCTCGCCCAGCGCCACAGCGCAGCCCGCACCAGCGAGCTGGACACCCCGTTCACCCGGCTCGACGGGCCGGCGGCAGACTTCCTCGCCGCGCAACCCGACCGGATCCTCTCGATCGCCGGTCAGCCCTTCGACGACCTCGCCTACCTCTCACGGGCGCTGAAGCCGAACGCCAACGCCACGTTCGGGGTCCGCTCCCTCGACGGCTACGACGGCGGCGTGCAGGTCACGAACACGTGGATCAACGCCATGGAGCCCTTCAACCCCGACTTCCTGGCCAAGGACCTGCCCCTCAACTGGCAGATCGAGTACCCGGTGAACAAGCAGCTCCTGGCCCGGTTCGGCGTGCGCTACGTGCTCATCGACCCGGTCGAGCTGGGCTACGGCTTCGGCCTGCCGGAGGTCGACTCGGAGCGCTCGAAGGCCCGGGCCCGCCGCACGGCCCTCCCCGGCTGGACCGGTCCGCTGGTCACCGACGGCACCATCGAGGTGTTCGAGAACCCGGCCTGGAAGGGCGACGCCGTCGTGTACCACGAGACGGTCGTCGTGCCCGACACCGACGACGCCGTGCTGTTGCAGCTCGGCGCGGTCAAACCGTGGCAGACCATCGTCACCGAGGGCGGCCCGGCCCTGGACTGCCCGGCCTGCACGGTCACCGTCCCCGAGGTGCGCCGGCCCCGGCCGGGCGTGATCGAGGCGTCGGTCACGACCACCCGCGACGGCGTGCTGGTGGTGCCCGAGCAGCACCTGCCGGGGTGGAGCGTGACCGTGGACGGCGAACCGGCCGACCTGCTCGAGGCCGACGGCCTGAGCCTGGGCGTGTTCCTGCCGCCGGGCGAGCACGAGGTGCGCTTCGCCTACGACGCGCCGGGCCTGCGCGCCGGGACGGTCGTCAGCCTGCTGGCCGGCGCCACGGTCGTCGCCCTGCTCGTGTGGCCGTGGGGGCGTCGCCGGCGCGCCCGCCCTGCAGCAGGAGCACCGGAGACGCCGCCGGCGATGACGTCGGGCGCTACGCCTCGGTGATGGCGCCCCGCTCGGCCCCCTGGGCCAGGCGGGCGTACTTGGCCAGCACCCCGGAGGTGTAGCGGGGCTCGGGCAGCTTCCAGTCCGCCCGGCGGCGCGCCAGCTCCGCCTCGTCGACGAGCAGGTCGATGGTGTGGTTCACCACGTCGATGACGATGCGATCGCCGTCGGCCACGAACGCGATGGGGCCGCCGTCGACGGCTTCGGGTGCGACGTGACCGATGCAGAACCCGTGCGTGCCGCCGGAGAAGCGGCCGTCGGTGACGAGCGCCGCGTCGCTGCCCCGGCCCGCGCCCTTCATGGCGCCGGTGACGGCCAGCATCTCGCGCATGCCGGGGCCGCCCTTGGGGCCTTCGTAGCGGATGACCACCACGTCGCCGGGCCGGATCCGACCGGCGAGGATCTCGTCCATGGCGGCCTGCTCGCCGTCGAAGACGCGTGCGGTGCCCTCGAAGCGGGTGAAGTCGATGCCCGCCACCTTGACCACTGCGCCCTTCGGTGCCAGGGATCCCTGGAGCACGGCGATGCCGCCGATCTCGTGGATGGGATCGGACAGTCGGTGGATGACGTCGCCGTCGGGCTTGGGCGGATCGAGCTCGGCCAGGTTCTCGGCCATGGTCCGGCCGGTGACCGTGAGGCAGTCGCCGTGAAGCAGCCCCGCCTCGAGCAGCTCGCGCAGCACCACCGGCACGCCGCCGATGCGGTCGAGGTCGGCCATGTGGTACTTGCCGTGCGGTTTGGTGTCGGCGATGTGGGGCACGCGGGCGGCGACGCGGTTGAAGTCCTCGAGACGCAGGTCCACCCGGGCCTCCGCCGCGATGGCCAGCAGGTGCAGCACGGCGTTGGTGGACCCACCCAGGGCCATGACCACCGCGATGGCGTTCTCGAAGGCCTCCTTCGTGAGGATCTGGCGGGGGCGGATGCCCAGCTCGAGCAGGCGCACCACGGCCTGACCGGAGGCGTAGGCGAGGTCGTCGCGGCGACGGTCGACGGCGGCCGGCGACGCCGAACCGGGCAGCGACATGCCCAGCGCCTCGCCCACCGAGGCCATGGTGTTGGCCGTGAACATGCCCGCGCACGAGCCCTCGGTGGGGCAGGCGTTGCACTCGATGGCCTTCAGCTCCTCGTCGCTGAGCGCCCCCGTGGCGTGCGCGCCGACGGCCTCGAAGACCGACACGATGTCGAGCGCCTGACCGTTGTTGTTGCCGGGCAGGATCGACCCGCCGTAGACGAACACCGAGGGCAGGTTCAGCCGGGCCGACGCCATGAGCATGCCGGGCAGCGACTTGTCGCAGCCGGCGAAGGACACCAGCGCATCGAGGCGCTCGGCGTGCATGACGGTCTCCACGGAATCGGCGATCACCTCGCGGCTCACCAACGAGGCCCGCATGCCCTCGTGGCCCATGGAGATGCCGTCGCTCACGGCGATGGTGACGAACTCGATGGGGAAGGCGCCGGCGGCCCGCACGCCCTCCTTGGCCCGCTTGGCCAGCCGGTCGAGCGGCAGGTTGCACGGCGTGACCTCGTTCCAGGAGGAGCACACCCCGACCTGGGCCTTGGACCAGTCGTCGTCGGTCATGCCGATGGCCCGCAGCATGGCTCGGGCGGGGGCGCGCTCGGCGCCGTCGGTGACCTCGTGGGACCGTGGCTTCATCGGATTGCTCATGGACGCGACCGTACCCGCGGCCACGCGGCCGGTCCGAACGACTCGCCGCCGTGCTCGTGGGGTGTCCCACGCGGAAACCGGGCAGAATCCCCCCGCCCCCGCCTCCGCCCCGTCCCGATGACGACCGCCTCTCGCCGCAGCCCGTTCCGACGCGATCCCCACGACCGGGAGATCCTGCGCCTGGCGCTGCCCGCCTTCGGGGCGCTCATCGCCGAGCCGTTGTACGTGCTGGCCGACACCGCGGTCGTGGGCCACCTCGGCACCGAGCCGCTGGCGGGTCTGGCGGTGGCGGCCAGCATCCTGCTCACGATCAACGCGTCGTGCATCTTCCTGGCCTACGGCACGACCGCGGTCGTGAGCCGGCTCATCGGTGCCGGCGAGCACCGCGACGCCGCCCTCCAGGCGGTGCAGGGCCTGTGGCTGGCCTTCGGCCTGGGGGTGGCGCTGAGCGTTGCCGGCCTCGTGCTGTCGGGGCCGCTGGTTCGCCTCCTGGGCGCCGACGGGGAGGTGGCCGTGCAGGCGGAGATCTACCTGCGCGTGAGTCTGCTCGGCGTGCCGGCCATGCTCCTCGTGCTCGCCGGCACCGGCTACCTGCGCGGGCTGCAGGACACCCGCACCCCGCTCGTCGTGGCTGTGGCATCGGCGAGCGCGAACCTGGTGGTGGAGCTGGTGTTGATCTACGGGTTCGGCCGGGGCATCGGCGCCTCGGCCCTGTCGACGGTGCTGGCCCAGTGGGGTGCCGCGGCGATCTACGTGCGCTGGATCGTGCGGGCCGTGCGCCACCACGGCGTGGGCCTGGCGCCGGACCCCGCCACCATGGGCCACCTGGGTCGGGTCGGTCGGGACCTCTTCGTGCGGACCATGGCCCTGCGGGGCTCGTTCACGCTCGCCACCGCGGTCGCCGCCCGCACCGGGTCGGTGAACCTGGCCGCGCACCAGATCGTGTTCGAGCTGTGGAGCTTCCTGGCGCTCGCCCTCGACGCCATCGCCATCGCCGGCCAGTCGCTCATCGGCCACTTCCTCGGCGCGGACTCGGTGTCCGACGCCCGCGCTGCGGGACGACGCATGCTCGAGTGGGGGGTCGTGGCCGGCATCGCGGCCGGCGTCGTGCTCGGCAGCCTGCACGAGGTGCTCCCCCACCTGTTCACCGACGACGCCGACGTCGTCGCCGTGGCCGCCACCCTGCTGGTCGTCGCGGCGGTCATGCAACCGGTCAACGCCCTGGTGTTCGTGCTCGACGGGCTGCTCATCGGCGCGGGCGACCTCGCGTTCCTGGCGGTGGCGATGGTCGGCGCGGCGGCGGTGTTCGTCGCCGGTGCGGCGCTCGTGCTGACCGCGGACCTGGGGATCTACGCCCTGTGGGCGGCGCTCGGCGTGTTCATGGTGGCCAGGCTCGCGGGCCTGCTCGGTCGGTGGTGGAGCGGCCGGTGGGCCGTCACCGGCGCCGTGCGCTGAGCGCTGCCATCCGGGTCGGGAGCCGGCTCAGAACTTGGTCGTGCAGAAGGGCTGCGGCGACCAGGCGAACAGCGCGTCCGCCCGACGCAGCGCACCCGGGGTCCGCTCCTGCACCCGACCCGCCCGGGCCAGCGAGGCCCACGACACGCCGCCCAGGTAGGTGGCGCCGACCGCGTCGACCTCGCAGGCCAGGTCCGAGTCGGCGTCGGTGCGCTCGCACGCCACGTCGCCCCCGTCGACGGCCAGGCGGTAGCGGCCGGCGACCGACGGCCGGAACCGGTCCTCCACCTGCAGCACCAGCGTGCCGTCGGTGCCGTAGGCCCGCGCCGCGAGGGCGCGGGCGATGTCCAGCAGGCGGACCCAGAGGTAGTCCTGCACGGCGGTCGTGTGGATCTGGCGGGGATCGACCAGCCGGTGCCGCAGGCCGTCGTCGAGGGGCCGGGCCACGGCGCGGACCGTCCCCACGAGGTCGACGTCGAGCACGTAGCGCCACAGCAGCGCCTCGACCTCGGGGTGGAGCGCCACGAGGTCGTGCAACACCAGGGTCCAGTCCCCGATGGCGCCGCGCTGACGCACGCCGTAGACGACGTAGCCGCCGGGGTCGTCCCCCTCGCCGTCGGCCACCGCCACGAAGAGGTCGCCCCCACCCTTCCAGGTGACCAGGTCGCCGAGCATGCAGGCCCACCAGGCGTCGCTCCGGGTGAGCGATCCGGGTCGGATCCGTCGGAAGGCGTCGTAGATCGGGGCGATCACCGGCGCCGCCAGGTGCTTGGGTACGAGCCGGATGCGGCGCTCGACGGCGGGCGGGTGGATGAAGGCGCTGCGTCCGGTGGGGATCTCCCACACCTGGTGGAGGCTGGCCAGGCCGTAGCCGAAACGCCCGTAGATCGAGGACTCCGAGGCGTTGAGCACTGCGAGGGGCTCGCCCCGGCGCGCGATCTCCTCGAGCTGATGAGCCATCATCGTACGCAGCACGCCACGGCGCCGGTGGGTGGGCAGCACCCCCACGCTGGCGACGCCCGCCACGGGCAGCGTGGCCCCGCCGGGGAGGGTCAGGTCGAAGGCGTAGTCGTTGGCGGTGCCGACCAGGGAGCCGTCGGCGTCGAAGGCGGCGACGGTGCGGTCCAGCTCGGTGACCGAGCGCTGCTGGGCCGCGAACTGCTCGGTCACGAGGCTCCCGAACGCCGCGTCGCACACCGCGCACCACACGGGGAACTCGTCGTCGCCGATGGCTCGCAGCTCGATGCTCATGGCCAGTGTCTAGACCACGTCGCCGGTCCCCTCCCCCCGAAATCGCGCGACCCGACGCCGGAGACCGACCTCGCAGGACCCGATTTCGGGAGGTGATGGGGTGATGGGGGGAGGGGGGAGGGGGGAGGGAGACAACGGGGACGGCCCGCCCCGGAGGGCGGGCCGTCGGTGGATCGGCGTCAGCGGATCACGTCGCCGTGATCAGCCGCACTCCTCCTCGAAGTAGGCGTTGATGTTCGCATCGGCCTCGGTGAACTCGTCGGAGTCCAGGAAGTCCGAGACGTCCTCGTAGGAGTCGGCGTCGGCGAGGCCGTCGGCGATCACGTCGAGATCGTCCTGGACGTCCTCGGGCACGCTGCCCCGGATCTCGTCGAGCGACTGCTCGATCTCGGCGCTGTCGACCTCGGCTCCGGGCAGCAGCGACAGGAAGAGACCGGCGTAGGTCAGGCTGACCTCGAGGCAGTCGCCCAGGTTGTCCAGGTCGTCGAGGCCGGTGGTGTCGTCGGTGGCCTCCTCGTCGGTGGCGTCGGTCGACTCCTCGTCGGTCGACTCGGTCGACTCCTCGTCGGTCGACTCGGTCGACTCCTCGTCGGTCGACTCGGTCGTCTCCTCGTCGGTGGTGGTGGTCTCCTCGTCGCCTCCGTCGTCGCTGCACGCGACGAAGGAGAAGACGAAGACGGTGGCCAGCAAGGCCGCCAGCAGCTTCTTCAGCACGGTTCGCTCCCTTGATCAATCCCGCCGTTTGGTCGGCGCGGCGAGCGTAGCCCCACCCGGTGTGGGGACCGAATCACCCTCGCGCCGCGTCACGACGGGCGTCGAGCAGCGCGGTTACGGCCTTGCCGTCGGCCTGGCCCTTCGTGGCCTTCATGACCTGCCCGACGAAGAAGCCGGTGAGCTTGCCGCGCTTGCGCTCGTCGTCGCCGCAGAACTCCGCCCACTCGTCGGGCTTGGCGGCGATGAGCTCGTCGACGGCGGCCTCCAGCGCACCGGTGTCCATGGCCTCGAAGCCCCGCTCGGCGGCGATGTCGCCCGGCGAACGACCCGAGCCCACCATGTTGGCGAGCACGGTCTTGGCCTGGGTGGCGGTGAGCGCCCCGTCGGCCTCCAGGCGCACCAGCTCGGCCAGGTGCGTCGGATCGAGCGCCTCCGCACCCTCGACGGCCAGGTTGTGCTCCACGTGGTTGAGCACCCGGGACGGGTCGCCGCCGGCCTCGATGGCGGCCAGGGCCAGGCCGTCGAGGCCACGGGCCACGTGCAGCGCCACATCGCCGGGCGCCACCCCGGCCGCCGCCGCCAGCCGGGCGCGACGCTGGGCCGGCAGCGCCGGTAGCGACGCGTCGACGGCGGCCAGCCAGTCGGCGTCCGGCTCGAGCGGCACCAGATCCGGCTCCTGGAAGTAGCGGTAGTCCTCCGCCTCCTCCTTGGACCGACCGGGTCGCGTGCGGCCGCCCTCCTCGTCCCAGTGGCGGGTCTCCTGGCGGATCCGTTCGCCGCTCTCCAGCAGGTCGATCTGGCGGCGGGCCTCGTAGTCGATGGCGCGCCCCAGTGAGCGCAGCGAGTTGAGGTTCTTGATCTCGCAGCGGGTGCCGAGCTCGGTCGAACCCGCCGGACGCACCGACACGTTGGCGTCGACCCGCAGCGAGCCCTCTTCCATCTTTGCGTCGGAGGCGCCGGTGGCCAGCAGCACACCCCGCAGCTCCTCGACGTAGGCCTTGGCCTGCTCGGCGCTGCGGATGTCGGGCCGACCCACGATCTCCACCAGGGGCACGCCGGCGCGGTTGTAGTCGATGAGGGAGTAGTCGGCGTCGTGGATGCGCCCGCCGCCGCCGGCATGGGTGTTCTTGCCCGTGTCCTCCTCCATGTGGGCCCGCTCGATGCCGACGCGCGAGCCGTCGGGGAGCTCCAGCACGCCGTCGGTGTTGACCGGCTCGTCGTACTGCGAGACCTGGTAGTCCTTCGGCATGTCGGGGTAGAAGTAGTTCTTGCGGGCGAACGTGGAGTCGTTCACCGTGCAGCCCAGCGCCCGACCCAGACGCATGGCCAGCTCCACCGCCCGGCGGTTCAGCACCGGCAGCGAGCCGGGCAGGCCCAGACACACCGGGCACACGTTGGTGTTGGGCTCGTCGCCGAAGGAGTTCGGGCAGGCGCAGAACAGCTTGGTGGCCGTGTGCAGCTCGGCGTGGACCTCGAGGCCGATGACGACCTCCCACACCGCACCGGTCGTGGGGCTGGTGACCAGCACGCTGTCGTCGGTGACGCTCATGGCTGCTCCTCTCCGTCGGGACGGACCGCGGCCGCCCCGGGCGCCGCGGCCTCGAGGGCCGCGCCGACCCGGAACATCGGCACCTCGCCCAGCGCCGGGGCGAGCACCTGCACCCCCACCGGCAGACCGTCGTCGCCGGTCCCGAAGGGCACCGACATGGCGGCGTCACCGACCAGGTTGGTGGGGATGGTGCACACGTCGTTCAGGTACATCGACAGCGGGTCGGCCGCCTTGTCACCGATGGGGAAGGCCGTGGTGGGCGAGGTGGGCGACAACAGCACGTCGAAGCGCTCGTAGGCGGCGGCGAAGTCCCGGGCGATGAGGGTGCGGACCCGCAGCGCCTTGCCGTAGTAGGCATCCCGGTAGCCGGCTGACAAGGCGTAGGTGCCGAGCATGATCCGCCGCTTCACCTCGTCGCCGAAGCCCGCGGTGCGGCTGGCCTCCATCATCTCGCCGGTCGTGCGGGCGTCGACCCGCAGGCCGTAGCGCACGCCGTCGTAGCGGGCCAGGTTGCTGGAGGCCTCGGCCGGCGCGATCAGGTAGTAGGCCGACAGACCGAGGGCGGCCGCCGGCACGGAGGCCTCGCCCACCGTGGCGCCGGCCCGTTCCAGGGCCTCGGCGGCCTCGGTCACCCGTCGGGCCACGTCGGGCGCGATGCCCTCCCCGGTGAGCTCGGCGATGACGCCCACCCGCAGCCCCTCGACGCCGCGGTCGAGCACGTCCACCAGCCCCGGCGCAGGCTGCGGAATGGACGTCGAGTCGCAGGGGTCGTGGCCGGCGATGACCTCGAGCAGCAGCGCGGCGTCGCGCACCGTCGTGGCGAAGGGACCGATCTGGTCGAGCGAGGAGGCGAAGGCCACCAGGCCGTAGCGCGACACCAGGCCGTAGGTGGGCTTCACCCCCACGACGCCGCACAGCGCGGCGGGCTGGCGGATGGAGCCGCCGGTGTCCGATCCCAGGGCGACCGGGGCGAAACCCGCCGCCACCGCCGCCGCGCTCCCGCCACTCGAGCCGCCCGGCACCCGGGTCGGGTCGTGGGGGTTGCGGGTGGGGCCGAAGGCGGAGTTCTCGGTGGAGGAGCCCATGGCGAACTCGTCGAGGTTGGTCTTGCCCACCGACACGGCCCCGGCTGCGGTCAGCCTGGCGACGACCGTGGCGTCGTACGGGGGTCGCCACCCCTCGAGGATCCGCGACGAGCAGGTCGTGGGGACACCCCGCGTGCAGAGGTTGTCCTTGAGCGCCACGGGCACGCCCGCCAGCGGTCCGGGGTCCTCGCCGGCGGCGACGCGTCGGTCGAGCGCGGCCGCGGCGTCCCGGGCCTCGTCGGCCGTGACCAGGTTGAAGGCGTGCAGCTCGGCGTCACGGGCCTCGATGGCAGCCAGGTACGGCTCGAGCACCTCCACCGCCGAGCGCTCCCCGGCCCGCACCGCGGCGGCGATGTCGACTGCCGTGGCGGTCCCGTGCGACGTGCTCACGGCTCCTCCCCCAGGATGGGCGGCACCCGGAAGCGGCCCTCCTCGGCCAGCGGCGCCTGGGCGAGGACCTCGTCCCGGTCCACGCAGGCACCGACCACGTCGTCGCGCAGCACGTTGTGCAGCGGGAAGGGATGGGTCATCTCGGGGATGTCCCCGTCCTCGAGGGCGTCGACGTCAGCGGCGTGCTCGAGCACGGCGGCGAGCTGTCCGGTGAACAGGTCGAGCTCGGCGTCGGTCAACGACAGCCGGGCCAGCCGCGCCACGTGCGCGACGTCGTCACGGGAGATCCGTTCGGGCATCCTGCCATCCTAGGGCCTGCCCTGCGGCGCTCCGATCGGGCCGCAGCGACGAGGAGAACCGCCACAAGCCTCTTGCGAACGCCACGCGACCGGCCAACGCTGATGGTGGAGGGGGCGGCCGTCGACGCCGCACCGTCCACCATCCCCCGCACCAGGGGAGGTTGCCATGACCACGACCGTTGTTCGCCCCGACCTTCCCCCTCCCCCGCCACCGCCACCGCACGGTCACCGGGCACGCAACGTGTCGGTCCTGGCCGTCGTCGTGGTGCTGGTGCTCGTGGGTGGGTTCTTCGTCAGCCGCGATGCCTGGTGGGGCCTGCGTCCCACCCCGGACTTCCCCTCGTTGATCGAGACGCCGGATCCGACCCTGCAGGGCACGGTCGCCTCGCTGCGGCCCTACCCGGACGACCACTGCATCCGCCTCACGTCGGCATCGGGGGGCGCGTCGCAGGAGCTGACCTGCCTCGGTGAGGACGCTCGCGGCGGCGAGCTGCAGTGGTTGGCCGACGGGCGCCTCCAGGTCACCGGCTACGGCGACGCGCAGCACCCCGACGACATCTGGCGCAAGGTGATCGACCCGCGCACCGGCGACGTGCAGGAGGTGCCGAAGGCCGAGATCCCGCCCCGGCAGCCGGCACCGGAGAGCGTGCCCGGCCCCGGCGGCGAGGTCGTCACCACGACGTCCGCCAGGGGCACGCTGACGATGACGCTCACCACCGACGAGGGCACGCGCACGCTGCTGTCGGTGGGTGCGCCGTCCACCTACACGTTCGGCCAGCCCGCCTGGAACGGCGACGGGAGCTGGTTCGTCGTGAAGGACGACCTGGACCGCCTGCTGCTCGTGACCACCGCGGAGCCGTCGCAGACCCGGGTGCTCGTCGAGGGAGG
>JALOLF010000080.1 GCA_025456085.1 Acidimicrobiales bacterium
GGCCCACGGCGGCGATGTCGGGGGCGTCGGTGCTCAGCACCACCCGGTCGAGGGAGTGGGCTGCGAGCGCTGCATCGGCCGTGTACGCGAGCAGCGGCCGGCCGGCGACGACACGGATGTTCTTGCCGGGCACCCCTTTGGAGCCGCCGCGGGCCGGCACCAGGCCGAGGACGCGCATCGCTCAGTACGTCAGCCGCTTGACGGTTCGCAGCTCGGCGGTGGCCAGCACGTCGGCGATGCGCTCCCCGGCGCGGCCGTCGCCGTAGATGGGGTCGCTGGCATACGGCCCGTGCTCGAGATGCCGGCCGATGGCGGCCGCGATCTGGCCGCGGTCGTAGTCGACGTCGACGACGTTGCGGCCCCGCTCCCGCTTGTCCTGACGGCTACCGATGTTCACCGCAGGCACACCGAGGTACGAGCACTCGCGGATGCCCACCGACGAGTTGCCGACGATGCCGCGGCTGTTCACCAGCAGCCGCAGGAAGTCGTGCGGCGCCATGTTCTTGAAGAAGTGCATCTTCTTGGGCTGTTCGAGCTCGCGGAAGGTGCGGATGCCGTTGCTGGTACCGTCGCTGCCCGCGTCGGGGTTGGGCCAGAAGAGCAGCACCGGAAGGTCGAACTCGTTCACGGCGTGGAGGGTCTCGAGCACGTGGGTGCGGGCCAGTTCGTGCTCGCTCGTCACCGGGTGCTGCATGACCACGAGGTAGCCCTCGTCGAGATCGAGGCTGGCGCCCACACCGCCGTAGCGCTCGAGGGGCTCGAAGTCGAGCGCCGGGTCGGCTGCCACCTCGGCGGCCAGGTCGATGGACGGGCAGCCGGTGACGTG
Source organism: Acidimicrobiales bacterium (assembly GCA_025456085.1). Classification (GTDB taxonomy): domain Bacteria; phylum Actinomycetota; class Acidimicrobiia; order Acidimicrobiales; family Acidimicrobilacustridaceae; genus JALOLF01. The sequence continues at coordinate 827 of JALOLF010000080.1, forward strand.
CACGGAGTTGGGCTCTTCACCCATGCGCACGACGTTGTCCGCGGCTCCTCGGGTGGACACCAGGTGCAGGTCCGACAGCTTGGTGACCGAGTGGCGCACCTTCTCGTCGATGGAGCCGGTGATCTCGCCGCCCTGCACGTGGGCCACCGCGATGTTCATGTAGGCGGCGGCGATGGCTGTGGCGATGGTCTCGAAGCGATCGGCGATGCTGACCACCACGTCGGGGCGCAGGTTGTCGAACACCGAGGCGAGCTCGATGAGCCCGAGCCCGGTCGACTTGGCCATGGTCGTGGGGTTCTCACCCTCGATGAGGGTGAACACCTCGGCGCTCGGTTCGAAGCCGTCGGCCTGGATCTGGCTCACCGCCAGCCCGTACTTGTCGAGCATCGCCGACGCGGCCACGACGAGCTGGAGCTCGACGTCGTCGCGTGCGCGCAGCGCGAGCAGCGCCGTCTTGATCCGGCTGTAGCTGGGGCGGGCGGTGACCACCACGCACACCTTGCGGGTCATGGCACGGGCTCCAGGTCGTCGTCGCAGAGGGGTTCGTCGGCCCGCAGGTCACGACGCAGGCGCCGACCCACGAGCTCGACGAGGCGTTCGGCGGGGATGCCGCCTGCCGGCTTCTTGGGGGCGAGATCGCCAGCAGCGAGCACGGTGCGCGCAGCGAGGGGTCGGGTGGCCACGATGCTGCGCCCGAACATGGCCCGCAGGTCACCCGACGCGGCCGCCACGGCTTCCTTGTCCACCGGGTTCGCGAGTGCCGTCTCGATGAAGCGGACACCGTCGACGAGGTCGGTGAGCTGCTCGACCGTCAGCGACGCAGGTACGTCGGGGCCGAACATGTGCCGGCTCAGCGTCAGGTGCACCTCGAGCATCTGCGCGCCGAGGGTGACCGCCGCGAGCCCGGGGTAGATCGTGGCCGAGTGGTCCGACAGTCCGACCCGACACCCGTAGCGCTCACGCAGCTCGCCCAGCACGTTGAGCCCGGTCTGCTCGGGCGGGCACGGATAGGCCGTGGTGCACTGCAGCACGGTGAGATCACAACCCGCCCCCTGCACGAGACCGACGGCCCGGTCGAGCTCGGTCCAGGTGCTCATCCCGCTCGACAGGATCACCGGCCGACCCGTGGCCACAACCGCGTCGATGAGGGGGATGTTCGTGATCTCACCGGAGGCGAACTTCCAGGCCCGCATGCCCAGCTCGTCGAGCAGGGCAACCGCTTCGAGCGAGAACGGCGAGCTGAGGAAGAGCAGGCCCTGTTCCCTCGCGTGCTCGGCGAGCCCGCGCCACTGCTCCGGCGTGAACTCCATGCGCCGCCAGTAGTCGTAGCGGCTGGCGTCCTGCCGGCTGAAGGGCACCCGCCACGGCTCGCGCGGCGTGCTCTCCGCTGCGGCGAGGTGGGTCTGGAACTTGATGGCGTCGGCACCGGCGGCGGCCGCCGCGTCGACGAAGGCGTGCGCCGCACCGAGCGAGCCGTCGTGGGTCTGCGCGACCTCGGCCACGACCAGGCAGCCGTCGAGGTCCTCGCCGCCCGGTCGGAGTCGGCGAAGTGACGGCCCGGATGCGCCCCTCACCGGAGCTTCTCGAACTGGCCGCCGATCGATCCCACGGGTCGAGAGGATAGGCGGACTCGCCGCCGAGAGGTCACCGGCTCGGCCCGGGGTCGGCCGGGCCACCGAGCGGACCGTAGGCGTCGTGCAGCCGGCAGCCGATCTCGTCGCGCCATGCCTCGAGCGTGTAGCGGGAGGCGATCTCGCGAGCCTGCTGCGACGCTGCAAGGTACCGATCGGCATCCATGGCCAGTGCACGCACGGCGTCGGCCACCAGGTTCGGGTCCGCCTCCGGCACCACGATCCCCCCGCCGTCGCGCAACAGCGTGGGCAGCACAGACACCGGGGTCGTCACCACCGGCAGGCCGCAGGCCAGAGCTTCCAGCACCGCCTTGGGGAAGCCCTCCGAGGCGCGGGTGGGGAACACGAACAGGTCGGCGGCCCGCAGCACGGCGAGCACGTCGCCGTGGCCGACCTGGCCATGGAACGTGACGGCGCCGGCGACGCCCAGCTCGTCGGCCAGGGCGCGGAAGGCCTCGAGATCAGGTCCCGAACCGAGCACGTCGAGGGTCACGCCGTCGAGCTCGCGACGGAGCTCGGCCAGGGCACGGATGGCGATGCCCGTGCCCTTCCTCTCGTCCTGGCGGCAGGCGATGGCCAGGCGCACGGCACCCCCGGTGGGAGCGGATGTCCGCTCGGGCACCGCAGCGAGCTCGGCTCCGGTGAGCGACGACGAGAAGATCCAGGCGATGCCAGGGTGATCGGGGTGGGGTGGGGCGTCGGCCCCACCGGTGGCCAGCATCACGTCGCCCCTGCCCGCTCGCCAGGCCATGAACCACGGCCACGCCTGCTCGGCACGGGTCCGCCGCACGAACCAGTTGCCGCAGTGGCGCACGAACAACGGACGCCGGTGCGCGACGGCCAGGGCCATGCCCAGCGAGCCGACGTCGCCGGGGATGGGTGCGTGCACGAGGTCGGCACGCCGGACGGCCCGGTCGATCTGCGGCAGCGCCCGGGCCAGCCAGGCCACGGTGGCGACCCGCCGACGCCAGCCGTCGCCTTCGAGCGTCGGCAACGGGTCGATGAGGATCGGGGGCAGGAACGCCACCTCGCCGACGGCCCGGCGCGGCACCTCGGGCACGCACACCCGCAGCTCCTCGAACAAGGGGGCCAGCGCGGCCATCTGGAGGGCGAAGCCGCCGTCGGTGGCCCAGCCCGTCGCCGAGTCGGGGCTGCGCCAGCACTCCTTGTGCGAGACGACCATGGCCTTCACGCGCGGGCCGTCCGATACGAGCCGTTCGCCACGGCGCGGAAACCCTCGAACCGACCCCGGAGGTTCTGGAGGTCGTCGCTCCGGCGGCGCCGCACGGCCGACGCCGAGAGCCGGAGGAGCTCGAAGGCCTGGAACCGCCAGAAGCGGGCCTTCTGGGCGAACGACAGCGGCCCGGCGACGTCGGTGAACACGTACCAGTAGTTGACGACCGACTTGTAGCCCATCAAGCGGGCGTCGGGTCGGCCGCCACCTGCGGCGTGCAGCTCGATGCAGACGGCGTCGCCGCACTGCACCAGCTTCCAGCGGCGACCGGCGCGCAGCGCGAAGTGGGCGTCCTCGAGCACGCCGTAGCCGGCGAAGAACGGGTCGAACTGCAGGCCTTCGTCGAACACCTCCCGCCGCCACACGGCGTTCGAGGTCGACATGTACTCGATGGGCCGCACGCCATGGAACGGCGGCTGCAGTCCCGCATTGATGGGGTAGCCGCACCTCCAGTCGTAGAAGTTGGGCTGGAACGTCGACAGCAGGCGCAGCGCGCGGTACCAGCGCCAACGGCCACCGCGTTCGGCAGGGATGTGGATGTTGGGCCGGTAGCCGGCCACGCCGCCGATGGCACGCGGCTCGTCGGCGTCGAGCACGGCGAGTGCCGCCTCGAGGTACGAGGGCTCGGGGCGCACGTCGTCGTCGAAGAGCACGACGGTGTCGCCCTCGGACAGCTCGACACCGAGGTTGCGCTGCACGGCGGTGCCGCGCGGCCCGCGTAGGTGGCGCACGGGGAAGGGCAGGCCGGGCGCCAGGTCCGCGACGACCAGCTCCGTGGCGTCGTCGTCGCGGTCGGCCGCGTCGACCAGCACCACCTCGTCGGGGAGCCGGGTCTGCTCGGCCAGGCACGCTAGGAGACCCCGCACCTCTTCGGGCCGCCCCAACGTCGGCGTCACCACCGACACGACGAGGCGTTCCCCCGGTATCGCAGCACTCATCGTTCTCGCATCGCGCGGGCGTACATCTTGGCGAGCTGGCCGGGCACGGCCTTCAGTGACCGCTCCCGCAACACCAGATCGCGGGCCGTGCGGCCCCACGTCCGACGACGCTCGGAATCGCGCACGAGCTCGAGGATGGCAGCTGCGAGCGCGTCGTCGTCGTCCGCGTCGACCAGCGCGCCGTTGACGCCGGGCTGTACGACCTCCGCCACTCCGCCCACGTCAGTGGCCACCGCCGGCAGGCCGGCGGCGAACGCCTCGAGCACGACGTTGGGCAGACCTTCGACGTCGGAGGTGAGCACGAAGAGGTCGGCGTCTCGATAGCGGGACTCGACGTCGTCAACCGCGTCGACGAAGCGAACTGTGCCGTCGAGGGCCAGCGCCCGGGCCAGCGCGACCAGCTCGGCGCGTTTCGACCCGGACCCCACGACCGTCGCCTCGACCACACCCGAGCCGAGCACGTCACGGCACTGTGCCACAGCACGCAGCAGACGGTCGACGCGCTTCGCCGCCTCGAGGCGCGCCACCGTCAGCAGCCGCACCGGTCCGGCCACCTGGTTCCGGTCCGTGGGCACGAACCGGTCGGTGTCGACGGCGTTGGGGAGCAGCACCAGCCGTTCGGTCGACACCCCGAAGGCCTCGGCCTGTGCGAAGGCCCGGCGTGAGTTGACGGCCACGACACCCGGCGCCCGGAGCGACAGCCACCCGAGGGCTCGGGGCATGGAGCGAACCGACCACACGGCGTCGTTGCGCACCGCGCCGATGCTCGGCGCACGGCAGGCACGGGCAGCAGCGACTGCGTAGAGGTTGGTGTAGAAGTGCGCGCTCTGCACTACATGGGGCCGCAGGGAACGAGCTGCACCGACGAGCTCCTCCAGTCGGGCGCGACGGCCGACCTCGAACGGCAACGAACGCACCTCGACACCCGCCTCGACCAGAGGGGCCTCCCAGGCCTCGCCCCGTGTGAAAGCGAAGACGGTCGGGTGGGCTCCTGCGGCCACGAGCGTTGTGGCCTGGTAGTAGAGCTGCCGCTCTGCGCCGCCCCGCCCGAGCGTGCCCGCAATGAACAACACGCGCCGGCCAGCAAGATCGGCCGGTCGTGGTCCGGCTGACGGGCGGCTCACTCCTCGACCCGGAGGTTCGCCAGGCCGATGGCGAACGCGATCGTGGCGATGCGAGTCGCGCTGTGGGCCATCTGGATGGCGCTGAGCGCCACCAGGCCCGCCGCGATCAGCCGGTTCCACCGGCTCATCGAGTTGCGGATGGCGCTCACGCACATCGACACCATGCATCCGAGGGCGGCGAGGCCGAGCAGGCCGTGCTCAGCGAGCAAGCGTGTGTACTCGGTGTGCGTAGAGATGTCCAGGGTGGCTGCGCTGGCATCCCGCTCGTACTGTGACAGGCCGACTCCTGTCCCGAACGCGAGGTTCGACTGCCACAACTCGAGGTCGCTGTCGATCACGCCCGTGCGATTGGTCGAGTCCGTCGAGTCGAACCGGTTCTGGAGCGCGCCGCCCGTGAACACGTTGAGCCAACCGAACACCAGGAACCCGATGATGCCGGCCATCACCGCCACGGTCAGCACGCGGGAGCGGAACCCCTTGGTGAACAGCCCGACCAGCGCCACCGCGAGGCAGCCGAAGATGAAGCCGTAGATGCCTCCCCGCGACAGGGTGAGCGCGGCCTGCCCGGCGAACCACGCGGCGAGCCCGAGCTTGATGACCAGCGCGCGCTTGTTGCCCTTGTGCAGCGCCAGCAGCACGCACAGCAGCGCGCCGAAGCCGAGCATCGATGACACCTGGTTCGGACCGAACCCGCCGGCGGTGACGTAGTTGGACTCACCGGTGAAGCTGATGTTTCCGGCGAGGATGGTGTTGCGGGTCGCGAACGCAGAGGTCGCAACGACAGGACCGATCGCCAACCACAGGATCCGTTCGGCTTCGCCGGCGGTGGCGACGATCTGACGGAAGAACAGCACCGAGAACCCGAGCGCGATCGGCCCGATGATCACGCCCGACACCAGGGCGCGAGAGTCGCTGAGCCCGCGGTCGAGCACGGTGACGATGACGGCCGGCAGGAGGCACACCAGGTAGAGCACGGGTGCCAGAGTGCGCTTCGGCTTCGGGACGAAGCGCAGCAAGGCCAGAGCGAAGACGACGATGATGACGTACTTCGGCCCTTCCCAGGGAACCCTCGCCTTCGACATGCGCCAGAAGACGTCGCAGGTTGCGACATAGGACACGGCGTAGACGCAGAACTCGATGCGCGGCGCCAGCAGAGCGAATGCGAGGGCGGCGACGAGTACCACCACCGCGTGCGCAGTGGCGACGAGGGGGCTGAACAGAGATGCGGCGCCGACCAGGGCATTCGCGACGAGGAAGAGCACCGGTGCCTGCCGGGGCTGGATGTAGCGCTCGAACAGCGACGGACCCGTCGCAGCCGGCGGCCGCGTGGGCGGCAGGTACGTCGCAGGCGTCGCCATAGCGGTGGTAACCGTCTCCCTCGATCGATCGACACGTCGCTGTTCTCGGCCCGTAAGGGTAGTAGGTGGGTGGTCGGCGATCCGCAGCACACGAGCGAATCGCGACCGGGTCGGTCGCTAGAGTCGCCCCGGCAGGCTCCGACGACAGGTCAGGTGACGTGGCCGACAAGTCAGCACTACGCCTCGCGAGCGACGAGGACCTCGATCGGATCGCCGAGATCCACGTGGCTGCGTTCCCCGACAGCGCCATCTCCCTGCTGGGTACCGATGTGGCCCGGGCGTACTACGACTGGCAATTGCACGGCCACGAGAACCCCTACATCGTCGTGGCGGAGGCCGACGGGCGGGTGATCGGCTTCGTGGTCGGAGGCATCAGCAGAGGCGCGCTGAGCGGGTTCATGCGCCACCACCTGGGCGTCGTGATCCGTGCCGGCCTACGCCGGCCCCACCTGCTGATCGTCGATCCGCGCGTGCGCCGTCGGGTGCGCACAGGCGCGAAGGCACTGCGCACCTCGGTGCGCCGATCCTCCCGCGGCGGCACCGGCGCGGCGGTCGCCCATGGGGAGCCCGACGGTGGCCGAGGCGACGCCGGTCGCCGACCCTCCTTCGGCATCCTGTCGATCGCCGTCGACCCGGCCGCACGAGGCACCGGCACCGCCACGATGCTCATCGACAGCGCCGAACGGGAGGCGCGCGCCCGCGGCAGTGCGTCGATGCACCTGTCGGTCCACCCCGGCAACACCCGGGCGGTCCGCTTCTATGAGCGCGAAGGGTGGGTTCGCGTCCCCGACGAGGGGTGGACCGGATTCATGCACAAGAGCCTTGATCCGTCTACCAATAGCTGAAGGGACGAACTACAGTTCTTGCGTTCGTGCGTACAGCGGTCGGGAGGCGACATGTGTGGTATCGGCGGGGTGGTCGGCCCGTCGCAGTGGTCGCCCACAGAAGCGGCGCTGCGTCGCGCCTGCGATCTGCTCGCACACCGTGGACCCGATGACCACGGGGTGCTCGTGGCGCCCGGCGTGGGTCTCGCACACACCCGCCTCAGCCTCCTCGACCTGACCGAGGCCGGTCACCAACCCTGGACCGAGGCGAACCATGCGCTCGTCTTCAACGGCGAGATCTACAACTACCGCTCTCTGCGCACGGACCTCGAGCGTGAGGGCGAGGTCTTCCGCAGCACCAGCGACACCGAGGTTCTCTTCCGCAGCCTTGTGCGGCACGGCGTCGACGCGACACTGCCCCGGCTGCGAGGCATGTTCGCTTTCGCCTTCGTCGACCTCGAGGCAGGCACCGCGTGGCTCTGCCGAGACCGCTTCGGCATCAAGCCGCTGGTGTTCACCGAGCGCAACGGTCGCGTCGCCTTCGCGTCCGAAGCCAAGGCACTGACGGCCTTCGGTCCCCTCGAGCCCGACCCCATCGTGAGCCTGTTCGCCACCACAGGCATGCCCGAGCACTCCGCCACCCGAACGGCGTTCCACGGCGTGCGACAGGTCGCGCCGGGTACCTGCGTCGAAGTGCACGCTGGTCGGGTCACGGCCGAGACGGTTTGGTTCGACCTGCTCGACCAGATCGACGAGGCGACGCACCGCCGGCTCGCCTCGGCCCGGCCCGCGAGCGTCGTCGAGGAGTTCGAAGCGCTGCTCGCCGGGGGCGTCGAGGCAACGCTCGTCGCCGACGCACCGCTCGGCGTGTTCGTCAGCGGCGGCATCGACTCGAGCCTCATCGCGGCGCTCGCACGCGACCGCGCCCGGAAGGACTTCGCGCTGTTCAGCGCCAACGTGGTCGGGCGCTACTCCGAGATCGACGCGGCCCGCTTGCTCGCCGGCACGCTCCGGAGGCCACTCGTCGTCGCGGATTTCGAGCCGGGCGACCTGCTCGAACGCTGGGCCGAGTGCACCTGGCACTACGAGAGTCCCCTCGTGAAGCACACCAACGCGATGCCGTTCGCGGCCATCGCCCGGCGAACAGCTGACGCCGGGGTGAAGGCCGTGCTCACCGGGGAGGGCTCCGATGAGCTCTTCCTGGGCTACCCCCCGTTGCTGTTCGACCGCTACCGGCCCCTGGTGGAAGCACCTCGCCGCGCCGTCGAGCGGCTCTACGGGCTCTCGCCGACCCTCGCCGGCATGGTGTTGCCCGAGCGGCGCAACGCCTCGCGCCTCTTCGTCGGCCAGCAGCTCGTGCAGCGCTTCGAACGTCAGCGCATCGACTCGCGTACCGAACAGGCGCTCGCGCACCTGCCCCGCCGGGAGCGCCAGATCGCCGGGGCGTCCCTGGGCATGGTGCAGGAGCACCTGCTGTCCCTGCTGCATCGCAACGACCGCATGGGCATGCTCGCCGGCATCGAATCCCGCTTCCCGTTCCTCGACGACGACCTCGTTCGGTTCGCCGTCAACCTACCGGCGCGCTACAAGATCGGCCGCAGCCTGCGCCCGCACAACCTGAAGCACCCGTTCCTCGTCGACAAGGCGATCGTGCGCGAAGCGGCAAGCGTCGTGCTGCCGCCCGAGCTGGCGGAACGCCCCAAGGAAGGCTTCCCGATGTACGGCCTGCGCGACGTGCGGCTCCGCCACGGCGCGTTCGCCGGCGGATTCGTGGCCGACCTGCTCGAACTGGACGCCACGAGCCAGCGCTACCTCATCGACCACGCGCCACCCTACGAGACGGCGAAGCTGTTCTCTGTGGAGGTCTTCGGGCGCCTCTTCGGTCTCGGGGAGCCCATCGACAAGGTCACAGCCTGGGTTCGGGGGCAGGCTCGCGTCGAGCCATGAATCGGTTTCCGCTGTCAGGCGTCGACCATGCTCAGCTTCGAGAGCTCTACGGCATCTCGGAAGAACGCGTTCTTCTCCTTCAGCTCTCCTGGTGGCAGAAACGCAGCGAGCTGCCCCTTCTCGAGAACCATGATCCGATCGCAGATGTTCAAGGTGCTCAGTCGATGCGCCACGATCACCAGCGTCATCTGACCACGAAGGCCGGCGAGGCTCTCGTGCACGGCCCGCTCCGAGCGCATGTCGAGCGCACTCGTCGGCTCGTCGAGGATCAGTATCTCAGGCTTGCCGGCCAGCGCTCGCGCGAGTGCGAGCCGCTGACGCTGGCCGCCCGAAAGCGCCTTGTCCCGTGGTCCGATGACGGTGTCGTAGCCATCCGGCGTGGCCATGATCTCGTCGTGGAGGTGCGCGAGCCTCGCCGCCTGCTCGACCTCCTCCAGGGAGACAGTGTCGCGGAATAGGCGGATGTTGTCGGCCACGGTGGCCTCGATGAGCAGCGGGTCCTGCGGCACGAGACCGACCTTTGCGTACCATGACTCAGCGGCGACACCGGCGAGGTCCTGGCCGCCGACCAGAACCCGGCCCCCGGTCGGCCGTCGAAGGCGCAGCAGGAGTTGCACCACCGTGGACTTGCCGGCACCCGACGGGCCGACGATTCCGATGGCCTCGCCCCTCGCCAGCGTGAAGTTGAGGTCGTGTAGGACCTCGTGGCCGTCTCGGTAGGCGAAGCGGACGTCGTCGAAGGCGACGTCGCCCATGGCCTCGAGTGGCTCCCCCGCATGGACGTCGCGCTCCGCCTCGAAGCGGGTGAAGGTCTCGTTGACGACCTCCGCGAACGGCGCGAGGTCGTTCAGTCCCTGGTAGGTGCCCTGCAGGCTCTGGGAGTAGGTGAGCGCGCGGAACAAGAGCAGCACGACCGAACCCAGCGACGCGATGTCGACGACCGAGGACGACGATACGACGGCGAGGCCGATCAGGACGAGCAGGAGTGCGATGCCCTGGTAGAGCGACGGCGTCAGGGCGGAGAGGACCTGGCCGTTGCGCAGCGCATCGGTGTAGGCGCGGATGCGTTGATCAGCGCGCTCGAGCACCCGGTCCTCGACGTGCAGAACCTTGATCTCCTGCGTGGCCCGCACCATCTCGATCAGACCGGTCGAGTACTCGACCCCGGCGTCGGCCTGCAGCGCCGACCAACGCCGCGACATGACGGCGAGTGGACGCAGCCCCAGGAAGAGCACAACGACGGACACGACGATGACCACCGAGGCACTCAGGTCGACGAGGAACGCTGAGAGGACGATGGCGACCAGGTTGAACCCCTGTGTGATGCCACTGGTAACAACGCCCACCCCGCTTGACGCCTTGCCGATCTGTACGGTGGCGAACTCGAGGAAGCGGCCCTCCTGCTGCTTGCTCTGGGCGTCCCATGACGCCATGAGGTAGGCCCGGAAGGCCCGGGCCCGCAGGTCACGCTGGAGGTAGGCGCTGACGCGCGGTCCCAGGTACGCGGCGAGGGCCTGCATCGCCAAGCGCAGCACCCCGAGGACGAATGTGGCGACGAACAGCTGGGTCGTGGTGACAGTCACGTTCCCGACCGGACCGATCCCCAGTTCGATCGCATCGACTCCGTCGGACACCGCGAAGGCGAGCTTGACGATGAGCACCAGGACGCCCGCCTCGAGGAAGCCCGCGACGACGGCGACGAACGAGAGGAGTAGGAGCTGGCCCCGCGAGGGCCATAGGAACGGGCGCAGGTCGTTCCACGCAGTGAGGGGTCCGCCGGCCCCGGATCGAGTTCGCACCTGTTTCGCTATCCCTCCGGGGCCCCGTCTTCGACTAGAGATGAGTCCCATCCCATTGGCCTGGACCTGCCACTCTAGAGTGTCAGCAGGCAACGGGAGGTCGCCCTCACGGTCTTGCTCGTTCCACACCGATGCGGCGATTTTTGCGCGTGCCGCCCCCGAAGATGCTGAGTCCGAACCGTCCTCTCCGAGTCACCTGGATACCGCCGCGATGAAAACCCTGTTCGTTGCGCTCGCCAACCCCTGGCCGCCAACCAGCGGTGCCCGGCAGCGCATGGCGGCGATTCTGCAGCTCATGGCCGATCGCGGCGACGACATCGACCTGGTGATCTTCGGGAAACCGGAGCCCGATGCGGCGGCCATCGCGGCCGCGAACCTCCCCGTGCACCGTGTCTTCACGATCGAGCGACACGCCATGCCCGTGACCGGACACTCGTGGTCAAGCCCGCTGCCCAGGAGCCACCTCGGTGTCGACTGGGATCGGGCTGCTGGCGATCTCCAGGCGTGCGACCTCGCGACCTACGACGTCCTCTGGGCCTGTCAGTCAGCCGGCTACCTCCTCGTGCGCGGCGCAAGCCTCGCTCGCCGGATGGTCGTCGACCTCTACGACATCGAATGGGTCATCCGACGTCAGATCCACGTCTCGAGCGGCACCGGTCGTGCCGGCCTGTCAGCACGGGCGCTGCGCCAACGGGCGTCCGTCGAGGCGGACCTGCTGCGGTGGCGTGGGCTCTATCGGTCCATCGGGGAGGACGCCACCACCGTGGTGGTCTGCAGCGAAGAGGACCGCTCGCAGCTCCCACCGTGCTCGTCTGCGGTGCTGCCCAACGGCTACTGGACGCCACACCCACCCGCCTGGCGTGGTCCCGGCCCCGAGGCACCGACCATCCTGTTCCAGGGATTGCTTTCCTACCGGCCCAACATCGATGCCGTCACCGAACTGTTGTGCGACATCCGGCCCCGGGTCCTCGAGGAGTTGCCAGACGCCCGATTCCGGGTGGTGGGACGGTACTCGGAGGCCCTGGAACCGCTGCGAGACCTCCCAGCAGTGGACATGACCGGCTACGTCGACAACCTCGAAGACGAGCTGCGCCGAGCAAGCCTGCTCGCTGCGCCGGTGCGGTCCGGCAGTGGGACGAACCTCAAGGTCATCGAAGCGCTGGCCCATGGCATCCCGGTCGTCACGACCTCGACCGGTGCTCGCGGTCTGGACCTCCGCAGTGGGGAGACGGCCCTCATCGCCGACGATGTCGACGCCTTTGCCTGCGAGATCGTTCGAGTCTGTCGCGACCCGAGCCTCGCCACCCGGTTGAGTGATGCCGGTATGGAGCACTTCGCAACGCGCTTCGACTGGCGACTCGGCGCCGACCGCCTCGACGACGTGATAACAGGCCGTTCCCTGGCGCCCCGGCAACCCGGCGCCTAGCCGTGCCCGCCGTATCCGTCATCATCCCCGTGTCGAACGGGGAGCGTTACCTCGGCGCCGCGATCCAGAGCGCTCGGGAGCAGACCCTGCGCGACATCGAGATCCTCGTCGTCGAGAACGGATCCACGGACCGGACCCTCGACATCGCCGAGTGGCACGCCAGCCGCGACCATCGGGTCCGAGTGCACTCGATCGGCAGGGCCTCCGGCGCCCGAGCGCTCGCCCACGGTCTCGACTGCGCCGAGGCCCCGGTGACCGCACGCCTCGACGCCGACGACCTGGCACTCGCGACACGACTCACCATCCAACTCGACTACCTCGACCGGCATCCCGACGTCGCCTACGTCGGAACCGGGATGCACTTCCTTACCCCGTTGGGTCACGTCCTGACGCCACTCGACGCCCTGGAGCCGGGTGACCGTCGCTTGACCCTCGACGTGCTGGCCTCCGGTCGTCGCTACTCGGCCGAGCCGTCCGCGTGCTTCCGCACGGACCTGGCCCGAGCGTGCGGCGGGTTCTCGAGCGACTTCGACACGACGATGGTGATCGACTACCGGATGGCGGCGGTCCACCTGTGCCATCAGCTTCCCGATCGGCTATATGTCTACCGACGGCTCCCACAGTCTGTCAGTTCCGCCCACGTGGACTACGACGCGAAGCAGCAGTTGCGGGCGTCGTTCGGGCTGGCAGGTACCGAGCATTCGACGCCCCCGAGGTACTGGCACCGCCTGGCCGGGTACGAGATCGCCGCCGGGAGCACGACCGGCATGCTGCGTGTCGCCCGCGAGCTCGACCGCGGGGGCGACCGCCGTGGCGCGATCCGCCTCGCGGCGCTCGCCGGACTCGGTCCGCTCGCGCCGCGCTACCAGCGCGCGCGTAGCGGCAGCGAGCCGCTACGCCGTGACCGACACATCGAGCAGTGGGCACGAGAGATCGAAGACCGCAGTCGCCGACCATCTCGTCAGGGTTTGCGCAGATCACAGACAAGTGCTGGCCCGACTGCTTCGGCGCCACCGCACGAGGGAGCGTGATCGCAATGACGGCCGACCCACACCTCGAAGGCCGGTCACCATCCGGGCCGCCACGACGCCGTGCTGCGGTCACAGTGCTCGCCAAAGCGGTTCGTCTCTGCCGACGTCTGCGTCCACCGACGCACGGCAGCTCACTGCTCGTTCCGCCGGCCAACCCAGGGAGCCTGGGTGACCAAGCCATCGTCATCGGCGCCATCGAGGCGCTTCGATCGCTGTACGGGAGCACGGTTCCCATAGGCATCGTGCCCCGTCGCGAGCCCGCCGAGGTCTCGGGATGGGGCGCCAGCGGGCTCTCAGTCGTCGATCTCCACCGCTGGCCAAGAACCGGGACGCTGCGGCCGTACCTCCGCTTGTCACTCGCCGCGCTCCGGTTCGAGCGATGCATCGTGCTCGGCGCCGACGTCCTCGACGGGTACTACGGGACGAGGGTCACAGCGCGTCTTGTGACGATAGCGACGCTGGCCGAGCGTGTTGGCCTTCCGACGACGGTGAGCGGATTCTCGGTCAGCGATCGCATCACGGCGGATGCAGCGCGGCATCTGCGGACGATCCCCTCGTCCATCCGTCTCTGGGCCCGCGACCCGGCGGCCGTCAAGCGGGCCCGCGACTTGGGACTCCAGGGCGTGCGGCTGTGTGCGGACTCTGCCTTCCTCATGGAGCCAGCGCGGCAGCCACTTCGGGCACCGATCCGCTCACAGGCACACGACGCACCGCTCCGCATCGGGGTCAACGCCAACGCCATCGTCGGTCGGTGGATCGGGATGGAGTCCGCAGATGAGTTCGTGCGGGTCCTAGCCGCGTCGATCCTCCGCCTCGACGAGCGGGGTGTGTACTCCTGGCAGTTGCTCCCCCACGACTTCCGCAGTGACGACAGCGACGACGCTTGCCTGGAGCGCCTGTTCGCGCTGCTACCGCCGCACGTGCGCGCGCGTACGCGCACGACGCGCCCGACCTCTGCGATGCATGCCAAGGCGATCTGCTCCGAACTGGACTTCGTTGTCACCGGGCGGATGCACCTGGCAATTGCGTCGTTGGGTACTGGGACACCTGCGGCGTGCATGGACTACCAGGGAAAGGTGGCCGGCCTCCTCGACCGGATGGAGCTGCGAGACCTGCTCATCGATGCAAGGACCACGAGAGATCCGACCGCGCTGTCCGACAGGATCGCGGATCTGATCAATCGGCGAGCGGAGCTCGGGTCCCGAATCGAGACGGCGCTGCCGGGGATGCGAGACAGCGCGCTCAACCCCTATCGCTCGTCGCCTTAGAGCGCCCGCCAATAGGTGACCATCCACCGGTCGTTGGTTCGGCCCGGTTTTGATGCCGGGTGCTGATCCAAACAACGACACAGTGGAAGGTCATCTCCATGCTCGCGCTTCATCCGAGGGTCGTCGACGCGGTGTGGGCCGCGGTGGAGGCGTTGATCCCGCCGCACGTCCCCCCGCCGCATCCGTTGGGCTTTCACCGGCTGCTCCTGGGACGTGGCCGGGCGCATCAGCGGCGCCGGGGAGACCACGCTGCGCCGCCGACGCGACGAGTGGGACGCCGCCGGCGTGTTCGACCGGCTGTGCACCGAGGCCCTGAACGGCTACCACCGCATCATCGGCGTCGACCTGAGCGAAGTCGCCATCGACGGGTCCCAACACAAGGCCCCCTTCGGCGGGGAGGGCACCGGCCCCAACCCCACGGACCGGGGCAAGTCCGGGTGGAAGTGGTCGATCGCCACCGACCGCCACGGCATCCCCATCGGGTGGGCCATCGACGGCGCCAACCGCCACGACTGCGCCCTGTTCGCACCCACCCTGGCGTCGCTGGCCGAGCGGGACCTGCTCGCCGACATCGAGACCCTGCACCTCGACCGGGGCTACGACAACGGCGTCGTACGCCGCCTGTGCGCGGCGCTGGGCCTTGACCTGGTGTGCGCCCGCAAACGCAAGAAGGGCACCGCCACCGTCAAGCAGTCCGTCCCCCTGGGGATGCGCTGGCCGGCGAACGAACCAACAGCTGGCTATCGAACTTCGGGCAGCTGCGCCGCAACACCGACCGCTACACCCGCCACCGCCTCTCCCAACTCCAGCTGGCCATCGCCCTCATCCTCACCGTCAAGCTCATCAAATGGGCCGACCGATGGAACACACCCCAACCTTCTACATGAACCTACTGGCGCGCACTCTAAGGACGTGAGCGGGTAGGTGCGGTCAGGGTGGGCTCCAGCGGTCGCGGTAGGCGATGAGTCGACCGATGATCAACACGGTGGTGGCGAGGCAGAGGGCGGCGTGGCGGTGGTGGTTGCGGCGGTCGGTGTTGCGGCGGAGCTGGCCGTAGTTGGACCACCAGGTGTTGGTGGCCTCGACGATCCAGCGCACGCCGAGGGTGAGCCGGTGGGGTGTACCGGGCGGGGGTTTGGTGCCCCGCCGTTGGATGTCGAGCTCGACCAGTCCGCGTTCGGCGAGTCGTTCGCGTACGACGGGGTAGTCGTAGCCGCGGTCCAGTGACAGTGTGCCGATGTCGACGAGCAGCCCGGTGGCGTGCACGGCGTCGAGGGTGGGCGCCAGCAGGGCCACGTCGTTGCGGTTGGCGCCGTCGATGGCCCAGCCGATGGGGATGCCGGCCCGGTCGACGGCGACGGACCACTTCCAGCCCAGTTTCGCCCGGTCAACAGGGCTTTTGCCGGTGCCTTCCCCGCCGCAGGGGGCTTTGTGGATCGACCCGTCGACCGCGACCACCTCGAGGTCCAACTCGAGGATGCGGTCATAGGCGGCCCGGGCTTCGGCTTCGAGCTTGGAGAACACGCCGGCTTCGATCCACTCGTCGCGGCGGGCGCGCAAGGTGGTGTCGGAGACCTCGAAGTTCAGGATCGCTTCGATGTCGGTCCACGAGGAGCCGGCCACCAACCGGATGAGGATCCCCCGGAAGCAAACCTCGTCGGCGATCCTGGGGTTGTGGCACCCCAACGGGTGCGAGTTGTCGGGCGGTGGGAGCAGCGGCTTGATTGTCGGCGGCCATGAGATCGTGTCCGGAGGCGGCCAAGTAGCTGCCCGGGCGTGGCCATCAGAACTGCCCACTGGCGGCCAGTGGATCTGCTGTCGCCCGCCAGCTGCATGGGACCACTTGAGCGGGTTCTCGCCAGGTAGATAGGACCACCTGTCGCCAGTTGGATGGGACCGCTTCTCGCCAGCTGCATGGGACCACCCCGGGTCCACCGTCGTCGGTGTCGAGCACGGTCAACTCACCGCCGTTCGTGTCTCGACCGGGACTGTAAGAACAACGGTGTAACTCGGTTGGCCTGACCGGCCGAGGCTGAGCGCTTCGGCGGGAAGGACACCGTGACCATGACCACCACCCAACCACATGTGACTGACGCCGGGGCGGAGGGCGTTGCGTTGCCGCCGCCGGCGACCGTGGCGCCTCGCCCGAGCGAGCTGGCCGAGTCCCTGGTGGAGCAGGCCCGGGCTGAGGGCGTGGAGCTCGTCGGCCCCGGCGGGTTGCTCGGCGATCTCACCAAGAAGGTCCTCGAAGCCGGCCTCGAGGCGGAGCTGGATGCGCATCTCGGCTACGCCAAGCACGACCCGGCCGGGCGTGACGGGGGGAACTCCCGCAACGGCACCCGCTCCAAGACGGTGATCACCGAGGTCGGTCCCGTCGCCATCGACGTGCCCCGCGACCGTGACGGCACCTTCGAACCGAAGATCGTCCGCAAGCGTCAACGCCGCCTGGGCGGCGTGGACGAGCTGGTGATCTCCCTGACCGCCAAGGGGCTCACCACCGGCGAGGTCCAAGCCCACCTGGCGGAGGTGTACGGCACCGAGGTCAGCCGGGAGACGA
This sequence comes from Acidimicrobiales bacterium, assembly GCA_025456085.1. GTDB lineage: Bacteria > Actinomycetota > Acidimicrobiia > Acidimicrobiales > Acidimicrobilacustridaceae > JALOLF01. The sequence goes on from JALOLF010000080.1 coordinate 17,964, forward strand.
TCTCCAAGATCACCGACGCCGTGCTCGCCGAGATGGGCGACTGGCAGAACCGGCCCCTCGACCGGGTCTACCCGGTGGTGTTCATCGACGCCCTGGTGGTCAAGATCCGCGACGGCCAGGTCGCCAACCGGCCGATCTACACGGCGATCGGGGTCACCGTCGACGGCCAACGCGACATCCTCGGGCTGTGGGCCGGCACCGGCGGCGAGGGCGCCAAGTACTGGCTCCAGGTGTTGACCGAGATCAAGAACCGTGGCGTCGAGGACGTGTGCATCGTGTGCTGCGACGGGCTCAAGGGCCTGCCCGACGCCATCGAGGCCACCTGGCCGTTGGCGGTGGTCCAGACCTGTGTGCTGCACCTGATCCGCAACACGTTCCGCCTCGCGTCGAGGGCGGACTGGGACCACATGGCCAAGGACCTCCGCCCCGTCTACACCGCCGTCAACGAAGCCGACGCCACGACCCGCCTCGCCGAGTTCCACGACACCTGGGGCGACAAGTACCCGGCCATCAAGGGGCTGTGGTCCAACGCCTGGACCGAGTTCGTGCCGTTCCTCGACTACAGCCCCGAGATCCGCCGGGTCATCTACTCCACCAACGCCATCGAGTCCCTCAACGCCCGCATGCGACGCGCCACCCGAGCCCGAGGGCACTTCCCCACCGAGCAGGCCGCCCTCAAGTGCCTCTACCTCACCATCCGCAGCCTCGACCCCACCGGCAAGGGAGCCACCCGCTGGATGAACCGCTGGAAGCCCGCCCTCAACGCCTTCGCCATCACCTTCGAAAGCCGACTCCTCACCACCACCCACTGACACCGCCAACCCCGGTTACACCGTTCACTTGACAGACCCCGGTCAGGACCGCGAGACAGCGAGCTTGACGAGGTACATCCGGCGGCGCCACTCCGGAAGCGGTGTGTCGTCGGGACGCCAGCCCTTCCACGGCGTGTCGTCGAGCGCCGAGTACCACGCGTCTGCCCAGGGATGCGTGCAACCGGCGACCCACGGGCGGCCGAAATCCGAGTGGTTGAAGTGCACAATCGAGGGATCGGACAGTGCGTCGCCGAGCTCGTCCTCGGGCTCGGTCACGGATGCGAAGGAGTGGGTGGGATCGAGGTGGAAGCTCTGAAGATTGAACGTGGGCGGGATTCTCGCCCATTGGCCCGCCACGGCCAGGTTCAGCGCGTCCTGATCCCCGTACGGCAGCTCAAAGCGCTCCAACAGCGCAAGGCTGCGGGACCCGACCTTCGCTGCACGGAACCTCGGAACGTCTA
>JALOLF010000192.1 GCA_025456085.1 Acidimicrobiales bacterium
GGCAGCGGGGTCGTCGTCGCCGACGGGCGGGTGCTGACCAACGCCCACGTGGTCGCCGGCACCAGCCGGGTCGTGGTGCAGGGCCCCGACACGCCGCCCGTGGTGGCCGAGGTCGTGTACCTCGACCCCGACGTCGACGTGGCCGTGCTGGACGCCCCCGAGCTCGACGCCCCGGTCGTCGCCTTCGACCCCGACCTCGTCTCGCCGGGGGACGACGCCGTGATCGCCGGGTACCCCGGCGGTGGCGGCCTCGACACGGGCAACGCCCGGGTGCGCTCCACCAGCAACCTGCTCGGACTCGACATCTACTCGCGCGACGAGGTGCTGCGCCAGGTGGTGGCGTTCCGCGCCACCGTGCGTCCCGGAAACTCCGGCGGGCCGCTGCTCTCCACCGACGGCCAGATCATCGGTCTGGTGTTCGCCGCGTCCCTCACCGACCCCGACACGGGGTACGCCTTGGCGCAGTCCGAGCTCGAGCGCGCCATGCGCGTCGCGGACGCCGCCGACGTCAGCCCCGTGCCGAGTACCGGGGCCTGCGCCTGACTCAGCGGGGGAAGCTCGCCACCGCCAACCAGTCCAGCAGCGCGGTCGTGACGGCCTGCGGCTGCTCTTCCTGGGGGAAGTGCCCGGCTCCGGGGACCTCGACCCAGTGGTAGGGCCCCTGGGCGTGCATGCGCGAGCGGCGCGCGGTGCTCGGCAGCACCGCCGGATCGGCCGCCCCGTGCAGCTGGAGTACCGGCACGGTCACCGGCGTGCTCATGCGAGCGGCGAAGCGCCGCCCGTCGAGCCGGAAGAGCGAGCGGAAGGCCCACCGGTGGTACTCCAAGGAGCAGTGCGGGGCGGGCCAGAACGAGAGCGCGTCGCGGTAGCGGCGGGAGGCGTCCTCGTCGGGAAAGCCGCCACCCGGCGCTGACCACGCGCGCAGCAGGCGGTCGATCTCGGCACCGTCGTCGGCGATGAGTGCCCGCTCGGGGCGCCAGGGCAGCTGGACGCGCAGCGCGTGCCCACCTGCTCCGCGCTGGTCGCGCGAGCGCAGTCCCCGCCGCATCTCCAGCGGGTGACCGGTGGACAGCACGCCGATCGCGTCGACGTGCCCGGGGCGAAGGACGGCGGTGGACCAGCTGAAGAAGCCGCCCCACCCGTGGCCGACCAGCACCGCCGAGCGGCGGCCAAGCGCACGGATGACGCCGGTGACGTCGGCGGAGAGGGTGTAGGGATCGTAGCCCCGGGGGGTCTTGTCGCTGCCGCCGTAGCCGCGCAGGTCCATGGCCACCGCCCAGTAGCCGGCCTGCGCGAGGGCCGGCAGCTGGTGGCGCCAGGTCCACCAGAACTCCGGGAACCCGTGCAGCAGCAGCACGAGGGGGCCGGTCCCGGCCTCGGCGACGTGGAACTGTGCCCCGTTGGCCGCCACCGAGCGGTGCTGCCAGGGGCCCGCGACCTCCACCACGTCCCGCAGCGAGGGGACGGGACCGCCGGCGGTCACTCGGGCGTCGGCACCCGCAGCGCGGTCTTCGTCTCCTCGACCAGCGAGGTGACCTCGGCCTTCGTGCGCTCCAGCGGCTTGGCGCGGTCGAGCTCCCGCTTGCCGAGCAGACCCAGCACGGCGGCGATCAGCAGGTAGACGACGGCGACGATGAGCAGGGCGGCCCACACGGGGAGGCCCGCAGCGACGAGCCCGAACGCAGCACCCACGCTGAGCAGGAACCAGGCGGTGAGCGCCAGCAGGGCAGCCCCGCCCAGCAGGCCGGCGCCCTTGCCGGTGCGCGCCGCCGTCTCGCGCATCTCGGCCTTGGCCAGCTCGATCTGGCCGCGGACGATGGTGGCGCCGTCCTCGGCCGCCGTGCGCACGAGGTCGCTCAGCGTGGGCCGGCGGTCGGCCTTCGCCGTGGCGGCGGAGATCGTCTGCGGCACGTCGCTCATGAGGGTCCTCCTGGTTGCTGCTGCTGGTCGAGCCTAGCCCCGGTGTCCCCGGCTGCGGGTGCGCGGTCGTCGTCCACGTCGTCGCGCAACCCGCGCAGCCGCTCGGCGCGCAGCTTCTTGTACTTGGCATTGCGGGGCAGCAGCAGAGCCGAGGCCAGCGTGGCGGCCACCAGCGACGCGACCAGCACCGCGGTCTTGGCCAGGGCCTCGACCCCGGGGTCGGTCTCGAACGCCAGCGAGGCGATGAGCAACGACACCGTGAAGCCGATGCCGGCGAGGCTGCCCACCCCCACCACGTCCGCCCAGGCCAGACCGCGGGCGAGCGTGGCCCGGGTGAACCGCACGGCCAAGTAGGTGCCGAGCGTGATGCCGATGGCCTTGCCGACGACCAGCCCCGCGGCGATGCCGATGCCCACAGGCTCGGTGACCACCTCGACGAGGGTCTCGGCGTTGATCGTCACCCCCGCGGCGAACAGGGCGAAGAGCGGCACTGCGAAGCCCGCCGAGATCGGCCTGATCTGGTGCTCGTACCGCTCGGCCGGGGTCTCCTTCTCGCCCCGGTCAGGGGTGGCGCGGGTCGCCAGCCCGACGGCGACCCCGGCGATCGTCGCGTGCACCCCGCTCTCGTGCATCAGCACCCAGGCGAGCACCCACAGCGGCACGTACACCCACAGGTTGCCGACGCGGCGGCGCTGCATCCACCAGTAGACGCCGATGACGGCGAACGAGGCCAGCAGCGCCCACCACGTCAACGTCTCGGTGAAGACGACGGCGATGATGAGGATCGCCAGCAGGTCGTCCACGACCGCGAGGGTGAGCAGGAAGGCCCGCAAGGCCGTGGGCAGCGCCGACCCGATGACGGCGAGCACGGCGAGCGCGAACGCGATGTCGGTCGCCGCGGGGATCGCCCACCCCGACGGCTCACCCCCGGTCATGCCGGTGTTGACGGCCAGGTAGATGCCGGCCGGGACGAGCATCCCGCCGACAGCCGCGAGCATCGGGACGACGGCCTCGGCGGGCTTGCGCAGCTCGCCTACCATGAACTCCCGTTTGAGCTCCAGCCCGACGACGAGGAAGAAGATCGCCAGCAGCCCGTCCTTGGCCCACGTCGCCAGGGAGAGGTCCAGGTTGAGTGCCGCGGGACCCACGGTGAACGAGACCACGGCGTCGTAGGAGGCGGGGGCGAGGTTGGCCCACAGCAGCGCCACGGCGGCCCCGGCCAGCAGCAGGAAGCCGCCGGTGGTCTCCTGCCGGAGCGCATCGACGACGCTGCGGCGGTCCCGCCCGCGGGGCTCGTCGAGGGCGTCAGGGGGCCGGTGGCTCACCTCTGCCACTGTAAGGGACGGCCAGCAGCCGACCCCCGAGGTCAGGTGGTCAGCGGATCAGTCGCCGTCGCCCGACAGCCCGGTCTTGATCAGGTCCATGACCGAGGAGTCGGCGAGGGTGGTGACGTCGCCCACCTCCCGGTTCTCGGCGACGTCCCGCAGCAGCCGCCGCATGATCTTGCCGGACCGGGTCTTCGGAAGCTCCGCCACGATCATGATCTGGCGTGGCTTGGCGATCGGGCCGATCTCCTTGGCCACGTGGTCGCGCAGCTCCTTCACGGTGTCGGCGCCCTCGTGCGCATCCCCGCGCAGGATCACGAACGCGACGATGCCCTGGCCGGTCATCTCGTCCGAGGCGCCCACGACAGCCGCCTCGGCGACGATGGGGTGCGAGACGAGCGCCGACTCCACCTCGGTGGTGGAGATGCGGTGCCCCGACACGTTCATCACGTCGTCGACGCGGCCGAGCAGCCAGATGTCGCCGTCCTCGTCCTTCTTCGCCCCGTCGCCGGCGAAGTACAGGCCCTCGAACCGGCTCCAGTAGGTCTCGACGAACCGCTGGTCGTCACCCCAGATGGTGCGCAGCATGGCGGGCCATGGCTCGGTGAGCACGAGGTAGCCGCCCCCGCCGTCCGGCACCGACTGGGCCAGGTCGTCGACGACGTCGGCGCTGATTCCCGGCAGCGGCCGCTGGGCGGAGCCCGGCTTGGTGGAGGTGACGCCCGGCAGCGGGCTGATCATGATGGCGCCGGTCTCGGTCTGCCACCACGTGTCGACGATCGGGCAGGAGTTGTGCCCGACGTGCTCGCGGTACCACATCCACGCCTCGGGGTTGATGGGCTCGCCGACCGAGCCGAGCAGCCGCAGGCTGGACAGGTCGTAGCCCGCCGGGATGTCGGCGCCCCACTTCATCATCGTGCGGATGAGCGTGGGCGCCGTGTAGAAGATCGTGACGCCGTACTTCTGCACGATCTCCCAGAGCCGACCCTTGTGCGGGGTGTCGGGGGTGCCCTCGTACATCACCTGCGTCGCCCGGTTCGCGAGCGGGCCGTACACGATGTAGCTGTGGCCGGTGACCCAGCCCACGTCGGCCGTGCACCAGTACACGTCGGTGTCGGGCTTGAGGTCGAAGACGTTGCGGTGGGTGTACGCGCACTGGGTGAGGTAGCCGCCGGTGGTGTGCTTGATGCCCTTCGGCTTCCCGGTGGTGCCCGAGGTGTAGAGGATGAAGAGCGGGTGCTCGGAGTCGTGGGCGGTGTAGGTGTGCTCGGTGCTCTGCTGGCCGACCACCTCGTGCCACCACAGGTCGCGGCCCTCCACCCACGCGACGTCCTGTCCGGTGCGCCGCACGACCAGCACGTGCCGCACGCTCTCGGCGCCGGCGTCCAGAGCGTCGTCGACGGCCGGCTTGAGCGCGCTGGCCTTGCCGCGGCGGTAGCCGCCGTCGGAGGTGATGACGACCGACGCCTCGGCGTCCTCGATGCGTGAGCGCAGGGCCTCCGACGAGAAGCCGCCGAACACCACGGAGTGCACCGCACCGATGCGGGCGCAGGCCAGCATGGCGACGGCGGCCTCGGGGATCATGGGCAGGTAGATCGCCACGCGGTCGCCGTGCCGCACCCCGAGCGACTCCAGCGCGTGGGCGGCCTGGTTGACCTCCGCCTGCAGGTCGGCGTAGGTGATGGCACGGGACTCGCCCTCGGGCTCGCCCTCCCAGTAGATCGCGACCTGGTCGCCGTACCCGGCCTCGACGTGCCGGTCGACGCAGTTGTAGGCCACGTTGAGCGTGCCGTCCACGAACCACTGGGCGAAGGGGGCGTTCGTCCAGTCCAGCACCTCGCTCCACGGCGCGTCCCACGAGATCAGCTCGCGTGCCTGGGTGTCCCAGAACGCCAGGCGGTCGGCGGCCGCCGCGTCGTAGAGCGCCGCAGTGCCGTTGGCCTGGGCGGCGAACTCGGCGGAGGGTTCGAAGTGGCGCTCCTCGTGCAGCAGGTTCTCGAGGGCTTCGGAGGTCACGGCTCGCTCCTTCGCGTCGCGGTGGGTACCGGGCCAGGGGCCGCGGGGCCGATCGCCACGACCCCTGTCCCGGAGACTAATGAGGCGGTGCGCCCGTGGGGAGCCCCTCGCCCGTGCCGGGCACGCTAGGGACGCCACCGTGCCGCGGTGAGGGACTGCTGGACCTGCTGCGACGAGTGGCGCGGCAGTGGCGACGAGCGGTCAGAACCTCTTGGCGCTGTCTCGTGCCAGCCGCGTCGCCGATGCCGCGGCGACGGCGGCGCCGTACGTCGTGAGGCCGGCGGCCGCGAGCTGGGCGACCATGCGCACCAGCACCTCGGCGGTCACCAGCGCGTCGCCGAGTGCCGTGTGGCGGCCGAGCACCGGGACGCCGAAGCGCGCCGCGACCGCGTCCAGACCGTGCGACTCGCCGTCGGCGGGGTGCAGCACCGCCGACAGCAGCAGGGTGTCGAGCACCCGTTCGGGCAGGGTGATGCCGGCGGCGAAGGCTGCCGGGCGCAGGAAGGCCAGGTCGAAAGCGATGTCGTGCCCGACGAGCACCGTGTCGGCCGAGAAGCGCGCCAGGTCTTCGAGCACCGCCGGCAACCGGGACCGTCCCCGCACCATGTCGTTGGTGATGCCGTGCACCGCGGTGGCCGTGGCGGGGATGGCGCGCCCGGGGTCGACCAGCCTGTCGAGCACGTCGTCCTCGCGCACGCGGCCGCGGTCCACCCGCACCGCACCGACCGAGACCACCTTGTCACCCGCCTCGGGGTGCAGGCCGGTGGTCTCGAGGTCCAGCACCGTGAACGCGAGGGCGCTCAGGTCGTCGTCGGCGCCCTGGCCGGTGGCGTCGAGGTGCAGCAGGCGGAAGTCGTAGACCACCGGACGGGGCTCGAGGCGGGGAGCGGCCTGCAGGTGGGCGGCGGCCGACTCCGGACGGGGCCGCCCGGACGGCTGCTCCGTCGGAGGTCCCACCAGCACGAACCCGGTGGCCTGCCCCCCCTCGGTGACGGGCCCCACGCGCATCGGCAGCACCCGCCCCCCGCACCGCACGTCCACGGTCAGG
>JALOLF010000081.1 GCA_025456085.1 Acidimicrobiales bacterium
CAGGTCGGTGAAGTGGTAGAGCTGCGCGTTGTCGCCCGAGGAGGCCTCCGAGAAGGGGTGGATGTGGATCACCCCGTCACCGTGGGTGTGGATGCCCACCGGGTCGGTGCCCTGATCGGGGATGGGCTCCTGGAAGGTGTCGCACACGTAGACGCCGTACGCGGTGTGCCAGTGGTCCGAGTTGACGGCCGACGGCGCCTCGGCCTCGGCCCGGTTGTTGCGCTGGCCGTAGGAGAACACGACCAACAGCAGGCCGACCACGAAGATGCCCACGATGGCGGCGGGGAACCCGAGCTTCGGCTTGTCGCGGGAGGGGCCGCCACCGGCCCGAGCGGCGCGCGCGACTTTCTTGGCGGAGGATGCTTTGCCCATACGACTCCTACGGTAGTGGGGCGCCCCGGGGGCACACACGTCAGCGGCGGGAACGGAGCTCCTCGAAGAGCGATTCGTAGCGAGCCGCCACCGCCGCCGGCGAGGCCCAGGCCTCCACGAACCGGCGGCCGGAGGCCCCCATGCGGGCAGCTTCCAACGGGTCCTCCAGCAGGCGGATCAGCGCCTTCGTGAACGCCTCGGGGTCCTCGGGCGGCACCGCCAACCCCGCACCGGCCTGCTCCACCGTGCGAGCCACCTCCGTGCCGGGATCGACGCTGGCCACGACCGGTCGTCCGGCCGCCAGGATCGAGTACAGCTTCGAAGGCACGCTCGACCAGGCCAGGCCCTTCTTGAGCGGCACGACGTGCACGTCACCAGCAGCGAGGACCTCGGGCAGACGGGCCTTGGGCTGCATGCCCACGAAGCGCACGTTGGCCATGCCCGCGGCCCGCCGCTCCAGGTCGGCACGAGCCGCGCCGCCGCCGTTCACGACGAACACCACGTCGGGCTCGTGGGCCAGGGCGCTGGCGGCATCCAGGAGCAGGTCGAGCGACTGCGACAGCCCCACGTTGCCGGCGTAGAGCACGACGCGACGCCCGAGCAGGTCGTGCTCCCGGCGGTAGTCGTTCTCCGCCGGCATCGGGCGGATGAGGTCGGTGTCCACGAAGTTGGGGATGACCCGGACCTTGTCGGCCTGCCGCTCGGCCGCGGCTCCCCGCAGGCCGCGGGTGATCTTGGCGCGGACGTTGTCGGCCAGCTCGTCGCTGAGCACCGTGACGGCGTCGGCGTGGCGATAGGTGAAGCGCTCCAGGGCGTAGGACACGGCGATCACCCGCCGGCCGGTGAGCAGGCCCAGCTCGATGGCCACGTCGGGGAACACGTCCTGGATGTTGAACACGAAGGGCACACGGCGCAGGCGCGCCACCGCCCACCCGGCCTGGCCGATGGTGAGGGGTGGCGACATGGAAAGCACGACGTCGGGGGCGGAGCGGCCGAGCGCCCCCTCGAGCGCGGCGAGGACGGTGAAGCCGCCGAAGGCGAGCGCCCGGGCCGGGATGTTGGTCTTGTCGGTGGGGAACGGGTGCACCCTGGTGATCCGGCCCCAGGGCGTGTCCTCGTGGCGCACCAACTGGCCGTCCCAGCCCGGCTCGAGGGCGTGGTGCTCGTACCAGGGCAACGAGGTCACGACGTGCAGCTCGTGGCCGCGCCGGGCCAACTCCAGGGTGATGGCGGTCATGACCTCGCCGGTGGGCGCCACGTCGGGCGCGAAGTGCGGGCACAGCACAGCGATCCTCATGGGTCGCTCCTCACGGGTCGGCTCCTCACCGGTCGCTCCTCACGGGTCGGCTCCTCACCGGTCGCTGCTCGCTGCGGCGTCCGGGCGGGAGGTCCCGCGAACCGCACGGGAGGACGCCGACCCCGCCACCTCCCGGTACGCGTCGGCCAGTGCCGCAGCGCTGCGATCCCAGTCGTAGGCCCGGGCGCGGTCCCGGCCGGCGTCGACGAGCCGCTGGCGGTGCACCGGGTCGTCGAGCACCAGCACCATCGCCTCGGCCCACGCCTCGGGATCGTCGGGCGACACCAGGATGCCGGCACCGCCGAGCACCTCGGGCAGCGACGTGGTCTGCGCCCCGATCACCGGACAGCCCAGGTTCATGGCCTCCAACGCCGGCAGCCCGAACCCCTCGTATCGAGACGGGAAGACCAGGGCGGTCGCTCCCCGGTAGAGCGCGTCCAGGTCGTCCTCGGGGATGCGGCCCGTGCGGCGCACCGCGCCGTCGAGGCCCAGGGCGTGCACGGAGTCCAGGACCGTCTCCTCGGAGCCGGCCGCGCCTCCCGTCAGGACCACCATCACGTCGGGGTGGTGGCGCACCACCCGGGCCAGCGCCTCCACCAGCACGATGTGGTTCTTGTGGGGGTAGGTGATGGCCGGGTAGAGGAAGTAGGGGCGCTCGCCGAGGCCGTGACGACGGCGGACCTCGGCCACGGGGACCGCAGGCTGTGGCGGTGGTGGGTGCACCCCGCAGGGCACGATGCGGACCTTCGTCGGGTCGCAGCCCACCCGCGCCACCAGGTCGTCACGGGTGAACGCCGACAGGGTGACCACGAGGTCGGCCCGGCGCACCGACGGGCCGATCCCGGCCCGTAGGAAGGTCCGCTTGACCAGGCCGAAGTGCTGGGGCATGGCCAGCGGCTGCAGATCGTGCACGGTCAGCAGCGTGGATGTGGGCCGCCAGGGCGGCATGACGCCGCCGGCGTGGTGGGTCACGTCGGCACCGACCCCGCGCACCGCCCGACCCAGCCACGTGGTCTCGGCGCCGACGCGCAGCCCCTTGTGGGTTCCACCCAGCGGGGCCACCCGGGTCTCGAAGGACCCGAGCAGGTCGCCGTGCGCGGCGGGGAACGAGCGGTTCACGAACAGCACGACGCGCAGGTCCGCCGGATCGAGCCGGGCGAGCTCGCGCAGCAGACGGACCGTGTACTCCTCGCTGCCCCCCACCACACCGGGCACCAGCCACAGCAGGTTCACGCCGACCACCGCGCGACGCTGCCGCGTCCCCGCGCCGGTCGGTGACCCGCCCCCGCCCGACACCGACACCGCGCCGTGCACGGCGTCGGGCGAGAGGGACGAGGGCAGCACGGAGGGTCGAGGTACGGTCGGTGGGATCGCCACGGATCGGCCCGCGGCCTCCTCGTAGACGGCGCGCAGCAGCCCGGCGGCGCGTTCCCAGGAGAAGGTCTCGGCGCGGGCACGCCCCGCCTCGCCGAGCGCAGCGGCACGCTCCCCGTCGTCGAGCACCGACTGCAGCGCCTCGGCGAGGCCCGCGACGTCGGTGGGCTCCACGAGCAGCCCGGCCTCGCCGGCGACCTCCGCCGTGGCCGTGCCCGCCGAGGTCACGACCGGCGTGCCCTGGCGCATGGCCTCCAGGACCGGCAGCCCGAAGCCCTCACGCAGGCTCGGGTAGGCGAACACGTCGGCCGTGGCGTACAGCGCCGGCAGGTCCCGCTCCGGCACGAAGCCCAGGGCCCGCACCCGGGCGCCCGAGGCGGCGACGTGCTCCTCGAGGCTCTCACGCCAGCCGGTGGGGCCGGCCAGCACGAGCTCGACCGGCGGGTCGAGGCGACCGACGGCCGCGACCAGACGGGGCAGGTTCTTGCGCGGCTCGATGGTGCCGGTCCACAGCACGAACCGCTCGGGCAGGTCGTACACGGCCCGGACCCGGGCGACGTCGTCGGCGGTGGCGGTCCGGGGCGGGGCGCCCCACGGCACGAGTCGGAGGCGATCCGGGGCGAAGCCGTTCTCGAGGCACTCGTCGATCGTCGCCTGCGACGGGCACACCACCACGTCGGCGTCTCGTCGCGCCAGGTCGATGGCCTGCTGGAAGAAGCGGACCCCACGACGGGTGAAGTGCTCGGGCTCGTGGAGGAAGGCCAGGTCGTGCACCGTCACCACCAAGGGGGCCGAACGGGGCGGGACCGCCATGCCGGTGGCGTGGATGACGTCGACCGGTCCGGTGGCGTCCTGGACCGGGGGACGCCGGCGCCGGTGCCACGACTCGTACAGGGCCAGACGAGGCAGGCCGAGCTGGGCCACCGGGATGGGGGGCACGAAGGGCGCCGGGGGCGGTTGGGGATGGCGCGCCGCCACGCCGACGAGCTCGAGGTCGGTGTGGCGCACCAGCGCGCTCGCCGAGTCGAGCGCGCTGCGCGCCACACCGCCGGGGACGCGGTGCCAGCACTGCTCGAGGGTGATCGCGACGCGCAGGGCCATGACGGGGCGAGTCTGTCATGCCCGTCCCGGCCGGACCCGCACGCCGCCCGCCCGGGTCGGCGGCACCGCGGGGAGCTCGGTGCTCGGACCGGCCGGGCCCGTGTCCACACCGCCCGGGAGAGGCACCGGTAGGCTCCGCCCATGAGCGAGTTCTGGGCGAGCCGTCGCGTGCTCGTGACCGGCGGCCACGGGTTCCTGGGGACCTCCGTCGTGGCCGGCCTGCGGGCCCGGGGCACCGGTGAGGTCGTCACGCCGACCAGCCACGACTACGACCTGCGCCAGCAGGCTGCGGTGGCGGCGATGTTCGCGGAGCACGAGCCCGACCTGGTGATCCACCTGGCGGCCCGGGTGGGAGGCATCGGGGCCAACATGGCCCGCCCCGCGGAGCTCTACCTCGACAACCTGCTCATGGGCACCTACGTCATCGACGAGGCCCGCCGCCGGGGCACCGACAAGACCGTCGTGGTGGGCACCATCTGCTCCTACCCCAAGTTCACCCCGGTGCCCTTCCAGGAGTCGTCGTTGTGGACCGGCTACCCGGAGGAGACGAACGCGCCGTACGGCATCGCCAAGCTGGCTCAGCTCGTGCAGCTACAGGCCAACCGGGCCCAGTACGGCCAGCGGGGCATCTACCTGATGCCGACGAACCTGTACGGCCCCGGCGACAAGTTCCACCCGGCCGTGTCCCACGTGATCCCGGCGCTGATCAAGAAGGCGGTCGACGCCAAGGAGTCGGGCGCCGACCACATCGAGGTGTGGGGCACGGGTTCGGCCAGCCGGGAGTTCCTCTACGTCGACGACGCCGCCGAGGGCATCCTGCTCGGCGCCGAGCGCTACGACGGCCCCGGGCCGGTGAACCTGGGCGCCGACCGGGAGCTGCCCATCCGTGATCTCGTGGACGCCGTCGTGCGGGCCGTCGGCTTCGAGGGGGCGGTGCGTTGGGACACCTCCAAGCCCGACGGCCAGCCCCGTCGCGGCGTCGACGGCAGCCGGGCCGAGGCCGAGTTCGGGTTCCGGGCCACGACCTCGTTCGACGTGGGCCTGGCCCGCACGGTGGAGTGGTACCTGGCCCACCGCGTCGAGGCCGAAGCCCGCGCCGTGTGAGTCCGGGCCGTTCGAGCGGGCGTCACGCCGACCGGCACCACCCGAGCCGGTTCCCGACCCGGGCAGGTGCTGTGCCGGCTAACGATCCAGCGCGGCCCGGAAGTACGGGATGGTGCGCTCGAGACCCTTGCGCAGCGAGATGCGGGGCTCCCAGCCGAGCTGGCCCCGGGCGATGGTGAGGTCGGGCTGGCGCTGCTTGGGGTCGTCGACGGGGAGGTCCTCGAACACGACCTTCGACGACGACCCGGTCAGCTCGATCACCAGCTCGGCCAGTTCCAGGATGGTGAACTCGCCGTCGTTGCCGATGTTCACCGGGCCGGTGAGCGGACCGTCGAGCAGGGCCAGGATGCCGCGCACCTCGTCCTCCACGAAGCAGAAGCTGCGGGTCTGCTGACCGTCGCCGTAGACGGTGATGTCGTGGCCCTGGAGGGCCTGGACGATGAAGTTGGACACCACGCGCCCGTCCTGCAGGCGCATCCGAGGTCCGTACGTGTTGAAGATCCGCAGGATGCGCACGTCGAGGCCGTGGTAGCGGTGGTAGGCCATGGTCATGGCCTCGGCGAAGCGCTTGGCCTCGTCGTAGACACCGCGCGGGCCCACCGGGTTGACGTGACCCCAGTAGGTCTCCGGCTGGGGGTGCACCTCGGGATCGCCGTACACCTCGCTGGTGGAGGCGATCATGAAACGTGCGTCCTTGGCCTTGGCCAGGCCCAGGGTGTTGTGGGTGCCCAGGCTGCCCACCTTGAGGGTCTGGATGGGCATGTCCAGGTAGTCCTTGGGCGACGCCGGGCTGGCGAAGTGCAACACGGTGTCCACCGGACCGGGCACCCAGACGAACTGGCTCACGTCGTGCTGGACGAAGGTGAAGCCGGGTCGGCTGAACAGGTGCTCGATGTTGGAGACGTGACCGGTCAACAGGTTGTCGATGGCCACGACCTCGTCGCCCCGGTCGAGCAGGGCCTCGCACAGGTGCGAGCCCAGGAAGCCCGCCCCACCGGTCACCACGACGCGTGCCATCACTTCCGCCCGATGCCCTGGTAGGCGAAGCCGCGGCGCACCAGGGCACCCCGGTCGAGCAGGTTCCGCCCGTCGACCACCCTCGGCGCCGCCATCAGCTCGGCCACCTTGTCGAGGTCGAACCACTTGAACTCGTCCCACTCGGTGAGCACGGCGAGCACGTGCGCCCCTTCACAGGCGGCGTAGGGGTCCTCCACCACCTCCAGGCCCTCGTAGCCCTCGAGCTGACGGTGCACGGCCGGGTCGTAGCCGCGCACGACGGCTCCCTTGGCCAGGAGCCGGCGCACGATCTCCAGCGAGGGCGACTCGCGCAGGTCGTCGGTGTTGGCCTTGAAGGTGAGGCCCCACACGGCGACGGTCCGGCCCTCGACCGAACCCCCCGCCATGGCCACGACCTTGTCGGCGGTGCGCTCGAACTGCTCGTCGTTGACGATCAGCACGCCGTCGAGCAGGTCGAAGTGGTAGCCGGCGACGTCCGCGATGTGGCGCAGGGCGCGCACGTCCTTCGGAAAACAACTTCCGCCCCAACCCGGGCCGGGGCGCAGGAACTCGTGGCCGATGCGCTTGTCGTAGCCCATGCCGAGCACCACGTCGTTCACGTCGGCGCCCACGGCTTCGCACAGGGCCGACACGGCGTTGACGAAGGAGAGCTTGGTGGCCAGGAAGGCGTTGGAGGCGTACTTGATGGTCTCGGCCGACGCCGGGTCGGTGACCATGATCGGGGCCTGCACGCCGAGGTACAGCGACGCCACGCGGATGGCGGCGCTCTGGTCGTCGGCGCCGATGACGACCCGGTCGGGCTTCAGGAAGTCGGCGACGGCGGAGCCTTCGCGCAGGAACTCGGGGTTGGACACCACGTGCACGTCGCTGCGGCCGAGCGCCTTCTCCACCAGGCGGGTGGAGCCCACCGGCACCGTCGACTTGTTGACCACGACGGCGTCGGCCTCGAGGACCGGGGCGATCTGGCGGGCGGCGGCCTCGATGTAGGTCATGTCGGCCGAGCCGTCGGCGCCCTGCGGGGTGGGTACGCACAGGTAGGCGAACTCGCACTCGCGGGCTGCCGTCTCGGCTCCCAGCACGAACCGCAGCCGACCCGACTGGAGGCCCTCGTGCACGATCTCGGCCAGCCCGGCTTCGAGGATGGGGATCTCGCCGCGCTGGAGCCGCTCGACCTTCTCGGGCACGACGTCGGCGCAGATCACCTCGTGACCCAGGTGCGAGAAGCACGCGCCGGTGGTGAGGCCCACGTAGCCCGTGCCGATGACCGCGATCTTGCTCATGGGATTTGGTCACGCTCCCGCCGCGCCGCGCCGGCGCAGCCCTCGATGGACGGCGTCATCGTAGTGACCCGCTCGTGCCGCACCCGAACCGGCTCCCGCCGCCGACGAGGGTCCCGGGCGCCGATCAGCAGGTGACGCCTTCGGGGGGCTCGGGCACGAAGGTCAGGTACTGGGTGGTCTGGGTGGCCGACGGTGCCGTCGTGGTGGTCGGCAGGTAGGCGGCGAACTCCTCCAGGGGGCGCGGCTCGACGCGCACGCCGGCGAAGTCCCTGCCGGTGATCAGCGCCACGTTGGAGTCCGTGCCCTGGAGGGAGGGGTCGACCTCGATCGTGGCGTCGCTCTCGAGGAAGCGGGCCACCAGCACCGCCTGGATCTCGGCACCGGGGGCGTGGCGGACGACGGTGGTCTCGTTGCGGAAGCTGGCCTCGTTGCTGGTGCCCGTGACGGTGAAGCCGAGGGCGTCGAGCTGTTGGCCGACCTGCGTCGCCTGGCCGGAGACCCCGGCGCCGTTGCGCACCTGCACCCGGGCGGTGGCCGGGGCGTCGAAGAGGATGTTGATGCCGCGGAAGACGTCGAGCACGGGCTGCGCCGCGGTCTCGTCGAGGAACAGCACCGCGGCGGCTCCGGCCCACCCGCCCTCGGCGTAGTCGCCCAGGGAGTACACCTCGAGCTCCTCGGGATCGAAGCTGTCGAAGCGGGTGCCGACGTCGATGAGGTCCTGCGGCGTGAGGGAGTCGTCGAGCACCACGTGCTCCTGGGCCACGCCGATCATGTCGGCGAGCTGCACCGGGTTGCGGGCGCCCTTCTCGATGGCCCGCTTCATGGCGGCCTTGATGAAGGCCTGCTGGCGCTTGATGCGACCGAAGTCGCTCGAGGTGTCGTCCACCCAGCGGCCGTCGACCTGGGCCTCGTAGTAGCGGGAGCGGGCGAAGGCCAGGGCCTGCTCGCCGTCGAGCACCTGGCAGCCCGCGGTGTCGACGTACAGGCCGGTGTTGGCGTCACGGGCCGGGTGGTTGAAGTAGATGGGCACGCCACCGAGACCGTCGACCAACGAACGGAAGCCGTTGAAGTTCACCTGCACGTAGTGGTGGATGGGGATCCCGAAGTTGTTCTTGATGGTCTCGATCAACAGCTGCGGGCCGCCGAGGGCCAGGGCCTCGTTGATGCGACCCTTGCCCTGGCCGTTGCCGATGGGCACCCACAGGTCGCGGGGCAGGGAGAGCAGATAGGCCTTCTCGGCGTTGGGGTCGACCCGCAGGATCATGATCGAGTCCGACAGCAGCGAGGTCTCGTTGCGCCCCACCAGCAACGGGTCGTTCGGGTCGATGCCCTCGGCGTTGTCGACGCCCACCAGGAGGTAGTTGCGGGGTTCGGACGAGTCGGCCGTGGAATCGAGCGTGTCCCGGGCCAGCGGCACGCGGGGGATCTCGGTCAGCTCCCGGTGGTAGAAGGCCAAGGCGCCGGCCGCGGTCATGGCGACCGCCACGAGCACGCAGTTCAGCGCGATGACGACGCGCTGCAACCAGGTGCGCCGTGCCCGACCGGAGCCGGTCCTCGCCCGTCGCGCCGCGGGAGACGGCGGTGACGGCGGTGACGACACCCCGGCACCGGTGCCGTCCGCGACCTCGTCAACGCCGTCGGCGGTCGCGCCGTCGGGGGGAAGGGATCGGGAACGACGCAGACGCACGACCGGACGTTACCAACGCGTGACGAAACGGCGGCGTCGCCCCCGGTGCGTCGCCCCGCCACGGCTCACTGGACGGGCAGGCCGAGCTCCCGGCTGATCACCAGGCGCTGGATCTCGCTCGTGCCCTCGCCGATTTCCAGGATCTTGGCGTCTCGGTACTGGCGCGACACGAGGGTCTCGTCCATGAACCCGTAGCCGCCGAAGATCTGGGTGGCCTCCCGGGTGGCGGTGACGGCCGCCTCGCAGGCGTACAGCTTGGCGATGGCGGCCTCCTTCTTGAAGGAGCGGCCCGCGTCGCGTCGCACCGCCGCGCCGTAGACCAGCGCGCGGGCCGCCTCGGCCATGACGGCCAGGTCGGCCACCTTGAACGCCACCGCCTGGTTGGCCCCGATGGCCCGGCCGAAGGCCACCCGCTCGTTGGCGTAGCGGCGGCACTCCTCCAGGCAGCACTCGATCACCCCGAGGGCCAGGGCGGCGATGGCGACCCGGCCGTCGTCGAGGATGGACAGGAACTGCGCGAATCCCCGCCCCCGCTCCCCCAGCAGGTGGTCGGCCGGCACCCGGCAGTCCACGAAGGACAGCCCGTGGGTGTCCGAGGCGTGCCAGCCCATCTTGCGGTAGGGCGGCTGCACCTCGAAGCCCGCGGTGCCCGCGGGCACGACGATGGCCGAGATCTCGGGCCGACCGCCCACCGAGGCGGTCACCGCGGTCACCGTGACCAGGGAGGTGATCGGCGTGCCGGAGTTGGTGATGAAGGCCTTCTCGCCGTCGATGACCCACTCGCCGGCGGCGTCGTCGAGCACCGCCCGGGTCCGGGTGCCCCCGGCGTCGCTGCCGGCGTCGGGCTCGGTGAGGCCGAACCCGCCCAGGGCCCGACCGGCCACCAGGTCGGGCAGCCAGCGCTGACGCTGCTCCTCGGTGCCGAACTGGAAGATGGGGTTCGCCCCGAGGCCGACACCGGCCTCCAGGGTGATGGCCATGGACTGGTCGACCCGGGCCAGCTCCTCGATGGCGATGCACAGCGTCGTGAGATCCGCACCTCCGCCGCCGTACTCCTCGGGGAAGGGCAGGCCGAACAGGCCCAACTCGCCCATGGCGAGCACGACGTCGACCGGGAACGTGTGGTCGCGGTCCCAGGCCTCGGCGTGCGGGGCGATCTCGGAGGCCGCGAAGTCGCGCACGACCTTGCGGAAGGCTTCCTGTTCGTCGGTCGGTTCCACCAGCATCCACCGGATCGTACGCTGACACCCATGTCGGTTCGAAGCCCGCAGGGATGTCGGCCGGAACCCGGCTGCGATCATCGCCGGGACGGGCGGGGTGACGGGTGACCCCGATCGACGAGGCGGCGCCCCTGGCGGTCGTGGGCGACCGACTGGCCACGGAGCTGCTCGACGTGACCGACGACCTCGACGCGCTCGACGGCGAGGGCTTCTGGGCGGTGGTGCTCCCGTTCGAGGGTGAACCGGTGTGCGCCCGCTTCGGTCGGGTCCGGCCGGCGCGCCCGTGGCCGGGTCGCCCGTGGCTCGGCCCCCGGTCCGAGGAGTGGACCAGTTCGCTCGACCGCGCCGGCTTCGAACGTGGCGTCCGGGCCATCCGGGAGGCCATCGCGGCGGGAGACGTCTACCAGGTCAACCTGACCCGACGGCTCAGCGCCCCGCTGCCCTCGCCGCGAGCCGCAGCGCAGCGGGGTGGCTCCACCGACGTGGCCGCCCTGGGCGCAGCGCTGGCCGTCGGCAACCCGGCGCCCTTCAGCGCCGTGGTGCGCCTCCCCGCCCACGGCGTGCACGTCGCCTCCGCCTCGCCCGAGCGGTTCCTGTCCCGGCGGGGCGACCGGGTCTGGTCCTCCCCCATCAAGGGCACCGCCGCCACCCCCGACGGGCTGCAGGCCAAGGACCGGGCCGAGAACGTCATGATCGTGGACCTGGTCCGCAACGACCTGGGCCGGGTGTGCGAGTTCGGCAGCGTGCACGTGCCGTCGCTGCTCGGCCTCGAGCCACATCCCGGCCTCGTGCACCTGGTGTCGACGATCGAGGGACGCCTGCGACCCGGCTGCGGCTGGGCGGAGGCCATCGCAGCCACCTTCCCGCCCGGATCGGTCACCGGCGCCCCGAAGCTGGCGGCGCTCGACCACATCGCCAGGCTGGAACCGGTCCCCCGGGGTGTCTACTGCGGTGCGGTCGGCTGGGTCGACGCCGACCGCCGAGCCGGCGACCTGAACGTGGCCATCCGCACCTTCTGGGTGGCGGAGGGTCAGCTCCACCTGGGCACGGGTGGCGGCATCACCTGGGACTCCACCCCCGAGGGGGAGTGGGAAGAGACCGAGCTGAAGGCCCGTCGGCTGCTGTCGGTCGCCAACGCCGACGGGCGTTCCGACGAGTCGGCAGCGTGCCAAGATGACCGGCGATGACCGGCAACGGCGACATCCTGTGGATCAACGGGCGGCTGCAGTCCGCAGGCGACGGGGGCCTGTCCCCGTTCGACCACGGCGTCACCGTCGGCGACGGCGCCTTCGAGACGGCGAAGGTGGTGCGGGGCGAGGCCTTCGCCCTGACCCGTCACCTCGCCCGGCTCCGCCGCTCCGCCGCCGGCCTGCACCTGTCGGTGCCCTTCTCCGACGACGAGCTGCGCGACGCGGTGCGCGAGGTGATCGCGGCCAACGGCGACCGGGCCGGTCGGCTGCGCATCACCCTGACCGGTGGTGAGGGCCCCCTCGGTTCGGAGCGCTCGGAGAGCACGCCCACCCTCATGATCGCCACCGCACCGCTCAAGCCGTGGGATCCGTCGGGACGGGTGGTGGTGGTGCCCTGGCGGCGCAACGAGCACAGCCCGGTCGCGGGCCTGAAGACCACGTCCTACGCCGAGAACGTGGTCGCCCTGCGCCACGCCCACCAGCACGGCGCCGGCGAGGCCATCTTCGCCAACACCGCCGGGAACCTGTGCGAGGGGACGGGGAGCAACATCTTCGTGGGCCTCGACGGTCGCCTCGTCACCCCCCCGCTGTCGTCGGGCTGTCTGGCCGGCATCGTGCGCGAGCTGCTCGTCGAGCTCGTGGAGGTGCACGAGGAGGACCTGCCCATCGAGCGCCTGGGGGAGGTGGACGAGGCCTTCCTCACCTCCTCGACCCGCAACGTGCAACCGATCTCCCACGTCGACGAGCGGACGCTGCCCGCCTGCCCCGGCCCGCTCACGGAAGCGGCCGCAGCCGCCCTCGACGCCCTCGAGGCCCGCACCACCGATCCCTGAGCACCCCCTTCTCGCGCTGCGGACCCCGGGGATCGTCTCGACGGTCCGCTCCGGGCGCCGCTCGCCCGGTCAGCGGGCCCGCCGGCCTTCGAGCCAACGCTCCCGCGAGCGCTCGCTCCCCCGCCGCGACGCCACCTCCACCCCCACGGCGAGTCCGACGGCGGCGAGCAGTCCGGCCCCGGCGACCAACG
Organism: Acidimicrobiales bacterium; assembly: GCA_025456085.1. GTDB lineage: Bacteria > Actinomycetota > Acidimicrobiia > Acidimicrobiales > Acidimicrobilacustridaceae > JALOLF01. The sequence continues at coordinate 12,667 of JALOLF010000081.1, forward strand.
AACGGGTGCGGGCCGGGTCGTCGCAGCCCTGGTCCTCCGGCGAGGGCACCTCGGGGTCGTCGGGGACCAGCAGCTCGAACAGGGCCGGCCCGCAGGCCAGCTCCGACCCGCCGTCCGACGCGGCGGTGTCGAAGGGCAGCACCAGCGCAGCGAAGCAGACCACCCCCACCACGAAGGCGACGGCCAGCAGCAGGCGGGTCGAGATCCGCGACCAGGCGATGCGGGGCAGCTTCACCGCGTCGAACCCCGCGTCACGGCGCGGGCCGCAGGTGCACGACGTCGCCGGCCAGCACCACCCGGGGCCGCGGCTCCCCGGGCACCGCGACCAGCAACGAGCCGCTCTCGTCGACGTCGACGGCGTCGCCCTCGAAGCTGCCCTCGGCGAGCTCGACACGCACGCGCCGACCCAGCGTGGCGGACAGCTCCCGGTAGCGGCGCTGCACCGCCGCCCATGGCTCGTCGTCGCCGACGGCGCCGTAGGTGCGCGCCAGGTGGCGCAACAGGGCGATCAGCAGGTCCTCACGGTCGAGGGCAGCCTCGGTGTGGTGGTTGAGGCTGGTGGCGATGGCGGCCAGCTCGTCGGGGAGGTCCTCGGGCCAGGTCACGTTCAGCCCGAGTCCGACGACGAGCGCCTCGAGGCGGTCGCCCTCCACGATGGACTCCGCCAGGATGCCGCCCACCTTGCGGGTCGCACCGTCCACCTCCAGCACCAGGTCGTTCGGCCACTTGAGCCGGGGCGCCACGCCGGCGACCTCCCGGCAGGCCTCGGCGGCGGCGACCGCGACGGCCATGGTGACGTCGTTGACCCGGGTCAGGCACACCGCGGGCCGGGTGAGGATCGAGACCAGGAGCGACGAACCCGGCGGGGCCTCCCACCGGCGGCCCAGCCGGCCCCGGCCGGCCGTCTGGTGGTCGGCGACCAGCACGACGCCCTCCGCGGCACCCTCCCGCGCCGCCTCCAGCAGGTCGCGGTTGGTGGAACCCGTCTGGTCGACCCAGCGGACGTCCCCGAAGAGCGACCCGGCGAGCGCCGAAATGGCACGAGACCCGTTCATGGCCCTAAACATATGGCGTGTTCACCAAGGTCCTCATCGCCAACCGCGGCGAGATCGCCGTCCGAGTCATCCGCGCCTGCCAGGAGCTCGGCATCGGAACGGTCGCCGTCTACTCCGAACTCGACCGGAACGCCCTCCACGTGCGCCTCGCCGACGAGGCCTACGCGCTCGGTGGACAGACCGCGGCCGAGAGCTATCTGAACACCGAGGCCATCCTCGATGTGATCCGCCGGTCGGGGGCACAGGCCGTGCACCCGGGCTACGGGTTCTTCTCCGAGAACACCGACTTCGCCCGGGCCATCACCGACATGGGGGTGACCTTCATCGGCCCACCGCCCGAGGCCATCGAGGTCATGGGCGACAAGGTCTCGAGCCGCATCGCGGCCGAGAAGGCCGGCGTGGCCGGGGTCCCCGGCACCACCGAGTTCCTGAACGACTCGTCCGAGGTGGTCGCGTTCGGCAAGGCGCACGGCTGGCCGGTGGCCATCAAGGCGGCCTACGGCGGCGGCGGCCGGGGCATGCGCGTGGTGCGCTCCGAGGTGGAGGCGGCCGAGGCCTTCGACTCCGCCCGCAGCGAGGCCCTCAAGGGCTTCGGCCGCGACGAGTGCTACGTCGAGCGCTACCTGACGTGGCCCCGCCACATCGAGATGCAGATCATCGGCGACACCCACGGCAACGTCGTGTGGGTGGGCGAGCGTGACTGCTCGGCCCAGCGTCGCCACCAGAAGCTCGTGGAGGAGAGCCCCGCGCCGGCCTTCCCCGACGAGATCCGCCAGGCCATGGGCGAGGCCGCGGTGAAGGTCGCCCGGGCCACCGGCTACTACAACGCCGGCACCGTCGAGTTCCTGTACCAGGACGGCGACTTCTTCTTCCTCGAGATGAACACCCGCCTGCAGGTGGAGCACCCTGTCACCGAGATGGTGGCCGGCATCGACCTGGTGGCCGAGCAGCTCCGCGTCGCCGCCGGCGAGCCGCTCTCGTTCAGCCAGGACGACATCGAACGGCGGGGCCACGCCATCGAGATCCGCATCAACGCCGAGAACCCCGCCGGCGGCAAGTTCCTCCCGGCACCGGGGCGCATCGAGACCATCGTCCCGCCGCAGGGCTTCGGCACCCGCTGGGACGGCGGCTACGAGTCCGGCGACGAGGTCAGCCAGTACTACGACAACCTCGTCGGCAAGCTGATCTGCTGGGGCGAGGACCGGCCCACCGCCATCCGGCGCACCCTGCGAGCGCTGCGCGAGTTCCGCATCGAAGGTCTCGCCACCACCATCCCCGCCGACATCGCCATCCTGGAGCACCCCGACTTCCAGGCCGCCGAGCACTCCACCAAGTGGGTGGAGGACCGCCTGGACCTGAGCCAGGTCGGCGTCGAGCCGGTTGCGCCGGCCGGCGAGGAAGCCGAGCCCAAGGTCCGCCGTGACGTCGACGTGGAGGTCAACGGCAAGCGCTTCCGGGTGTCGATGTTCGTGCCCGAGTCGTCCTTGGTGGCCGCGGCACCTGCCGGGGGTCGAGCGGGGGCCACGGCCCGTCCCCGACGCGGGTCGGGCGGCGGCGGTGCCCGCGGTGCCGCAGGCTCCGGTTCGGTGACCGTCCCCATGCAGGGCACGATCGTGAAGGTGCTCGTCGAGGAGGGCCAGAGCGTCGAGAGCGGCCAGACGGTGTGCGTGCTCGAGGCGATGAAGATGGAGAACAACATCGCCGCCGAGGTCGCCGGGACCGTCAAGGAGGTCAAGGTCGCTGCGGGCGACTCGGTGGGATCCGGCGACGTCGTCGTCGTGATCGAGTAGCCGACTCGACCGACGGCCCGCGCAGCCGGCCGGGGGCACCCACGCCCACCCCGCTGGTCACGCGAGCACCTGTCGGAATCCGACAGCCGGACGCGAACCCAACACGCCCACCGAGTTGGAAGCGCGAGCACCTGTCGGAATCCGACAGCCAGACGCCAACCCAACACGCCCACCGAGTTGGAAGCGCGAGTACCTGTCGGAATCCGACAGCCAGTCGCGGAGCCGGGGCGCCGACGACGCCGGCGGGTGTCCGGCCGGCACCGTCTACCGGAACCGCACCACCACGGTGCCGCCGGCGTGGTCGTGCCAGCCCCGCCGCATCGGGTCGCGCAACGCGGTCAGGTAGATCCCCACGGCGGCCAGCGCCCCCAGTCCCGGGAGCACCGCGTCGACCGCGACCACCGCCGCGGTGACGAGCAGGACGCGCAGCAGCGCCTGGGTCCATCGGGGCCGTTCGCCGTCGGTGAAGCGGGCCACCCGAACGCCGAGGACGTGCTTGCCCAGGGTGCGACCCCACAGGGCGAGCAGCACCACCTCGTACAGCACGCCCACCGCCACCTGCACCGCCAGGAACCACACCGGCACCTCACCCTCCAACTGACCGTCCTCGAGGGTCAGGAACGACAGGGAGGCGATCGTGAAGGGCACGAACAGCAGGAGCTCGTCGAGGACCCGGGCGATGCCCCGCTGGCCGATCGAGGCCAGCGAGTTCGGTCCGGAGGCCGGGAAGTCCTCGGGTCCGGGCAGGCGGGCCGGCGCCGTCATTCGGCGGCGTCCGCCAACGCCTCGGCCAGGGCGGGATGGACCAGGAGGCTCTCCACGATGTCGGTGACCCGCAGCCCTGCGGTGACGGCCAGGGCGATGACCGAGATGAGCTCCGCCGCGTTGCGACCCACGATCGAGCCGCCGAGCACCACCCCCGTGGCCGGATCGGACACGATCTTCACGAAGCCACGGGGATCGTTGTCGATGAGCGCCTTGGCGTTGGCCGAGAACGGCACCTTCGTCACCCGGATCTTGCGGCCCTCGGCGAAGGCGTCGGCCTCGGCCAGACCCACGTCCGCGATCTCGGGGACGGTGAAGATGGCCGATGCCGCCTTGTCGTAGTCGAGATGTCGATGGGGACCGGCGTGAAGTCCCATGGCGTGCTCGGCGATCTTGCGTCCCTGCATCGACGCCACCGACGACAGCGGCAGCTTCCCCGACAGGTCGCCGGCCGCGTAGACGTGGGGCTGGGACGACTGCAGGTTGTGGTTCACCACCACGTAGCCCGACGGGTCGAGCTCGACCCCGGCGGCATCGAGACCGAGCCCCTCCGAGTTGGGGACCGAGCCGATCGCCAGCAGCGCGTGCGAACCGGCGGCGGCGCGGCCGTCGTCGCAACGCACCGTCACGGTCTCTGCGTCGACGTCGACGTCGATGGCGACGGCGCGGGCGCCCTTGAACAGCCGCACCCCGCGCCGCAGGAAGTCCTCCTCCAGCGCCGCGGCCACCTCGGGGTCCTTCTGCGGCAACACCTGTTGCCGGCTCACGATGAAGGTGACCTGGCAGCCGAAGGAGGAGAACATGTGCACGAACTCCACCCCCGTGACCCCCGCTCCCACCACGACGACGTGCCCGGGCAGCTCGGGGGGCGGGTAGGCGTCGCGGGTGGACAGCACCCGCTCGCCGTCCACGACCGCCCACTCGGGGATGCGGGGCCGGCTCCCGGTCGACAGTACGACGACATCGGCCTCGAACGTCTCCTGACCCTCGGCGGTGTCGGCCACGACCTGGTGCGGACCCACGAGCCGGCCGACGCCCTGCACCATGCGCACGCCCTGGCTACCCAACAGGCTGGTGACCGAGTGCTGGAGGCGGTCCTCGATGGAGCCGATGCGATCACGCAGGACGTCGAGGTCCAGCTCGGCCGAGACATGGGTGAGGCCCATGCCCCGGGCCTGGTTGATCGCGCCGAGCGCGCCGCCGGTGGCGATCATGGCCTTCGACGGGATGCAGTCCCACAGATGGGCCGCGCCGCCCACGACGTCCTTCTCGATCAGCAGGACCTCGGCCCCGAGGCGAGCCGCATGCGTGGCGCACTGGTTGCCCGCCGGTCCGCCGCCGACGATCACGAACCGCTTGGTGGGCATGCATGCTCCTCGTCCCGGCGCCCGACCTGGCCACGCTACCGGGCGCGGCCCCCTCGGCGGTCTGCGGTCCACCCCGGCGGGCCACCCGAGCCGCCACCCGGATCAGGCGGGTCGATCCAGGCGCACCAGCCGGTGGTCCGGCGTGAAGAGGCGACGGGTCAGCCCCAGCGCGACGACCGTGACGCTGGTGGCCACCGATCCCAGGATCAGGTACATGACCGCCAGCTGCACCAGCACCGCGTCCCACGGGTCCACGCCGGCCAGGATGAGCCCGGTCATGGCCCCGGGCAGGAACACCAGGCCCACCGACTTGGTGGACTCGATCTGGGGGATCATCGCCGTGCGCAGCGCCTCGCGCACGTAGGGCCGGGACGCCTCGGGCCACGGCTGGCCCAGAGCCAGCCGGGCTTCGACCTCGGCCCGCTTGTCACGCAGCTCGCCCACGACCCGTCGCGCCGCGACGACGGTGGCCGTCATGGCGTTGCCGATCATCATGCCGGCCAGGGGGATGATGGCCTGGGGCTCCGCCGGGAAGATGCCGAGGCCGAAGATGACGCCCAGGCTGACGGCGGTCACGGCGGCGGTGGCGGCCAGGGCCACGGGCAGGATGCCGGGCACGTCCGAGGCCCGACGGCGCACCGTGTCGGCCGCGAAGACCACCATGGCCACCACCCACACCCAGGCCACCGCCACCGGTGTGTCGGGGTCCAGCACGAGGCCGAGGGCCACCCCCACCGCCAGGAGCTGGCCGGCGGCCCGTGCGCAGGACCACACGATCGAGCGCTCCAGTCCCAGTCCCTGGACCCACGACACGACGAGGGCCACGGCCACCAGCACCAGCGACGCGGCCAGCCCTCCCAGCCCGATGTCGGCGGTGCTCACGATGCGCTCCCGGTCGGTCCGTGGTCGTCTCCCGGCGGGTCCACGCCCCCCGCCGCACCGACGTCGCGGGCACGGTCGTGGGCCTGCGACGCATCGGTCCCCTCGAAGCTGCGCGCCGCCAGGTAGCCGGCTGCCTGTTCGTCGGGCACCACCCGCCCCTCGACGAGCACGACGAGGTGGTCGGCCAGGCGTTCGGCCTGGTCGAGGTCGTGGGTCACCCACACCACGGGGATCCCCTCGTCGGCCAGTCGGCGGGCCAACTGCTCCACCGTCTGGCGGGCGTCGACGTCGAGGGACGAGGTCACCTCGTCCATGAGCACGACCTCGGGGTCGGTCAACAGGGTCCGGGCCAGGCACATCCGTTGCGCCTCACCCCCCGAGAGGTCGTCGGCCCGGCGCTCGAGGAGGTTCCCGCCGAGGCCGCAGCGGGCCAGCACGGCGAGGGCACCCTCGTGGGAGACCGCGGGATCGGCGAGCCGGAGGTTGTCGAGCACGGTGCCGCCGAAGACCACCGGGCGCTGGAAGACCATGCCCACCCGCCGCCGCAGGCGGGTCGGGTCGATGGCCGCGATCGGTTCGCCGTCGAGACGTATCTCGCCCGAGGTGGGCGCCTCGAGACGGTTGC
>JALOLF010000082.1 GCA_025456085.1 Acidimicrobiales bacterium
GAGCGTGCAGGCCCAGCGGCTCTGCCCGGGGGCGGTGTTCCTGCACGGCCGCCACGACCGCTACGCCGAGGTGAGTGCCCGGGTCCTGGCGATCTTCGGGTCGTTCACCCCCCTGGTCGAGCCCATCTCCCTCGACGAGGCGTTCCTCGACGTGCGGGGCGCCCGCCGGCTGCACGGCTCCGCGGTCGCCATCGCGCACGCCATCCGACGGCGGGTGGCCGACGACGAGCACCTCACGTGCTCGGTCGGGGTCGCGCCGAGCAAGTTCGTGGCCAAGCTGGCCTCGGAGGCGGCCAAGCCGCGGGCGACGCCGCAGGGTCCGCGCCCCGGTCCGGGGGTGCGCGTGGTCACCGCCGGTGAGGTGCAGGACTTCCTGCGACCCCTGCCCGCCCAGGCCCTGTGGGGGGTCGGTCCCAAGACCCTGGCCCGGCTCGAACGTCTCGGCGTGCGCACGGTCGGGGACCTCGCCGACCTGCCCGTCGGATCCGTCACCGATGCCCTCGGCGTGGCGGTCGGGCGCCACCTCCACCGGCTCGCCCACGGCATCGACGATCGACCGGTGCAGCCCGAGCGTGACCCGAAGTCCTTCGGCCACGAGGAGACCTTCCCGCACGACCTGCGCGACCGGGAGCGCCTCGAACGGGAGCTGGTCCGGATGGCCGACGCCGTGGCGGCCCGGCTGCGGGCTCACGGCCTCGCGGGCCGGACGGTCACCCTCAAGGTGCGCTTCGGGGACTTCACCACGCTCACCCGGTCGACGACGACGGCGGTGGCGACCGACTCGGGTCGCGAGCTCGCGCGCCTGGCCAAGGGGCTCCTCGACGGCGTGGACCCCGCACCCGGGGTGCGACTCCTGGGGGTCAGCGTCGGCAACCTCGCCGCCGAGGTCGTTCGTCAGCTGCGCCTCGACGAGGTCGTCGACGAGGCGTCGCCCGGGCTCGACGCGGTGGTGGACCGGATCAGGGGTCGCTTCGGCGAGGACGCGATCGGTCCCGCGGTCATCGTCGGACCGGACGGGTTGCGGCGCAAGCGTCGGGGGGACCAGCACTGGGGGCCCGGAGAGCCGGACGCCTCGGGTCCCCCTGTGCCCACCCCGCGTGGTTGACCGGTCGGCCCCGCCCCGAGTCGGTCCTCCGCAGGCGGTTTTTCGGAGGTCGCGTTGTTGGCTGCCGCCGGCTGTGCGAGACTTCCGTTCGGGGATGAGCCGAAACGATTGATCGAACACCGAAGGGGTGGGGGCCGATGCCGCTCTCCGAGGACGAACAACGGATCCTCAGCGAAATCGAGCAGCAGCTCTACGCGTCCGACCCCGCACTGGCGCGCGACATCCGCGAGCAGACGGTCTACAGCGTGGCCTTCCGCCAGGTGAAGCGGGCGGTGCTCGGTTTCATCCTCGGTCTGGCCTTCGTGCTCGGGACGCTCCACATCTCGTTCTGGTTGTCGCTGCTCGGCTTCGTCGCCATGCTCGTGGCGGCGTTGGCCATCGAGGCCAACGTGCGCCGCATGGGCAAGGCCGGCATGGACCAGTTCACCCGCAACATGCGTGCCGCCGGTCTGCGCGACGCCTTCGGGTCCACCGGTCAGAAGATGCGCGACCGGTTCCGCCGCGAAGGCGAGTGACGGCCGCGGCCCGGGCCGCATCCCTCCTCCCGTCGTCCGATCCGGTCCTCCCGGCCGGGCGTGCTGCCGGTCCGTCGGCGGCTGCAGGCCTGCGTCAGCGTCGGCTGCTGGCCTGGTGCCGGTCGCTCGGTCCGCGACGTCGGCTGGCGAGAGTCCGGGGATCGAGCAGCCGCACCCAGCGGTCCCGGCGGGTGGTGGTGGAGCGGACCACGTCACGGATGGACGCCACGGCCGATTCGGCTCGCTCGGCGACGGTCGTGGAGAGCCCGCCGCCGGCGAAGGCGGCAGCGTCGGCGTCCTCGGCGAGCGTCCCCAGCGGGCCGGCCGCCGGCTCCAGCCGACGTCCGGCCCGGGACGCGAACTCACGGTGGGTCTCGCTGCGGGCGGGAACGCTGCCGACCAGCGCCAGCTCCTCGACGGCGTCCTGCCAGGCGTTGTCGACCCGAGACGCAGGGTCCGTGGCACCGCGCAGCCGGCGTCGGTGCCGCCAGTGCCGCAGGCCCACCACCGCCACGACGTAGGCGACGGCAGCGGCGGCGAGTGCGGCGAGCAGACGGCCGAAGCGGGTGAACCAGGAGGTCCCGTCCCCGGAGCCGCCGGCGCCCGAGGACGCCGCGCCGCTCTCGAGCTCGTCGGGGCGAGGTGCCACCGGTCCGGGGGCCGTGGTGCTCGAGTCACCAGGGACGGTGGTGCTGCTGGTCGCGGTCGAGGTGGGCGTCGGCGGGGCGTCGTCGCCGGCCGGGCCCTGGGCAGGGGGCGCCATCGTCCACTGCTCGGCCGACGGGGCGCCGCGGCCGGGGGTGGGCTCGAAGGGGACCCAGCCGTACTCGCCCAGCCACACCTCGGGCCAGGCGTGGGCGTGCTCGCCACGGACCCGGAAGAGCTCCGGGTCGTCGGCGTCCTGTTCGCCCCAGGTGAACCCGACGGCGACGCGTGCCGGGATGCCGACGGAGCGGGCCATGGCGGCGAAGGTCCCGGCGAACTGCTCGCAGTAGCCCTTCCGCTGCGTGAGGAAGTCGGTCATGGCGTTGCCGCTGTGACCGGCACCGACGTCGAGGCTGTACTCGAACTGCGTGCGGAAGAACTCCTGCAGGGCGAGCGCCTTGTCGTAGTCCGAGGACGCGGCCCGGGTCAGCTCCTCGGCCCGGATGTCGGCGGGGGTGCCCTCGAAGTCTGCCGGGAGCTGCAGGTACGGGTCGACCCGCTCGGTGGGCTGGATGGTGGTGTCGGCGCCGGCGAGCTGCTCGGGGGTGAACGACGGGATCTCCGAGGTCAACGTGTAGGTCAGCCCGTCCGAGGTCTCGAGGTCGGTGTCCACGATCACCGTCGACGACGCCGCCTGGAAGCGGACGTCGCCCGACCCGTCGACGTCGATGGCCCGCGGTTCGAAGGCGGCGGGGACCCACAGCGCGGACAGGCCGGTGATCTCGTACTCCTGCACCACGGTGGTGGTGTCCACCCCGGCGGGGAACGGGCTCCCGTCGAGGTCGGAACCGACGGCCGCGTAGCGCCCGCCCGAGCGCCAGATGGTGCCGTCGAAGGTGTCCAGGGAGGTCATGCGCCAGTACGCCGGCTCCGTGGCGCGCACCGTGAAGACCTCGACGTCGGAGAGCTGGTCGAGGCGGTCGCGGATGTCGACCAGCGGGCTGATCGTGACCCGGGAGCCGGGACCCTCGTCGCCCTGTCGCCAGTCGAAGACGGCGTCCTCGTCGGCGCCCGGCAGCTGCGGTCCGACCAGCAGCGCGGCGGCGACGGCGGCGACGGCGAGCAGCACCCCCACCGTGAGCATCGACCCGCCGCCGCCGTCGGCCCGCCGGGTCAGCCAGCTCAGGGTGCGGGTGCGCACGGCGATGCGGTGCAGCAACAGGAACAGCCCACAGGCCAGCAGCCACAGCGCGGTCGAGTCGAGCCGATGGATGTCGCCGCCGAGCAGGGAGCAGAACACGAACAGCGTCGCGGCGGGAACCAGCGCCTCGTAGCGGGACCAGAGACGGAACGCCGCCCAGTCGGCGAGGAACACGGCGAAGGCCAGGCCCGCCGCCGCGGCCACGAGGAGGCCGTCGCTCGCCGGGACCGGGGCCAGGGCGTCCTGGAAGGTGCTCCAGGCCGAGCTCATGGCCGCGTCGAGGGCCTCGAGCGTCGCGGCCGTCGGGACCCCGAAGAACGTGGAGTCCGTGAACAGCAGCAGCGGCACGAGGACGCTCAGCAGGACGGTCGTGGCGAGGAAGGACGCCGGCACGCTCCAGCCGCGCCGGCGGGCCAGCATGGTCACGGCATGCGTGGCCAGTCCCACGGCCAGCAGCGGCCCCAGGAAGGACCACCCCTCGAAGATGCGGCTGAAGCCGTAGGCCGTGGCGATGGTCACGCTCACGAGCGCCACCTCGGCGGGCAGCAACCAGATGGCGCCGCGGTCCTCCCCCGTGGTGGGCATGGGGACCGGGTTCGCGGCCCCGTCCGTGCGGCGTTCGGCCGTCGCCGTCACGACCGCACCCGATCCTGGGGTGCCCGACGTGAGCCCCAACGGTCGGCCGCGACGTCCTCCTGCGGTCGGGCCGGCAGGCGGCGGGTCATGCGGGGACGGGTGGGCTGCACCCGGCCCACGGCCTGGTTCCACACTGCGGCGAAGGGCCGCTCGGCGCCGACGCGCAGCACGCCCTCGTGCCACAGCGGCGCGCTCGCCTGGGTGGGATCCCACGACGCCGGATCGACCTGCACGATCGTCACCGCGCCGAAGCGGGTGCGTAGACGGGCGATGCGTTCCAGGTCGGTCGTCGGCGCTGCGCCCACCACCGCGACCAGGGCGCCCCCGGTGGAGGACCGGGCGGCGCGGTCGAGGATCCGCCGGTAGGACGCGTCATGGGTCGCCTCGAGGCTGGCGAGGTGCTCCATGATCGCCTCGACGTGCGCGTGGCCCGCGGCGAAGCCGGAGTCGCGGCCGTCGCTCGTCACCAGCCGCACCAGGTCCTGGCGGCGCGAGCCGGCCATCACGAGGCTGGCTGCGGCCGAGATGGCCGCTTCCAGGGAGTCGGCGCCGTGGGTCGAGGCCCGGACGTCGAGCAGCACCGTGGCCCGGCCCTGCCAGGGGAGCTCGTCCTGGCGCACCATGAGCTCGTCGTGACGAGCCGTCGAGGCCCAGTGCACCCGGCGCAGGTCGTCGCCCACGACGTAGGGGCGCAACGCGTAGAAGTCCTCGCCCGAGCGGCCCAGGGCGTTGGGGTGCTCGGCCCCGGCGAGCGGGTCGTTGCCGGTGGTCTGGGGCACGGGCGCCACGTCGTCCACGTGCGGGTAGACCGTGAGCTCGGACACCCCCGAGGCCTGCATCCGCACCTCGGTGAGCCCGAAGGGGTCCGACAACAGCACCTCCAGCGGCCCGATGGCCAGCACGCCACGCCGCTCCGTGGGCAGGCGGTAGGCCGAGCGGGCCCACTGGCCGGGCTCCAACGGACCCACCAGCAGCCGGGCGCCCCGGGTGCCCGACACGGCGTCACGCAGCTCCAGCACCGGCGAACGCCGCGAACCCTGGTTCTCGACCCGGAGCTCCACCCGGCTGGGGGTCCCGGCGTGGACGCGCGGCGGGTGCAGCTCACGGTCCACCGAGAGGCGCAGCCGGGTCAGCGTCGTCACGACGACCGCCAACAGCACCAGGGCCGCCAGCCCGACGCCCACCACGAACACCTCGAGCGAGCCCAGCAGCCGTCCGGCAACGACGGCCGCCACGGCGAAGGCCAGGAACCACCGTCCGGTCCGGGTCAGCACGGTGCCGCCTCGGGCGGGGGCGGTACGGGGCGGGTCCGGTCGCGGCGCGAGGTCATCGTCGGCTCAGGCGTGGGAGCCGGTGGGGACGGCGACGCCCTGCATGATCTCGCGCAGCGCGTCGACCGACGTGATGCCCTGGAGCTGCGCCTCGGGCGTGACGAGGAGGCGGTGGGCCAGCACCGGCTCGGCCAGGGCCTTGAAGTCGTCGGGCACCACGTAGGCGCGTCCCAGCGAGGCGGCCCGCGCCCGGGCCACGCGCTGGAGGCTGAGGGTGGCGCGCGGGGACATGCCCAGCGCCAGGTGGGGGTGCCGGCGGGTGGCGTCGGCCACGTCGACGAGGTAGCCGCGTAGGCTCGGGGCGACGTGCACCGTCCGGACGGCGGCGATCATGCCCTGCACGTCGTGGGAGGTGGCCACGGCGGTCAGCTCCTCGAGGGGATCGTGCTCGCCGTGGGTGTCGAGGACCTGGATCTCGGCGTGGCGGTCCGGGTAGCCCACCGAGACGCGCATCAGGAACCGGTCGAGCTGGCTCTCGGGCAGGGGATAGGTGCCCTCGTGCTCGATCGGGTTCTGGGTGGCGATGACCATGAACGGCGAGCCCAGCGGGTAGGTGTGGTTGTCGACGGTGACCTGCTTCTCGGCCATGGCCTCGAGCAGCGCCGACTGCGTCTTGGGCGACGCCCGGTTGATCTCGTCGCCGAGCACGACGGCGGCGAAGATCGGCCCCGGCCGGAACTCGAAGCGTCCGTCGTTGCGGTTCCAGACGGTGACGCCGACCACGTCCGAGGGCAGCAGGTCCGGCGTGAACTGCACCCGGCCGAAGCTGCAGTCGAGCGAACGGGCGAGGGCCTTGGCCAGGCTGGTCTTGCCCACACCGGGGACGTCCTCGATGAGCAGGTGCCCCTCCGAGACCAGGCACAGCAGGGCGAGGTCCACGACGTCCGGCTTGCCCTGGATGATGCGCTGGATGTTCGAGGCCACGGCGCCGAACAGGTCGGCGAAGGTACGGCTGCGCTCGGTGGTCTCTTGGGTGGCCAACGACTTCTCCTCGAGTGGGGACCGCCAGACGATCACCAGTCGTGAGCGCCTGCGGACAGGTTAGAACCGTTCCCCGGCGTTTCTCCCGCCGGGTAGCGTCCTCGTGTGCAGCCCTCGTGGACCCCGGCTCCGGAGATCCGATGCCTGGCCGTGGACGTCGGCGGCACCAAACTCGTCGCCGCGATCGTGGACGGTCGGGGGCAGGTGCTGGTCGAGCGGCGTGCCCCCACGACGGGCTCGGACGGCGAGGCGCTGTTCGAGGTGTTGGTCGGACTGGTCGACGGGGTGCTCGCCGGAGCGCCGTCGGGGCCAGCCCCGGTCGTGTGCGGCGTGGGCTCGGGCGGGCCGATGACGGCGGACGGGGCCGAGGTGTCGCCGTTGAACATCCGGCAGTGGCGGGACTTCCCGCTGCGGGACCGTCTGGCGGCGCGGACCGGGCTCGGGACCTTCGTCGACAACGACGCCAAGGCGCTGGCGCTGGCGGAGGGGTGGATCGGCGCCGCCGCCGGCAGGCGGGACTTCCTGGCCATGGTCGTGTCGACGGGCGTGGGCGGCGGCATCGTGCTCGACGGGCGCCTCCTCGACGGCGACAGCGGCAATGCCGGCCACATCGGCCACGTGGTCGTCGAACCCGAGGGGCGGCGCTGCCGGTGCGGTGCCGCCGGCTGCCTGGAGGCCGAGGCCTCGGGCACGGCCATCGCCGACGTGACCGGTCGGCCCCCCGCCGAGGCCGGTCTCGCCGTCGTCGAGCGCACCGGCACCCTCGTGGGCCGCGCCGTGGCGTCCGTCGTGACGCTGCTCGACCTGCCCTTGGCGGTCGTCGCCGGCTCGGTGGCCCTCGGCTTCGGTGCGCCGTTCTTCGCCGCGGCGCAGGCCGAGCTGGAGCGACGGGCGCGCCTCAGCTACGCCAGGGGTGCGGTGATCCGGCCTGCGGGGCTCGGCGCCGACGGGCCGGTGGTGGGGGCGGCGGCGGTGGGCTTCCGGGGTCTGGCGTCGTGACCCGTGCGTGCGGGTCGGTGCCCATCCGCGCGTCCGGTCGGGCAGAATCGTCCCGGTGAGCGGCTCCGGCACGATGCACTGGCGATGGTTGGCGGGGGCGGCGGCGGCCGTGCTGGTCCGTCCGGCCCTGTGGTTCACGGCGCTGCGCCAGGTCTTCGTGCTGGCCCGACCGGGCTGGTGGCGCCGGGCGCCGTGGTTGCCGCTACCCGACGCCGGCTACCTGCGGTTCCGCTTCCAGACTGCGTACGGTGACCCCGACCACGAGCCCGAGCCCCGTGACGTGGTGACGTACCTGCACTGGTGCCGGGCCTGGCCCCGGGTCGCGTGATCCGAGGCCGCGGCGCGGCGGGTCGAGGGGGCCTGCCCGCCGGATCGGGTCGACGTCCCCGCCTGCGACGGGACGCGGCGCACTAGCCTTCCGCCATGGGCGGGTCGCTCGTGCTGAACGCGACGTACGAGCCGCTGAGCATCGTCTCGCCGCGGCGGGCGGTCGTGCTGGTCCTGGCCGAGAAGGCCGATGTCGTGCAGGAGACCGGCCAGGAGTTCCGCAGCAGCCACCTGCAGGTGCCCGTCCCCAGCGTCATCCGCCTCCGTGCCTACGTCAAGGTGCCGTACCAGCGCCACGCCCCCCTGAGCCGACGTGCGGTGTTCCTGCGCGACGGTGGCCGTTGCCAGTACTGCGGCCGCGGAGCCGAGAACATCGACCACGTCGTACCCCGCAGCCGCGGCGGCCAGCACGTGTGGGAGAACGTGGTCGCCGCCTGCGGGCGCTGCAACGCCACCAAGCGCGACCGCCTCCTCGAGGAGACTCCCATGCGGCTGCGCTCCCACCCGCAGGTGCCGCGGCAGCTGAGCTGGGTGCGCGTCGCCGTCGGGCACGTGCCGACCACGTGGGAGCCGTACCTGGTGAGCTGACGGGAGCGAGCAGGCGGGGCCCGGTTTGGTTACCGTGCGGCCATGGGGCGATGGACACGAGACGAGATCGAGACGGCGTTCGAGGCCTACCAGCAGGCGGCGCTCGAGGCGGGCACCACCGGCGACTGGGACGTGTGGGCCGACCGGTTCACCGAGGACGCCACCTACGTCGAGCACCACTACGGCACCTTCGGGGGGCGCGAGGCCATCCGTCGCTGGATCACCAAGACGATGACGGAGTTCCCCGGCGACCAGATGCCGCACTTCCCCGTCGAGTGGTACGTGATCGACGAGGAGCGTGGTTGGGTGGTGTGCCAGGTGTGGAACCGCATGGTCGACCCCGGCGACGGCAGCCTCCACCAGCAGTACAACTTCACGCTGCTGAAGTACGCGGGGAACGGCCGGTGGAGCTACGAGGAGGACATCTACAACCCGGCCCACTTCGCCACCATGCTCACCGGCTGGATGGAGACCAGGGCCCGCCTCGAGGCCGCCGGCCCGGGCGACGCCGGCTGAGCACGCTCGACCGGCACGCAGCGGTGTCCGCGACGCGAGCGTGAACGCACCTGCGGCCGACCCGGGGTCGGGCCGTCACGGCGGGGGCGGGCCGATCGCCGTGGAGCTGTGGTGGATCCGGCTGCCGCTGGTCGCCCCGTTCGTGACCTCCCACGGCACCGAGACCGAGCGCCAGGTCGTGCTCGTGCAGGTGCGTGACCACGACGGCCACGAGGGCTGGGGGGAGGTGTCGACCCTGTCGGCGCCGACCTACACCGCCGAGCACACCGCCGGCGCCTGGGACCTGCTCCGCTCGGACCTGGCCCCCCGGCTGCTCGAGGGCCTGCCGCTCGACGCTCCCGGTGCGCCGATGGCCCGCGCCGGCCTCGTGACGGCCCTCGAGGACCTGCGGCTCCGACGGGAGGGGCGCAGCCTGGCCGCCGCGCTGGGCGCCACCCGGGACCGTGTCGCCACGGCCGCGGTCCTGGGGCGCCAGGACGGCGTCGACGCGCTGGTGGAGGTCGCCGCGCAGCGGGTGGCGGAGGGTGCACACCTGGTGAAGTGCAAGATCGCGCCGGGCTGGGACCTCGAACCGTTGCGGGCGCTGCGAACGACCTACCCGGCGCTGGCCCTGGCCGCCGACGCCAACGGCGCCTACGGCCTCGACGACCTGGATCGGCTGCGACGACTCGACGGGTTGGCGCTCTCGTACCTCGAGCAGCCCTGCCCCGCCGACGACCTGGAGGCCAGCGGCCGGGTGGCGCGGGCGCTCGCCACGCCGGTCGCACTCGACGAGTCCATCGGCGCAGCGGCCGATCTCGACGCGGCGCTCGCGCGGGGGGCCCTCGCCGTGGTCAACGTGAAGCCGGCTCGCCTCGGCAGTGCCGACTCGGCGGCACGGCTGGCCCGACGGGCGGCAGCGGCCGGGTTGGCGGTGTTCGTCGGCGGCATGCTCGAGACCGGTGTCGGTCGGGGCGTCGCGCTGGCCGTGGCGGGCCTCGCCGCGTGCGGTCTGCCCACCGACGTCGGGCCGTCGGCCCGCTACGTCGCCCGTGACGTGACCGAGCCGTGGTCGGCCGAGCCCGACGGCTGGATGGTCGTGCCCCGGGAGCCCGGCGCCACCCGTCACCCGCTTCCCGATCGCCTGCGCGACGCCACCATCGCCCACGAGGTGCTCCACCGGTGAGCTCCTGGCGCCTCGAGCGGCTGACCGGCACGGCCGAGGCGCTGCACCACCGGGATCTGCCCGATCCGCTCCAGCCGACCGTGTGGGTGATGACGTGGACGGTGCCGGCGCTGGTGCTGGGCAGCGCCCAGCCGCTCGACACGGTCGACCTGCGGGCTGCCCGGGACGTCGGCGTCGAGGTGGTCCGTCGCCGCAGCGGCGGCGGCGCCGTGCTGCTGGTGCCCGGCGACGCGGTGTGGGTCGACGTGTTGATCCCCGCCGGCCACGAGTGGTGGCGTGACGACGTCGCCCGGTCGTTCCTGCCGGTGGGCGAGGCGTGGGCCGCCGCGCTGGGTGGGTCGGGTGCGGCGGTCGGCGTGCATCCCGGGCCCGTGCGGCACACCGCCTGGTCGCGGCTGGCCTGCTTCGCCGGACTGGGCACCGGCGAGGTCCTGGCCCGCGACCGCAAGCTGGTGGGGCTGTCCCAGCGCCGCACACGTCGCGGGGCGCGCATCCAGGGCGTGGTGCACCGACGCTTCGACCCCGACGGCCTGACCAGACTGCTGGCGCCTGCGGTGGGCGACGGTGCGGCCCTGCGGAGCTGGCTCGACGGCCACGTCGGCGTCGTCGACCGGCCCGCCGAGGAGATCGTGACCGCGCTGGTGGACGTGCTGGGGGCGGTCGCCGCCACCGCCTGAGCGCCGGCGCCGTCGGGCGCTCGGCTCGGGTGCACCCGGGTTCCACCGGCGGTGGTTCCGGCGCGCACGAAAGGGGGGCACCGGGGGGAACAATGCTTGCGTGGTGGGGGAGAGTGGGTTACGGTGGGTCTCCGTGGGGAGCAGGGGAGAAAACCGGCACCCACGAGCAGGCCAACCGATATCTGTGGCACGAGGTGGGCAGCTCGCTCTGGGGGTCACATCCACGAGAGGTCACGGTGTTCGTCGGAACGTTTGAGCACTCGCTCGACGAGAAGGGCAGGGTCGTCCTCCCTGCCACGTTCCGGCACCACCTCGCCGACCGTGGCTACGTCACCCAGTACGAGAACTGCCTCGGGGTCTGGACCGCGGAGGGTTTCGCCGACGTGGCGAAGCGCCTGACCGACAAGGTCAGGGAGGGAGCCACGACGCACAACGCCGTGCGTGCGTTCGCCGCCAACGCGGTGGAGGTTCGGCCGGACTCCCAGGGACGGATCCTGTTGCCGCAGCGGCTTCGGGAGTTCGCCGGGCTCGAGCGTGACGTGGTCGTCATCGGCGCCATCGACCGCATCGAGATCTGGGCAGCCGAACGCTGGGAGCGCGTCAGCAACGAGGCCGACGCCAGCCTGCTCAGCGCCGTGACGGCCCTCGGCATCTGAGGGCGTCCGGCGTGCCACGAGTCGAACGATCCAGGGGAGGAACACCGACAACCACGACGACCACGCGGACCCGTCCGATCCGACGACGTGGTCTTCGCTCACCCGCAGTCTCCCGGTCGACGGGATGGAAGGCCCCTACTCCGCCCGCTTCCCATCCAGCTCTGTCCGGGAGAGACAACCCGGCGTGCGTCGCCGGCCGGGGGACTGCCGATGAGCGAAGGCCCGAGCGTCCGGACCGAGGACGGGCTCGTGGTGGCGATCGGCCCGGCGACCTGGCGCTGGGCCGTCGCCGTTCCGGGCCTGCCGGAGGCCGTCATGTTCCAGCGAGTGACCGCAAACAGACCCAGAACGCACGGCGTCGCGTCAACAGCCCCGAAAGCAGCGATATGGCGGGGGAATCCACCACCTTTCACCACCGGCCCGTTATGGTCGCAGAAGTCACCGCGATCTTCGGGCCGGTACCGCCCGGGGTCCTGGTCGACGCAACGCTGGGAGGTGGGGGGCACACGAGGGCGTTGCTCGACGCGCACCCGCATCTCTCGGTCGTCGGCCTGGATCAGGACGGCGACGCCATCGAGGCGTCATCGCCCCTCGTCGAGCGTTACGGCCCGAGGATCACGTTGCGCCAGGTTCGGTTCGATCAGCTCAGGTCCGTCGTGGGGGAGCTCGGGTACACGACCGTGGTAGGCGTCCTGTTCGATCTCGGGGTGAGCTCGCCGCAGCTCGATCGTGCGGAGCGTGGCTTCACCTTCCGCGACGCCGGCCCGCTCGACATGCGGATGGATCGCCGGAGCGGACCCACCGCAGCCGAGGTGGTGAACGCCTATGACGTCGACGAGCTGGCCGAGGTACTGCGCGTCTACGGCGACGAGCGCTTCGCCGGGCGCATCGCCCGGGCCATCGTGGCCGCCCGGCCCCTCACCACCACCGCGGAGCTGGCCGAGGTGGTGCGCGACGCCATCCCGGCGGCGACCCGTCGGCGTGGCGGGCACCCGGCACGCCGCACCTTCCAGGCACTTCGCATCGAGGTGAACCGCGAGCTGGAGATCCTCGCCGACACCCTCGACGACGCGATCGAGCTGCTGGAGCCCGACGGCCGCATCGCCGTGCTCGCGTACCACTCCGGCGAGGACCGCATCGTCAAGGACCGGCTCCGCCGGGCCGAGACCGGTGGCTGCACCTGTCCGCCGGGCCTGCCCTGCTCCTGCGGTGCGGTGCCGCGCCTGCGCCTGCTGCGCCGGGGCGCGCTGAAGCCCTCGCCGGACGAGGTGCTCGCCAACCCCCGTGCGGAGAGCGCCCGACTGCGGGCTGGGGTCAAGCTCCCCGAGCCGGAGGGCGAGGTGGCGGCATGAACATCATGCGGGCACCCCATCGCACCGAGCGGCCGAGGCCGACCAGGCCCGAGCTGCGGGTGGTCGACGCGCCGGCGCGCCGTCGAGCACCCCACACCTGGTACGCGAGCCTCTTCCTGGGCCTGCTGTTCGTCTGGGTCTTCGGCATCGTCGGGTTCCAGGCCTTCCTGGTCCAGACCCAGAGCCACCTCGACGGCGTGAACGAGCGCATCGCGCAACAGGAGGAGCGTCACCGTGCCCTCTTCCTGGAGACCCGCGAGCTCGAGTCGCCCGACCGCATCGTCACCGAGGCCCAGGAGCGGCTGGGCATGATCCCCGTGGACGACGTCGTCTACCTCGAGCCCCGTGCGGACGACGACGAGCGGGCGGCGTTCGACCCTGCGGCCGAGCCGCCACCTGTGACGACCACGACCCCGGCGACCACCACGCCGGCGACGACGACCCCGACGACGGCGTGGAAGCCGCCCGCCACCACGACCCCGACGACGGCGTGGAAGCCGCCCGCCACCACGACCCCGACGACGGCGTGGAAGCCGCCCGCCACCACGACCCCCACGACGGCGTGGTCGGCGCCGGCCACCACGACCCCCACGACGGCGTGGTCCGCGCCGGCCGCATCCGGGTCCGGAGGGGGTCGATGACCCCTCCGCGCCGTCGATCCGGTCCGCCGCCCGTACGGGTCGGCGCGCTGGTGGGCACGCTCGTGGACCACACGAGTCCGCCTCGGCGACGGCTCGACCTCGTGCCCCACCACGCCCACGCCGAGCACAGCCGCCGAAGGCTCCTCGTGGTGGCGGTCGTGCTGATCGCCGTGTTCGGCCTGGTCGTCTACAAGCTGGCCGACCTGCAGGTGCTGAACCCCACGCGTTACCACGACGTCGGCGTGCAGCAGCGGGTCCGGGTCCAGACGCTGGCGGCCGACCGGGGCACCATCTACGACCGAAACGGCACCGAGCTGGCCTTCTCGGTCGCGCGTCGGAGCGTCTTCGTGGACCCCGGCTCCGTCGACCCGGACTCGATCACCGAGTCGGCTCGACAGCTCGCCGCCGTCGTGGGTGTCGACGCCATCACCATCGAGGACGCCATGCGGGCCGACAACCGCTTCGGCTACATCGCCCGTCACGTCGACGACGACGTCGCCGCCGAGGTGGAGGCCCTCGGCCTGCCGGGCGTGGGTCTCATCCACGAACCCACCCGGGTCACCCCGTCGGGTGACCTCGCCTCGTCCATCGTGGGTCTCACCGACATCGACGGCAACGGGCTGTCGGGCGTCGAGATGCAGTACGCCGACGACCTCACCGGAACCCCCGGGCGCCTCGTGCTGGAGCAGAACCCCAGCGGACGCACGATCTCGGTCGGTGAGCACCAGCTCGTGCCGGCCCAGCAGGGCCGCGACGTCCACCTCACGCTCGATCGCTCGATGCAGTTCGAGACCGAGCGCATCCTGGGCGCCCAGGTCGACGCGGTCGGCGCCAAGGGCGGGATCGCCGTGGTCATGAAGCCCGACACCGGCGACATCCTCGCCATGGCCAGCATGCGGACCGATCCCGACACCGGGGAGGTGGAGGTCGACGCCAACAACGCGGCCGTGACCACGTCCTACGAGCCGGGATCGGTCATGAAGGTGGTCACGGCGGCGGGCGCGCTCGAGAACGACCTCGTGACGCCGGACAGCGTCATGGGGGTGCCCGACAGCATGCAGATCTGCGACTCGACCTTCACCGAGCACGACTTCCACGGCGCCGTGTCGTGGCCGGTGTCCAAGATCATCGAGCAGTCCTCCAACACGGGCACGATCAAGCTGGCCCAGCTGCTGGGCCGCGACGAGGTCCACCGCTACCTGCGCGCCTTCGGCTTCGGTGAGCCGACCGCCGTCTCGTTCCCCAACGAGCAGTCCGGGCAGGTCGCCGAACCCGACGACTGGTGGTGCTCGTCGATGGGAACCATCCCCATCGGGCAGGGTGTGTCGGTGACCCCGCTGCAGATGCTCATGGCGTACAACACCGTGGCCAACGGCGGTGTCTACGTGGCTCCCCGGCTCGTGCAGTCCACCACCGACGCCGATGGCGTCGACCACGTCGTGCCCGTCGACCAGGGTCGACGCGTCGTCAGCGAGCAGACCGCCGACGAGCTCAACCTCGTGCTGCGCGGCGTGGTCAAGGACGGCACGGGCAAGAAGGCGGCGATCGACGGCTACACCGTGGCCGGCAAGACGGGCACGTCGCGCAAGCCGCAACCCGGTGGCGGCTACACCGACGTGAACGGCGTGACCCAGTACATGGCCACCTTCGTGGGCTTCGTGCCCGCCGAGGCGCCCACGCTCTCGGTCATCGTGATCATCGACGAGCCCAGTCGGGAGGGCATCTTCGGCGGCACCGTGGCGGCGCCGGCCTGGTCGCGCATCGCCGAGGCCGGGCTCCAGCGGTACTCCGTGCCGCCGCCCGCCACCGACGGACCGGCAGCGCGCGTCGAGGTGGCCACGATCGAGGACGTGCCCGACACGCCGGACGGACTGTCCGCGGACGGCGATCCGCTGCCGGTGGTGAGCGCCGACGGGCGCGTGCGAGCCGTCCCGGCGGGGGAGGAAGCTCCCGCCTCCACGACGTCGGCCGGTTCGAACGCCTCGGGCGCGACGGCCTCGAGCACCGGATCCGCCGGCGCCACCGGTACGGGTACGACGGGCACGGGTGCGACCGGTGGCCGCACCTCCTCGTCCACCGCCACGTCGCCACCCACGACGGCGTGGCGGCCGCCCTCGTCCACCACGTCGAGCACCCGTCCGCCGGGCAGCGACGGGGGCTGAGTCGTGCGATGCTCCGCGCTGCGCGCGCTGCTCGACGCGGCCGAAGCCGGCGCCGCCGCCGACCCCGACGTGGCCCGGGTCGACCACGACTCGCGCGCGGTCGCCGGGGGCAGCCTCTACTGCTGTGTCCCCGGTGCCGTGGCCGACGGACACGACTTCGCCGCCGACGCCCTCGCCCGGGGAGCGGTCGCCCTGCTCGTGGAGCGGGTGCTGCCCCTGCCGGTCCCGCAGCTCGTGGTGCCCGATGTGCGGGCGGCCATGGCACCGGCGGCCGCTGCGGTGGCGGGCTGGCCTTCCCGGGAGCTGACCGTGGTCGGCGTGACAGGGACGAACGGCAAGACCACGGTCACGCACCTGTTGGAGCGCATCTTCGCCGCCGCGGGTCGTCCCTGCGCGGTGTCGGGCACCTTGAGCGGCGCCAGGACCACGCCGGAGGCACCCGACCTGCAACGCTGGTTGGCCGCTCGTCGCGACGAGGGCCGGACCGCGATCGCCATGGAGGTGTCGTCACACGCCCTCGAGTTGCACCGGGTGGACGGCACGCGCTTCGCCATGGCGGTGTTCACGAACCTGAGCCGCGACCACCTCGACTTCCACCACTCGATGGAGGCCTACTTCCGGGCCAAGGCCCGCCTGTTCACCCCGGAGCTCTCGACGAGCGCGGTGGTGAACCTCGACGACCCGCACGGTCGCCTGTTGCTCGACGCTGCGCAGGTGCCGACAACGGGGTATCGCCTGGCCGACGCCGAGGAGCTCGTCCTGGCGCCGGGCTCGAGCACCTTCCGGTGGCGGGGCGAACCCGTCGAGCTGCACCTCGGCGGCCGGTTCAACGTCTCCAACGCCCTCGCCGCAGCGGAGGCGGCCCTGGGGGTGGGTGTCGCCCCCGACGTCGTGGCCGCCGGTCTCTCGACGCCGGTCGTGGTGTCCGGTCGGTTCGAGCGGGTCGAGGGCGGCCAGCCCTTCGACGTCGTCGTGGACTATGCGCACACCCCCGACGCCCTGGAGCAGGTCCTGTCGGCGGCACGAGAGCTGGTGGGAGAGGGGCGGGTGCTCGTCGTGTTCGGCTGCGGGGGCGAGCGTGACCGGTCGAAGCGCCCGGCCATGGGTGAGGTCGCAGCGCGTCTGGCCGACGTCGTGGTGCTCACGGCGGACAACTCCCGCAGCGAGTCGACCACGGACATCCTGGCCGCGATCCGGGCCGGCTACGACTCGGCCTCGCCCCGGCGCGCCCACCTGCACGTGGAGCCCGACCGCGCCGCGGCCATCGCCGTCGCCGTCGATGCCGCCACGCCCGGCGACATCGTCGTGATCGCCGGCAAGGGACACGAGGCCACGCAGGTGCTCGGCGACGAGGTCATCGAGCACGACGACCGGGTCGTCGCCCGCGAGGCGCTCGCTCGCCGCAGCCGGCCCTCCGCCTCGCCGAGGGGAGGAGCCACGTGGTCCGCCTCCTGATCGCGGCCGGCCTGGCCCTGCTGTTGTCGCTCGTCGGCACCCGTGCGCTCATCCAGATCCTGACCGCCCGCTCGGTGGGCCAGCCCATCCGCGAGGAGGGTCCCGAGGGGCACAAGAGCAAGGCGGGCACGCCGACCATGGGTGGCATCGCCATCGTGGGGGCCGCAGCGCTGGCCTACGTGGTCAGCAACGTGCTGCTGGAGGTCACCGACCGGCAGGGCGTGTTCACCCGGACGGGCATGTTCACCATGCTGGCCATCGTGGGCGCCGGGCTGGTCGGGTTCGTCGACGACTACCTGAAGGTGAAGCGGGAGCGGAACCTGGGCCTCAACAAGCGGGCCAAGAGCATCGGGCTGCTCATCGTCGCCGCCGGCTTCCCCCTCGCCGTCGTGCAGTTCACCGCGCAGCACACGACGCTGTCGTTCATCCGCTACGACGTCCCGGGCATCGAGTTGGGGACCGTGGGGTGGGCGGTGCTGGCAGGGCTCACCATCCTGGCCACCACGAACGCGGTGAACCTCACCGACGGACTCGACGGGCTCGCCGCCGGCGCCTCCAGCTTCGCCTTCTCGGCCTTCGTCGTCATCGGCTTCTGGTCGTTCCGCCACCCGGAGGTCTACGACACCCCCCACGCGCTGGACCTGGCCGTGGTCGGCATCTGCATGTTGGGTGGCTGCATCGGGTTCCTGTGGTGGAACGCCGCGCCGGCGCAGATCTTCATGGGGGACACCGGTTCGTTGGCCATCGGAGCGGGCCTGGCCTGCCTGGCGCTCACCGAGAACGTGCTGCTGTTGCTGCCCATCATCGGGGGCGTGTTCGTGCTCGAGACCGTCTCGGTGATCGTGCAGGTCGTGGCGTTCCGGGTCTTCGGTGGCCGGCGGGTGTTCCGCATGGCGCCGATCCACCACCACTTCGAGCTCAAGGGCTGGCCCGAGACCCGCGTCATCATCCGCTTCTGGATCCTCACCGGCCTCTCCGTCGCCTTCGCGCTCGGCATCTTCTACGCTGCCTTCATCGAGACGGGCGCCGCCGACTGATGGCAGCGGAGCGAGCGCTGGTCGTCGGCATGGGCGTCACGAACGCGGCGGTCGCGGCGGCCCTGGTCCGCCACGGCATCGCAGTCGTGGCCGCCGACGACCATCCCTCGCCCGCCGCGCGCGCCCGGGCACAATCGCTCGGCGTGGAGCTGCGCGAGGAGGTCGACGTCGACGGGTGGACCGACCTGCTGGCCGGGTGCACGATGCTGCTGCCCGCGCCGGGCATCCCCGATCACCACCCCGTCTTCGCCGCGGCCCGCTCGGCACACGTGCCGGTGCACAGCGAGTTCGATCTGGCCCGGCGCTGGGACGAGCGTCCGTTGCTGGCCATCACCGGCACCGACGGCAAGACCACCGTCACCACGCTGGTGACCGCGATGCTGGAGGCGTCCGGTGTCCACGCACTGGCCGTGGGCAACACCGAGGTGCCGCTCGTGGCGGCGATCGACGACCCGGCGGTCGAGGTGTTCGTCGTCGAGGCGTCGTCGTTCCGCCTCGGCCACTCCCGACGCTTCGAGCCCGCCGTGGCGACGTGGCTGAACCTGGCCGACGACCACCTCGACGCTCACGCGTCGCGTGCGGCCTACATCGCCGCCAAGGCCCGCATCTGGTCCGACCTGGGCCCATCGCAGGGCGTGGCGGTGGCCAACGCCGACGACCCGGTGGTGATGGCCAACCGCAATCCCGCGGTGCGGACGCTCACCTTCGGCCTCGGAGGCCCGGGTGCCGCCGACTACACGGTCTCCGACGGCACCCTGGTGACCCCGGCCGGGGAGGTGCTGGTCCGGGTGGCCGACCTGCCCCGGGCGCTGCCCCACGACCTGTCCAACGCGCTGGCCGCCGCGGCCACGGCGCTGGCGGGCGGCGCGACGGTGACCGGCGTCCGCGACGCCCTGCTCGCCTTCCGCGGTCTGCCGCATCGGGTGGAGCTGGTGGCCGAGGCCGACGGCGTGCGCTGGTTCGACGACTCCAAGGCCACCACCCCCCACGCCGCGTTGTCGGCCATGGCCGGGTTCGAGTCGGTGGTGCTGATCGCCGGTGGGCGCAACAAG
>JALOLF010000011.1 GCA_025456085.1 Acidimicrobiales bacterium
GCGGCTGTCAGCGCACCGGACGGATCGTTGCCCGTACCGAGGTAGTTCCGGGGACTTCCCATGGCGACGGGCAGCACGTACTCGGCCACGGCCGAGCGGGCGACGTCGACGTTGGACACGAACAGCGACGTGAAGTACTGGTTGACGTCGTTGTCGTCGATGGACACCTGGAGCTGCTGTGAGCCCACCGGCGTGACGGTGACGGTGATGTCGGCGTCGGCGTCGTCGAACCCGTTCTGCGCCGCGACCGCCTGGGCGCGGATGGCCGCAAGGCCTTCGTCGGGCAGGTAGGCCGCACCGGCGAGGGCCGCGGCGTCGGCGGCCTTCTGCATCTGCGCAGCACGTGCGTACCAGGCACCCAGGTCGACGGCGAGACCGACGGCCGCGATGAGCGGCAGGATGAGCAACCCGGTGAGGGCCACGACGTAGCCCCCGTCGCCGACGAGGGGTCGATCCCCGTCACCACGCAGCTTCTGGCCGGCATCCATGGCTCAGACCTCCACCAGGGGTTCGATCTCGTAGACGGCCCGCCTGGTGAAGTCCAGGTCGCCGGCGTTGACGAGGCCGGTGAGGGTGTCGTACTGCACGTCGATCTGCACGCCGACCTGATCGACGGTCGGAGGGATCTGGTCGCGCTCGTTGGTGGGGCACCACTGCTCGTCCCACGCACCGGAGGCACAGGCCAGGTTGCCAGGCGTGCCCGTCCGCCGGAACCCGACACCCGGGTTCGTGTTCGCCACCTGGGTCGCCGAGTAGACGTTGCACCATCCGGGAACGCCGAAGGAGCCCGTGCCCGAGGGGCTGATCGCCGTGCACGCCGGCAGCGGATCCCCGTCGGCGTTGCTGCTCTTGTAGATGATCACCCGCTCGACCGTGACCCGGTCCTCCCCGGCCAGGCCGGCGTTGACGACCTGCAGGACGTCGAAGTCGGTGAACGGCGCGGTGCCCTGCGTGCTGGCCGTGCGGCCCGCAGACGACACCACCCGTTCGAGGGAGTTGCCGGTGCGGAAGGCCGTGCCGAACTCCAGGATGCCGAGCACCAGCACCACGATGAACGGTGCGAGCAGGGCGAACTCGACGAGGACGGCGCCTTCGTCGTCACGGAGGCGGGGAGGGTTCGACCGCACACGGTTCTGTTGCATCACGTCACCTGCCCCGGCTCGAGCCGCAGGATCTTGGCCGACTCGAGCGAGCTCGACGACCCGAAGAGGCCGGTCACGTAGTCGTGGTCGGCCTTCACGTACACCCCGATGTACTCGATGGCCCACGGGTTCGGACCGTCGTTGCGCAGCGCGGGGTCGTACCCGCACGCGTTCTCGGTGCCCAGGTCGCACTCGAAGTACGCGACGTTGCCGGTCTGCACGGCCAGGAAGGCGTCGTTGGCCGGATAGACGTTGCAGCCCGCCGACGTGGAGGATCCGCCGGTCTTGCACGCCGCGGGCACCAGGTCGACGGGATCGACGCCCTCTCGGAGCTGGTTCCGGTCCACGCGGAACACCACGATGCGCTCGATGTCCTCGGCGTCGATGGATGCCGTGCCCTCGCGCACGGCTCGGACCACCGAGTAGTCGGCGCTCACCGACACCGAGCTGCCGGACCCGACCGGGTACTCGACCTGGCGGGGATCGGGCCCCTGGATCGACGCCCAGCGGACGCCGTCGGACGCGGCGTCGGAGATGCTCTGGGCGTCGCGGAACAGCAGGCCGAAGTCGAGGATGCCGAACACGAGGATGAAGAAGACGGGCGCGATGAGCGCGGTCTCGAGCAGCGCCGCACCCCGGTCACCGGCGCCGCGCCGGCGGTTGGATCGCATGCCACCTGTTCGACGTCGGGCTCTCGTCTGCGGGATCACGGTCACTGCACGCCCTCAGGAAGGCTTCGAATAGGTCAGCGGCGACGGCAGCGTCGCCACCGGGGGCGTCGAATCGATCGTGAGCACCCGGGCTTCGATCTGCAGCACCCCTGCGTACGGAACGTCGAAACGCACCGTGCAGGTTCCTGCTGCCGTCGTCGTGCACTCGGTGGTGAACTGATCCGGGTACACCGGATTGGTCAACCGCCACCGCACCCGGACGACCGCACCCTCCACCGGGGAGGAGCCCGCGGTGCGCACGTCGAGCGTCGCCTCGGCGTACCAGAAGTCCGCGTCGATCGAGGTCGCCACACCCGTCCACGTCGACGTGTTCGGCGGCACGGTGGAGGTCGTCGTCGCCGCGGTCGTGGGCGTGGTGGGCGGCGCGGTCGTCGCCGTGGTGGGCACGGTGGAGGCCGTGGTGGTCGTGATGATCGGCGCCGCCTGGCACGAGGCGGGAGGGGGTCGCGTCGAGACGCAGTCCGCCTGGTTGGCCACCTCGTCGCTGGAGGCCGTCTGCAGGAAGTTGATGGCCGCGATGGACCCGACCGCCACGAGAGCAACGATCAGCGCGTACTCGACCAGGGTCGCGCCGATGTCGTTGACACGCCGACCCGTCGATTTAGACCTGCCCTGCCGGTTCATGGTCACCCGCCTGGGTGGAAGCCCGAAGTTACCCGGGCGTCAACATAGCGCATCGACCAGTGCTCCGCCCGACAGCCGAAAGCCGCATCTCGACACGGACATGCACAGGTCGACACGAAACCCACTTCACTCCTGAGTGGTTCCACCTGCCGTGTGTACAGTAACGCACAAGTCTCCCCGAGGGAAGGCGCGATCTGCTGGGCCCTCGATCGGCAGTGCTGGGGTTCAGTCGACGAGGACGTCGACGAGCTTGCGTCCCCGGCGGCTGCCGAACTTGACGCGGCCCGCGGTCAGGGCGAAAAGCGTGTCGTCGCCGCCACGGCCGACGTTGTCGCCGGGGTGGATGCGGGTGCCCCGCTGACGCACGATGATCGAGCCGGCGTTGACCTGCTCACCGTCGTAGCGCTTCACACCGAGGCGCTTGCTCTGCGAATCGCGGCCGTTCCTGGTGGAGCCGCCACCCTTGGTCTTCGACATGGTGCTACCCCTTGGAGATGCCGGTGATCTCGATGCTGGCCAGTGTCTGGCGGTGACCCCACCGGCGACGCTGGTTGGTCTTGTTCTTGTAGGTGAAGCCGGTGATCTTGGGGCCCTTGACCTCGCCCAGGACCTTGGCCGACACCGAGGCGCCGGCCAGCTCGCCGGGCGTGGCGAGCACGCGCTCCCCGTCGACGACGAGCACCGGGGCGAAGCTGACCTCGCCCTCGTCGGCGGCGAGGCGCTCGACCTCGAGCCGCTGGCCCTCTTCCACGCGGTACTGCTTCCCACCGGTCTTGATCACGGCATACATAGGGGCGCCAGCGTATCGGGTCGACGGGGCGTCGCGAAAGTCGGGCTCACACGATCAGGTCCTCGTCGATGCGCACACCCCGGCCCTCGCACTCCGGGCAGGTCGTGGAGAACGACTCGAGCAGGCCCTCCCCGATCCGCTTGCGCGTCATCTCCACCAGGCCCAGGTCGGAGATGTCGAACACCTGGGTGCGGGTCTTGTCCCGGGCCAGGGCGTCGCGGAAGGCCCGGATGACCTGACGTCGGTTGTCCTCGATCTCCATGTCGATGAAGTCGATGACGATGATGCCGCCGATGTCGCGCAGCCGGAGCTGGCGGGCGATCTCGTCGGCCGCCTCGAGGTTGTTGCGGAACACGGTCTCCTCGAGGCTCGAGGTGCCCACGTTCTTGCCGGTGTTGACGTCGATCACGGTGAGCGCCTCGGTGTGCTCGATGACCAGCGACCCGCCGGAGGGCAGCCACACCTTGCGGTCGAGTGCCTTGTGGAGCTGCTCGTGGACGTGGTGGCGCTCGAAGATCGACAGCCCCTCGACGGCAGGGTCGTAGAACTGCACCCGATCGGCCAGCGCCGGCGAGATGGCGTTGACGTAGTTGGCGATCTCCTCGTAGAGGGCCCGGTCGTCGATGACGATGCCCCGGTAGTCCTTGTTGAACTCCTCCCGGATGACACGCACCGCCATGTCCGGCTCCCGGTAGAGCAGCGCCGGCGCCGTCGTCGAGGTCGACGCTGCCAGCGCCTCGACCTGGCGCCACTGCTGCGCGAGCTGGAGCACGTCGCGTTCGATCTCCTCTGCGGTGACGTTCTCCGCCGCGGTGCGCACGATGAGGCCGTGGCCCTTCGGACGCACCCGGTCCAGCACCGAACGGAGCCGCTTGCGCTCGTCGTCGGGCAGCCGCTTGGAGATCCCGTAGGTCGTGCTGTTGGGGATGAGCACCACGAAGCGTCCCGGCAGCGACACCTCCTGGGTGAGGCGGGCACCCTTGTGGGCGATGGGGTTCTTGGTGACCTGGCAGAGGATGGTCTGTCGCTGTTTGAGGATCTGCTCGATGCGGGCGTTGCCGCCTTCCTCGATGTCCTCCTTGTCGTACTGGACGTCCCCGCGGTAGAGCACCGCGTTCTTGGGCGTGCCGATGTCGACGAAGGCCGCCTCCATGCCCGGCAGCACGTTCTGGACGCGTCCCAGGTAGATGTTGCCGTGGATCTGGCCGACGTCGTCGGCCGGCCGCGACACGTAGTGCTCGATCAGGTTCCGCCCCTCGAGCACCGCGATCTGCGTCGCACGGGGTCCCACGCTCACGCACATCAGGTAGCGGCCGACGGGACGGCCCTTGCGTTCACGCCCCTTGCGTCGCTTGAGGGTGCCCTCGTCGAGCTCGAACGGCTCGTCGGGCACGAGGGCCTCGACGGGCTGGACGGCGCTGGGCGCGTCGACTGCCGAGTCGCCGGAACCGCCGCGGCCACCCCGTTTGCGGCGCTGGCCCCGGGCGCGCCCACCGGCGTCCTTCTTGGCCTCGGACCCGCCCGCTCGCTTCGACCCGCCACCGCCGGCCTTGGCACCCGCCGCGCCACCGGCGGCCTTGGCACCCGCCGCCCCACCGCCGGCCTTGGCACCCGCCGACCCACCGGCGGCCTTGGCGCCCGCCGACCCACCGGCGGTCGGCGCCGTGGCGGGGGTCGGAGCCGGAGCGGGCCGGGTGTCGCCGATCTGGGGGCGGCGCACGAGAGCCCGCTCGGCGGCGTCGGCCGACCGGGCCCGGCCGTGGGTCAACCGCTCGGGGAGCTCCTCGGGCTGACGACTGGCACCGCGACGCCCGCCGCTGCGGGTGCCCGGCGCGGGATCGGCAGCGTCGTCGGCGCGGGGCGACGGTGTGGACGGCGCCGGCGCCGCGCCCGCGTCCTCGGCTGGTGCGGCATCGTCGGCGCGGGCGGTCGGCTCCTCGGTCTGCGAGCCCGTACCGTCTGCCTTGCCCGTGGAGCGGGACCGGTTGCGTCCACCACGCGACCCCCGCCGGCGGCGGGGTCGGGTCAGCGCGTCGCCGCCCTCCGGCTCGGGCGAGGGAGCGTCACCGGGCGGGCCGGTGTCGACCGGGCCGCGGACGGCATCGGGGTCGGCAGGTGCGGCGCCCTGCTCGGGCACGGACCGGCCGTCGAACGCCGGGTCGGACATGGTTGCGTTCCTCTCACGATGCACGCGCCTGTGCGTGCGGCGCCCACGTCGTCGGCGCCGGGAGTGGCTCCCGACGCGCGCCGTCGAGCGCGATCCACTGGTGCGTCCTGCACACCCGGCCCTCCTGGTGTGGCGGCTCCAGGGCTGCGAGCAGCTCGGAGGGGCGCACACCCCGGGGTTGCGTGGCCAACTCGGCCTCCAGCACCACGCCCGGCTCGAGCCGGTCGGGTGGCAGGGAGCCGGCGATGGCGAGCATCGCCACCGCCGGTCGGATGTCGTCGGTGACCGGCCGGCCCTTGCGCTCGCGGGTCACCCACGCCTCCGGGGCGGCGAGCAGCCGTTCCACCGCCGCCGTCAGCTCGGCGAGGTCGGCACCCGGCACCTCGATGCGCCAGGAGCAGCTCGTGACCGCCTCCTGGAGGGACGGCCCGGGTCGGTCCACGAGCGCGGCCGCCTCCACGGTCAAGCCCGCGGGCAGCAACGGGGTGAGCAGCTGGGGCAGCTCCGCCGGGTCGACCGAGGCGCACTCGGGCTCACGCAGGTCGACGTCGAGGTACTCGCCCAGCGACTCGTGGCCGGTGGGCAGGGCCAGACCGAAGTGCACCTTGGGTCGGGGCGAGAAGCCCTGGGTGGACGCCACGGGAAGCTCGGCACGGCGCAGCGCCCGTTCCCACAGACGGGCCACGTCTCGGTGGCTGGTGAAGCGGACCTTGCCGGTCTTGGCGAAGCGGAACCGGATCCTCACCGGGCACCTGCCTGCGCGGGCCGGGCCTGTGGCGGACGGGCCAGCAGCTGCACGGGCGTGGAGGACTCGGCGGCGAGGTCCTGCCCGGTCCCCTGGCTCCCGCCCGCGGGGGGCGTGGCCGAGGCGACGATGTGCTCGATCGAGTAGCCCGTGCAGGCGCCGCAGTCGTAGCACGGCGTCCACCGGCAGTCCTCGAGGCCGACCTCGTCGAGGGCGTCGCGCCAGTCCTGCCACAGGAAGTCCTTGTGGAGCCCGGCCGAGAGGTGGTCCCACGGCAGGACCTCGTCCTCGGTGCGGTGCCGGTGCACGTACCAGTCGGGGTCGAGGCCGGCCCGGGCCAGCGCGTCGAGCCACAGGTCGAGTCGGAACCGTTCGGACCACTCCTGGAAGGTGCCGGCCTGCCGCCACACGTCTTCGATGACGGGCCCGAGGCGGCGGTCGCCCCGGGACGTGAGCCCCTCGACGAGGGTCGCCTTGGGGTCGTGCCACTTGAGCTGGACCGACCGGTGCCGTCGCAGGTCGTCACGCAGCAGGCCGACCTTGCGGTGCAGTTCGGGCACCGTGTTCTGCCCGAACCACTGGAACGGGGTGAACGGCTTGGGCACGAAGCCCCCCACCGAGAGGGTGACCGAGGCGCTGCGGGTGTGACGTCGTCCGATCTCCACGCAGTTGCGGCCGAGCTCGGCGATGCCCAGGGTGTCCTCGTCGGTCTCGGTGGGCAGGCCGGTCAGGAAGTACAGCTTCATGCGCCGCCACCCCTGGGAGAAGGCGGCGTCGACGGCGTCGTAGAGGTCCTGCTCGCGGATGAGCTTGTTGATGACCTGGCGCATCCGCCACGTGCCCGCTTCGGGAGCGAAGGTCAGGCCGGTGCGGCGGGCCCGTTGGAGCTGCGCGGCGATGCCCACGGTGAAGGCGTCGACCCGAAGGCTGGGCAGCGACACCGACGTCTGCTGGCCGTTGACGGGGTCGTCGACCACGGCCCGCACGACCTCCTCGATGCCCGAGAAGTCGGCGGTGGACAGCGAGGTGAGGGCGACCTCGTCGTAGCCGGTGCGCCGCAGCCCCTCAGCCACCATGGTGCGGACCTGTTCGGCCGGGCGCTCCCGCACCGGACGGGTGATCATGCCCGCCTGGCAGAACCGGCACCCCCGGGTGCAACCCCGGAACACCTCGACGTTGAGTCGGTCGTGCACCACCTCGGTGAGCGGCACCAGCTGGCGGCGAGGGTAGGGCCAGTCGGCGAGGTCGGCGATGGTGCGCTTCTCGACCCGGTCGGGCACGTCCGCGAACCGGGGGGTGACGGCCACCAGGCGGGGGCCGTCGTAGGCGACGTCGTACAGCGAGGGCACGTACACGCCCGGCACCCGGGCCAGCGCCCGCAGGACACCCTCGCGGCTGCCGTCGGTGCGACCCGACGCCTTCCAGTCCCGCACCACCTCCGTGATCTCGGCCACGACCTCCTCGCCGTCGCCGAGCACGACGGCGTCGAGGAAGTCGGCCAGCGGCTCGGGGTTGTAGGTGCAGTGGCCGCCGGCGAGCACGAGCGGGTGCTCCGGGCGGCGCGCCGCGGCCCGCACCGGCACGCCCGCCAGGTCGATGCAGTTCAGGACGTTGGTGTAGACGAGCTCGGCCGACAGGTTGAACGCCAGCAGGTCGAACTCGCCCGCCGGTCGATGGGTGTCGACGCTGAACAGGGGCAGGCCCCGGGACCGGAGCTCGGCCTCGAGGTCGACCCACGGGGCGTAGCTGCGCTCGGCGAGGGCGTCGTCGCGCTCGTTCAGGATCTCGTAGAGGATCTGCAGGCCCTGGTTGGGCAGCCCGATCTCGTAGGTGTCGGGGTACAGCAGCAGCCACGACACCTTTCGTGGATCATGATGGGGCTGCACCGACCCATCTTCGAGGCCGATGTAGCGGGCAGGTCGGGCCACCTTGGGGAGGATGGGTTCGAGCTGCGGCCAGATCGACGTCATGATCCCCGAATCGTACCGCCCTGCACGGCGCGAACCGGAGTGGGCGCCCAGGGCGGCCGGCGGGTGCCGGCCCGGATCAGCGAACCACCGCCGCCGTGGGGCGAGCGAGCCCCGCGAGCGAGGGGCCCCACGTGCGGAGGAGGGCCGGCCGGCGGGTGCCGGCCCGGATCAGCGAAAACGCCGCATGTGCACGTTGAGCACGACGGCGATGGCCACGAAGGAGGTGATGGTGGACGAGCCGCCGTAGGACATGAAGGGCAGCGGGATGCCGGTGGCGGGCATGATGCCCATGGTCATGCCGACGCTCTCGAAGAGCTGGAACGCGAGCATGGCCAGCACCCCGACGCACAGGAGTTGACCGAAGGTGTCCCGCGCCAGGTTCGCGGCGCGCCAGACGCGCCACACGATCAGACCGTAGAGGCCGAGGAAGGTGGCGGCTCCCAGGAAGCCGAGCTCCTCGCCCACCACGGTGAAGATGAAGTCCGTCTGCTGCTCGGGCACGAAGCGCAGCTGGGTCTGGCGCCCCTGGAACAACCCGTCACCGGTGAGTCCGCCCTGCTGGATGGTGATGATCGACTGGTTGACGTTGTAGGCCGAGCCGCCCTTGTCCGACTCGGGGTCGAGGAACACCGTGAGGCGGTCCTTCTGGTACTCCTTGAGCACGTTGGAGTTGAGCACGCCCACGACCCCGATGACGCCCACCAGCGTCAGCAGCAGGAGGTGGCGGCCCTTCACGCCTCCCATGAGGAACATGGCCACCGTGATGGCCACGAACACCAGCATCGTGCCGAGGTCGGGCTGCAACAGGATGAGCGCCATGGGCAGGCCGGCGACGGCGCTGGCGATGCCCACCCGTCGCAGGTCGACGTCGCCGTGCCAGTGCTCGAGCAGCGCCGCCAGGGCGACGATGAGACCGATCTTGGCGAACTCGGAGGGCTGCAGCTGGAAGTTGCCGATGGCGAACCACGCCTGGGCGCCCTTGGACGACGTGCCCAGGGGCGAGACGACGGCCAGCAGCAACAGGCTGAGGGCGATGTAGGCGGGCAGGGCCAGGTCCCGCAGTCGTCGGTAGTCCGTCAGGGTCGACAGGGCGAGGATGCCCACGCCGATGACCATGAAGACGGCCTGGCGCTTCAGATAGGACGTGTCGGCCGGCCCTTCGGCACCGCGGGTGGCGCTGAACACCATCGTCACGCCCATCACGGACACCAGCAGCACGCTCGCCACCAGCACCCAGTCGATGTGACGCCACGGCGCGGACAGGTCGCGCCGGTTGAGCTCGGTGCTCGGTCTGGTGAGCGTGGCCATCAGTCGTTGCCCCCGACCACGGCCGACGTGGAGGCGTCGGTCGTCTCCTCGCCGGCGAGGGGCTCGAAGATGCGGCGCACGACCGGCGCCGCGGACGAGCCGCCGAAGCCGGCCTCCTCGAGCACCACCGCCACGGAGTAGCTGGGGTCGTCGGCGGGCGCGTAGGCCACGAACCAGGCGTTGTCGGCCTTGCCGCCGGAGTTCTCCGCCGTGCCCGTCTTCGACACGATGGACCACTCCGTCGTGTCGAACCCCTCGAAGGCGTTCTTGGCCGTGCCCTCCGGCGGTTCGACCACGCCCGCCAGCCCCCGTTCGATCGGGTCACGCGCCCCGGAGGGGATGTCGAACTGACGCACCACGACGGGCTCGTTGGTGCGCACCACGTCGGCGGGGTCGTCCGGGTCGCCCTTGGGCTGGAGGATGCGCCAGACCACCTGGGGCTGGTAGAGCGTGCCGCCGTTGGCGAAGGCGGCGTAGGCGTTGGCGAGCTGCAGTGGGGTCACCAGCACGTCGCCCTGCCCGATGGCCAGGTTCACGTTGTCGCCGGCGTACCAGGTGCCCTCGGGGAAGGCCACCGGGTTGGCGTCGTGGCGCTGCTGCTTGAGCGCCGGATCGGGGACGAGGCCGCCGAGCTCGCCGGGCAGGTCGATGCCCGACGGCGCGCCCAGACCGTAGCGGCGGGCGATCTCCTGGATGCCGTCGCCGTACTGGTCGCGGTCGTGCCAGAACCGGTCGCCGAGCCAGTAGTAGTACACGTCGCTCGACACGGTGAGCGACTGGGCGAGATCCACGTAGCCGTGCACGGCGCGCTGCGCGTTCTGTCGGGTGCACGCCGGACCGTTGCAGCCCTGCAGGGTGTAGGTGCCGCCGTCGTTGTAGCCGGTCGAGCCGGTGATGAGCCCCTTTTCGACCGCGGCCTCGGCGGTGAACAGCTTGAACGTCGACCCGGGCGGGTAGAGGCCGCCGATGACCCGGTTGGTGAGCGGGTTGTCGGCGGCGTCGCCACCCACGTACTGCTCGTAGCGCTCGGCGCTGATGCCGTTGACGAACTCGTCGGGGTCGTAGGTGGGGTACGAGGCCATGGCGAGCACGTGGCCGTTGGCGGGGTCCACCACGGTGACCGCGCCGGCGGGGGCCCGGGCCCGCTTGCCGTCGGGCGTGAACGTGCCCCGGAGCCGCTCGATCTGGTCGGCGAGTTGCGCTTCGGCGTTGCGCTGGATGTCGAGGTCGACGGTGAGCTGGAGGTCGTTGCCCGGCACGGGCGGACGCTCCTCGATGACGCGCACGGGCTTGCCGCCCGAGTCGATCTCGATGACCTTCTCCCCCGGCATGCCCCGCAGCTCGGACTCGTACTGGTACTCCACCCCGGTCTTGCCGATGCTGGAGTCGGGTTGGTACGGCTTCGGGTCGTCGTCCTCGGCGCCGGGCCCGCCCATGCGCGCCTCGTACTCCTCCGGTGAGATGCGCCCGACGTAGCCGAACACGTGCGCCGCCAGCTGTCCCTCGGGGTAGGCCCGCACCGACTCGCGCCGCACGCTCACCCCGGGGAAGTCCTCGGCGCGCTCGGCCAGGATCACCTCGAGCTCCTCGGGTACGTCGACGGCCACCGGGATGGGCTGCAGGGGGCTGTACTGCGGGTCGTCGAGGCGCCGCTCGAGCGAGGCGAGCTTGGTGGGCATACCGGACCGGGTGAGCTCCTGGGCCAGGCGCAGCAACAGCTCGTCGGTGGCATCCTCGTCGTAGTCCTCGAGCTCGTGGGGATCGACGGTGACCACGAGCGAGGTCCGGTTGTCGACGATGACCCGACCCTCGGCATCGAGGATCCGCCCCCGCGGCGCCTCGGTCTGGACCACCCGCACCCGGTTGGCCGTGGCCTCCAGCTCCCCCTCCTCGGAGGACATCACCTGCAGGAAGTAGAGGCGGGCGAAGAGCGCGACGAACAGCGAGAACACGATCACGCCGAGGATGCTCAGACGTAGGCGTGGGGATTCGCTGTCCATGGGGCGACCGATCGGGAGATGACGAAACCGTGACAGTTCACCACGGACCGGCCCTCAACGGATGGCGGGGTACCGGCCGACCACAGGATCGTGCCAGACCCAGCGCATGACGCGAAGAGCCAGGGGGCTGATGATGGCGTTCACCAACGACACCACGAGCACGATCACCCACAGGCGGTCGCTCAGCATGCTGCGCTGTCCGAACACCCACCCCAGCACCACGTACAGCCCGTAGGTCGCCGCGCTCCCGACACCCACGGTGATCACCGGCCGCCAGCGCGATGCCCGCACCGTCGACCCCTCGTAGCGGCCCGCGACGTAGCCCGCGAGGCAGAAGGCGAGCGCGGTGAGCCCGAGCGGACCCTGCAGGAGCAGATCCATGCCCAGCCCGGCGGCGAACCCGAACGCGGCCCCCCGGTCGGGGCCGCCGGTGAGGCCGGCGGCGAGCGACACCAGCAGCAGCAGATCGAGCGCCACCCCGGCGATGCGGGCGTCGGACAGCAGGCCGCGCTGCAGCACCAGGACCGACAGGAGCACCACCGCGCTGCGGGCGTAGACCGACGCCGTCATGCCGTGGGCTCGTAGAGCAGGGCGGTCACGTACGTGAGATCGCTCAGGCTCGACAGGGTCTCGAGCTCCACCCGCGTCTCCAGCGCGGTCTCGTCGCGGGTCACCGAGGTGACCCGGCCCACGGGCACGTCGGGCGGGAACTGGCTGCGCGAGGCACCGCTGGTCACGAGCAGATCGCCCTCGGCCAGCTCCGCGCTGAGGTCGAACGTGGCCCGCAACCGTCCGCCGTCGCCCTGGCCCCGCACGACGCCCAGCCCGTCGGTGCCGGGCTTGCGCACCCCGGCCTGGAACGCCGGGTCCGAGACGAGGCGCACCACGGAGCGCCCGCCGGTCACCTCGACCACCTCCCCCACGAGGCCGGCACCGGACACGATCGGCATGCCCTCCCGGATGCCCTGGTCGCTTCCCTTGTCGATCTCGATGGTCTGGTCGAAGTTGCCGATGGCGCCCGAGGTCACGGTGGCGCGCACCACGGGGATCTCGTTGACGAACGGCAGATCGAGCTGCGCCTTGAGCTGATCCAGCTCGGCCTGGGCGGCCTGACCCGATGCGATCTGGCCCTCGAGCTCCGCGATGCGCGCCCGCAGGTCGTCGTTCTCCGAGGCGAGCTCGTCGTAGCCGGTGGCGCCGTCCCAGGCGTCGCGCACCGGGTCGAACAGCCCACCGAAGGCGTCGCCCACGGGAGCCAGCACCGACAGCACGCCGCGGCGCACGCTCTCGACCGGCCCGAAGTTGCGGGCGTCGAGGGTGAGCAGCGTGATCGACGTGAGGATCAGCAGGACGAGCGTGAACCGGGAGCGGCTGGTGCGACGGGTGAGCGCCAAGGGAGGCCCCGGCCGTGTCAGGACATCGGCGTCGACGAGAACAGGACGCCCTTGAGCGCCTCGAACTCCTCGAGAGACTGACCCGAGCCGATGGCCACCGCGAACAACGGGTTCGGGGCGATGACGATGGGCATGCCGGTCTCGTGCTCGAGCCGGGCGTCGATGCCGTTCAGCAGCGCGCCCCCGCCGGCGAGCACGATGCCCTGCTCCATGATGTCGGCGGCCAGCTCCGGTGGCGTCTTGTCGAGGGTCACCTTCACCGCGTCGACGATGGCCGAGACGGGCTCCTCGAGGGCTTCGCGGATCTCCTCGGTGGACGTCACGATGGTCTTGGGCAGACCGGTCACGAGGTCGCGTCCGCGGATCTCGGCGTACAGCTCCTCCTCCAGGGGCCACGCCGAGCCGAGGGCGATCTTGACCTCCTCGGAGGTGCGCTCCCCCAGGGCGAGGCTGTACTCCTTCTTGATGAACTGGATGATGGCTTCGTCGAGCTCGTCGCCGCCGACCCGGATGGACTGGCTGGTCACGACGCCACCGAGGGAGATCACCGCCACCTCGGTGGTGCCGCCGCCGATGTCGACGATCATGTTGCCGGTCGGCTCCTGCACCGGAAGACCGGCGCCGATGGCCGCGGCCATCGGCTCCTCGATGATGTAGGCCGGCTTGCGGGCGCCGGCGTTCTCGGCGGCGTCCTGCACGGCGCGCTGCTCGACCGGGGTGATGCCCGACGGCACGCAGATGACCATGCGGGGCTTGGCCCAGCGGCGCTGGTGCACCTTCTGGATGAAGTAGCGCAGCATCTTCTCGCACATGTCGAAGTCGGCGATGACGCCGTCCTTCAGCGGGCGGATGGCCTGGATGTGGCTGGGCGTGCGCCCGATCATGCGTTTGGCCTCGCTGCCCACGGCGACCGGGCGGCCGTCGCGCACGTTGACGGCGACGACGGAGGGCTCGTTGAGCACGATGCCCTCACCGCGGACGTAGACGAGCGTGTTGGCCGTCCCGAGATCGACGGCCATGTCGCGCCCGACGATCGACGAGAACGAGGAGATGAGACTTTCAGCAGCCATGGCGTGGGGTGCCGGCGCTACGCGGCGGGGTCGAAGTGGCTTCGTACGGTTGTCGACGACCGTCGGGCGAGGTGTTGGCGAGCCCGGGGGCCGTCGTGGCGTTCTGGTTCAGAGGGTAGGCCTTTTCGGAGGCCGGTGCTGCGGCGGGCGACGGCGCCCGCTCGTGGGTCGATCGTACCCCTTCGTAACCTGATCGCAACAGTCGCGCGCGGAGCCCCGGGACGCTTCAGGCCAGGCCGGGGAAGAAGAGCGCGATCTCCCGTTCCGCGGACGCGAGCGCGTCGGAGCCGTGGACCAGGTTCTCCGTGCCGTCGAGGCCCAGATCGCCCCGGATCGTGCCCGGTGCAGCGTCACGGGGGTTGGTGGCGCCCATCATGGTCCGCACGACCTTCCAGGTGTCCTGGGGCCCCTCGACCACCAGCAGCAGAGCCGGACCGCGGGTGATGAAGGCCAGCAGCCCGTCGTAGAAGGGCTTGCCCACGTGCTCGCCGTAGTGGACCGCCGCCGTCTCGGCGTCGATGGTGCGCAGCTCCGCCGCCACGAGGCGCAGCCCCTTGCGTTCGAAGCGGCCGATGATCTCGCCCACCAGGCCCCGCTCCACGGCGTCCGGCTTGCAGATGACGAACGTGCGATCCATGGCGGCGCAGGGTAGGCGCCCGTCTCCCCCTACGGCGAAATCTCGTCACGTCGCCCCGCTCCACCGAAATCTCGTCACGTCGCCCCGCTTGCCGGGGTCTGGTGACGAGATTTCGGGCGGAGGGAGGGGGAGAGGGGCGGGCGTTCCCGGGTCAGGGCGGTGGGAGGCCGAGGGCGGTGCGGGCGGCGCCGGCGACGTAGAGCGAGCCGGCGATCACCACCGCGTCCCCTTCCTCGGCCTCGGCCCGGGCACGTCGCACCGCGTCGGCGACGTCGGGCACGACCCGCACCGGGATGCCCAGGGCGTCGGCCGCGGCGGCGAGCTCCGCCGCGGGCAGGGCACGCGGCGAGGGCGGGGTGCACGCCACCAGCAGGTCCGCCCGGGTGGCGTCGAAGGCCTCCAGCATCACCGTCGGGTCGCGACCCTCGAGGAGCCCCACGACGAGGAGGCGTCGGCCGGCGATGTCGAACTCGTCGTCGAGCGTCTCGGCCACCGTCACGGCGCCGTCGGGGTTGTGGGCGCCGTCGATGATCGTGAGCGGCTGGTGCGACACGACCTCGAAGCGGGCCGGCAGGCGCACCTGCTCGAAGGCCAGCTCCACGACGCCCTGCTCCAGGGGCCGGGCGAAGAAGGCCTCGGTGGCGGCCACGGCCAAGGCCGCGTTGGTGACCTGATGGGCACCGTGGAGGGGCAGGAACACCTCTGGGTACGACGCCCCCGGCGTGCGCAGATCGATCAGGTGGCCGCCCACCGCGGTCTGGTCGGCGTCGACGACGAAGTCCTCGTCCAGTACCCACAGACGGTCGGCGGCGGCCTCGACGAACAGGGGACGCAGCTCGAGGTCGGTCTCCCCCAGCACCAGGAACGACGCCGGCTTCACGATGCCGACCTTCTCGGCGGCGATGGCGGCCCGCCAGTCGCCCCGGAAGTCGGTGTGGTCGGGCCCGATGTTGGTGATGACCGCCACCTGGGCGTCGGCCACGTTGGTGGCGTCCCACCGTCCGAGCAGCCCGACCTCCACCACGGCCACGTCGACGGCGCTGTGGGCGAACCACGAGAAGGCCGCCGCGGTCAGCAGCTCGAAGTAGGACGGCGTGAGGCCCGACAGCGGCACCAGCGACGCCAGGTCGCCGATGACCTCGGCGAAGGTGTCGTCGTCGATGGAGACGCCGTCGATGGCCAGACGCTCGTTGACCGTCTGCAGGTGCGGGCTGGTGTAGGTGCCGACGGTCAGACCGTGGGCGGCGAGCAGCGCCGTGACCAGACGCGCCACCGAGCCCTTGCCGTTGGTGCCCGTGATGTGCACGACCGGGTAGGCGTGCTGCGGGTCGCCCAGCACGTGCACGAGACGCTGCATCGGCTCGAGCGACAGCCCGGCGATGCGTCCTGCGGTCGCCTCACGGTTGATGTGGCGATCGAGCCACTCGAGCGCGCCGGGGTGGTCCACGTCGACAGCGGGGCCCGACGCGGCGCGTCAGGAAGCGGCCCGGCGGGGCCGGTTCTGCTGGCTGCGTGTGCCTGCGCTGCGGGGCACGAGGGTCGGGTTGACCTTCTCCAGCACGACGTCGGCGTCGATCACGACCTTCTCGACGTCGGTGCGGCTGGGCAGGTCGTACATGGTGGCCAGCAGCACCTCTTCGAGGATGGCCCGCAGGCCCCGGGCGCCGGTGCCGCGCAGCAGGGCCTGGTCGGCGACGGCGGCCAGTGCGTCCTCGCTGAAGTCCAGCTCGACGTCTTCGTACTCGAAGAACTTCTTGTACTGCTTGACCAGCGCGTTGCGGGGCTCCTGCAGGATGCGGATGAGCGCCTCGCGGTCGAGGTTGGCCACCGCACCGATGACGGGCAGCCGGCCGATGAACTCGG
This sequence comes from Acidimicrobiales bacterium, assembly GCA_025456085.1. Classification (GTDB taxonomy): domain Bacteria; phylum Actinomycetota; class Acidimicrobiia; order Acidimicrobiales; family Acidimicrobilacustridaceae; genus JALOLF01. The sequence continues at coordinate 16,442 of JALOLF010000011.1, forward strand.
GGATGAGACCGAACTTGAGCAGGTCCTCGGGCAGCACCTGGGTGAAGAGCTCGCTCAGGTCCTTCTCGCTGGCCCGGCGCACGTCGGCCTTGAAGCCCACCCCGTTGCCGCCCCGACGGTTCTCGATGATCTTCTCGATGCCGGCGAAGGCCCCACCGCAGATGAACAGGATGTTCGTGGTGTCGATCTGGATGAACTCCTGGTGGGGGTGCTTGCGCCCGCCCTGGGGCGGCACCGAGGCGGTGGTGCCCTCCAGGATCTTGAGCAGCGCCTGCTGCACGCCCTCGCCCGACACGTCGCGGGTGATCGACGGGTTCTCGCTCTTGCGGGCGATCTTGTCGATCTCGTCGATGTAGATGATGCCGGTCTCGGCCTTCTTGACGTCGTAGTCCGCGGCCTGGATCAGCTTGAGCAGGATGTTCTCGACGTCCTCGCCCACGTAGCCGGCCTCGGTGAGGGCCGTGGCGTCCGCGATGGCGAAGGGCACGTTGAGCATGCGGGCCAGCGTCTGGGCCAGCAACGTCTTGCCGCAGCCGGTGGGGCCGATCAGCAGGATGTTGGACTTGGCCAGCTCCACGTCGTTGTCGCTGTTGGCCCCGAACTGCACCCGCTTGTAGTGGTTGTAGACCGCCACCGACAGGATCTTCTTGGCGTGCTCCTGACCGATGATGTAGTCGTTCAGGAACTCGTAGATCTCACGGGGCTTGGGCAGCTCGTCGAAGCGCAGCTCGGAGGTCTCGTTGAGCTCCTCCTCGATGATCTCGTTGCACAGGTCGATGCACTCGTCGCAGATGTAGACCCCGGGGCCGGCGATGAGCTTCTTCACCTGCTTCTGCGACTTGCCGCAGAACGAGCACTTGAGGAGCTCGCCTCCGTCTCCGAACTTGGCCACGTTGCCTTCCCCCGGCTCCTGCGGTGCGTGTTTTCGGGCGGACCTAGCGCACGGCCTGGATGGCGCCGGTGTTGTCCGCGAGCTGCCTGTCTGAGATGACCTCGTCGATGATGCCGTATTCGAGCGCCTCGGTGGCGGACATCACGAAATCGCGGTCGGTGTCGGCGTGGATCTTGTCCACCGTCTGGCCGGTGTGCTCGGCCAGGATCTCCTCCAGCAGGCCGCGCATGCGCAGGATCTCCTTGGCGGCCAGCTCGATGTCGGTGCCCTGACCGTAGGCCTGGGCGTAGGGCTGATGGATGAGCACCCGGGCGTGGGGCAGGGCGAGGCGCTTGCCCTTGGAACCTGCGGCCAGCAGCACGGCGGCGGCCGACGCGGCCTGCCCGAAGCAGATCGTCGTGATGTCGTTCTTGACGAACCGCATCGTGTCGTAGATGGCGAACAGGGCCGTGATGTCGCCGCCCGGCGAGTTGATGTAGAGGTTGATGTCCTTGTCGGGGTTCTCCGACTCGAGGTGGAGCATCTGGGCGCAGATCAGGTTGGCGATGGTGTCGTCGATCGGCGTGCCGACGAAGATGATGCTCTCCTTGAGCAGCTTCGAGTAGAGGTCGTAGCCCCGCTCACCCCGGTTGGTCTGCTCGATGACCGTCGGGACGAGGTAGTTGCGGATCGACTCGATCACTCGTCGTCTCCTGTCTCGGCACCGGCCTCGGTGCTGCTCTCGGCTTCGGCCGGGGCAGCCTCGTCGGCCTCCTCGGCATCGTCGGTGTCGAACTCCAGACTGGCCCGATCGACGGGATGACCGTCCTCGTCGACGATCTCCACCCGCTCGAGGAGCCAGTCGAACGCCTTGCGCTTCCTCACGTCGGAGCGTACCGCGGAGACCTGATCAGCGCGCTCGAACTGGGCGCGAACCTGCTCGGGTTCCAGCTCGAGCCGGGCCGCCACCGACTCGAACTCCTCGGTGAGGTCGTCGTCGTCGCACTCGATGCTCTCGGCATCGGCCACGGCCCGCAGCGCGAGGTCGACGCGCACGGCCTCGGTGGCCTTCTCCCGCAGCTCGGCCACGAACTCGTCGGGCTGACGACCCGAGGCCGCGATCCACTGCTCGAGGCCGATGCCCTGGGCCTGGAGGCGCATGGCGAGGTCCTGGAGGCGGTTCTGCAGCTCGCTGCTCACCAGGGCCTCGGGGACCTCCTCCTCCACCAGGGCGGCCAGGGCCTCGCCCGTCTTCTCCCGGAGCTGCATCTGGGCCTGCGCCCGCTTGACCGAGCGCAGGCGCTCGGCCAGATCGGCCCGCAGCTCGTCGAGGGTCTCGAACTCCGACGCCTCGTTGGCCCACTCGTCGTCGACGTCGGGCAGCACCCGTTCCTTCACCGCCTTGACCACGACCCGGAAGTCGAGGACGGCAGCCTCGTCGTTGGGGTGGGCCGCCTCGAACTCCAGCTCGTCGCCGGCCCCGGCGTCGGTGAGCTGCTCGTCGATCTCGGGCAGGATGCCGCCCGAGCCCAGCTCGTAGAGGTAGTCCTCGGCGGTGAGCCCTTCGAGGGCCTCGCCGTCCTGGCTGCCGTAGATGTCGATGGTGACGTAGTCGCCCTCGGCCGCCGGGCGCTCCACGTCCTCGAGCTCCGCGAACTGGTTGCGCAACCGCTCGATCTGGGCGTCGACGTCCTCGTCGGAGGGTTCCGGCGACGCGATGGTGACCCGCAGGCCGCCATAGCCGGGCACCTGCACCACCGGGCGCACCTCGACGACGGCCTCGAAGGCGACGGGGCCGGCCTCCTCGCCCTCGGTGATCTCCACCTCGGGAGCGGCGATCACGTCGACGTCGTGGGCCTTCACCGCGTCGGCGTAGTAGCGGGGCACGGCGTCGTTCAGGGCCTGGGCCCGGGCGTAGTCGGAGCCGATGCGCGCCTCGAGCACCCGACGGGGCGCCTTGCCCGGCCGGAACCCGGGGATGCGGACCTCTCGGGCGATCTTGCGGAAGGCGTCGTCGATGTCCTTCTCGAACTCGTCCGCACCGACGGAGACCGACACCTTCACCTTGTTGCCCTCGAGGGCTTCGATCGTGGCTTCCATACAGGTGGGCGAGTGTATCGGTCGGGGGATCCACTCCGAATACCGGCCGCCGGCGCGGCGCGGAGCGCGCCCGACGATCCGGGCCGATCAGCCCGCGGCGAGGCCGACCTCCGCCAGGGTCACCGGGCGCTGCTCGTCGATGGAGCGGTGGGCGGCGAGACCCATGGCGACCGACCAGACGCCGTCGTCGAGGGTGACGGCGGGGGGAGCGCCGGAGCGGATCGCCTGGCAGAAGTCCAGGTGCTCGAGGTAGCTCGCGCCGTGGTGGGCGCCCACGAAGCGGACGCGCTCGTCGTCGTCGAGGACCTGTTCGTGCACCGGCCAGTCGGGTCCCCGGCTGCCCACCACCAGCTCGGCGCGACGGCCCCGGGCCGCCTCCATGAAGTTCGGCAGGTGCACCTCGACCTTGCCCCGGTCGCCCGTGGCCGCGAGCTCCTGCTCCCAGCGCGACCCCTCGGCGAACATGCACAGGTCGAGCAGCGCCCGCCGGCCGTCGTCGTAGTCGACGATGACGAAGGCGTTGTCGAGGATGTCGGGCACCTCGCCGTCGTAGCGCTCGTCGAGGTGGTTCACGTCCTGGGCACCGGAGGCCAGCACCCGCACCGGCCGACCCGGCAGGGCCTGGTTCATGAGGTCGAAGAAGTGGCAGCACTTCTCGACCAGGGTGCCGCCGGTGTTGCGGGTGAAGCGGTTCCAGTCGCCCACCTTGACCAGGAACGGGAAGCGGTGCTCGCGGATCGACAGCATGCGCACGTCGCCGGCGGTGCCGGCGCGCAGCTCGGCCAGGAAGCGGGCCACGGGCGGCATGTAGCGGTACTCGAGGGCCATCCACACGACCCCCGGGCGGTGGCGGGCGGCGTCGCGCACGGCGAGGCAGTCGGCCATGGTGGTGCACAGCGGCTTCTCCACCAGCACGTGCAGGTCGGTCTCGAGCACCCGGGCGAGCACGTCACGGTGGGTGTGGTTCGGCGTGGCGATCACCACCGCGTCGAGATCGTCGCGGGCGAGCAGGTCGTCGACGTCGGCGGTGACCTCCAGCGTGCCCCCGCCGGCCTCGAGCGCCGCGGCCCGCGACGACGCGACGGGATCGGCCGCCGCCACCGGCCGCGCCCCGGGCAGGGCCACCACGTTGCGGATGTGCTCGCACCCCATCATCCCCGTGCCGACGAAGCCGTAGCGGATCTCGTCGGAGGGGGACGGCGCAGCCATCGGGCCAGCGTGGCACGTCGGCGCGGCCCCCGTCGGCCACACTGGCACCGTGACGTTCACCGCGGCCTCGACGACGCGCCCGCTGCCGTGACGCCGACCGGCGAGGAGGCGTCGGGCGTCGACACGAGCAACTCCTCGCTGCGACGACCGGCCCTCGTGTGGGTGGCGGTGTGGGGCGTGTGCGCCGTCGTGCTCGCCGTGTCGTGGGTGCTGGCCGGGCAGCAGCCCGTCGCCGACTGGGAGGCGTCGGCGTTCGAGGCCGTCAACGGCCTGTCCGACGTGCTGGCGGACGCCATCTGGCTACCCATGCAGGTCGGCTCGTTCGTCGGCATGACGCTGTTCGTGCTGGGGCTGTGGGCCCTCACCCGTCGCGCCCGACCGGCCCTCGACGTGGCCGCGGCGGCGCTGCTGGCCTGGGCCGTGGGCTGGACCATCAAGGGCATCGTGGACCGGGGTCGGCCGGTGGCGCTGCTCGACGACCTGGTGGAACGGGCCACGGCGACGGGTTCGGGCTTCGTGTCCAGCCACACCGCGGTGGCCTTCGCCGGGGCCACGGTGCTGGCGGGCTGGCTCCCCCGCCCCTGGCGGCCGGTGCCCTACGCCGTGGCGGCCCTGGTGGCGTTCGGTCGGCTGCTGTGGGGCGTGCACCTGCCCCTCGACACGATCGGCGGCGCCGCCGTGGGCGTCATGTCGGGGATGCTGGTTCGCTGGCTGGCGCCGCAGCGGGCTCCTTCGTCAGCAGGTTGAAGCCCACCAGGGGGAAGACCAGCACCGACACCATCGCCGCGCCGACCAGTGCCACGGCGTTCTCGGGCTTCATGCGCTCGGTCTGCACGCCGATCTCGGTGATCACCACCACCAGCGGCAGGGCCGTGGCCTGCACGATGCCGAGGCCCCACCGGGCGCGCGGCGCCAGCACGTCGCGGTACACGAGCAGCGCCGGCAGCCCCCGCACCACGAGGAAGAGGGCGAGGAACACCGGGACCCGGGCCAGTGCCGAGGCACTGCCGAACAGCGCCTCGACGTCGAAGCGCATGCCCGACACCACGAAGAACGCAGGGATCAGGAAGCCGTAGCCGAGGCCCTCGAGGCGGGGTTCGAGCCCCTCCGCCTGGTCGCGGCTGAGCAGCAGTCGCACGATCAGCCCGGCGCTGAACGCGCCCAGGAGCGTGTCGAGGCCCAGCTCGAAGGCCAACAGGACCATGGCCACCACCAGCAGCACCACGATCCGCACCGGGAGCTGGGTGGAGGTGTGCAGGTGGCGGCGCAGCACGTCGAGCACGGCGGGGGGCTTCGGTCGGGTGGCCACCACGGCCACGAGGACGGCCAGGCTCACGAACACGACCAGCAGCAGGGCCTCGGTGGCCGGGTTGTCACCCGTGAGCAGCAGCGTGATCACCAGGATCGGACCGAACTCGCCGACGGCACCGGCTGCCACCAGCAGCCCCCCGATCGGTGTCTCCAGCAGGCCCCGGTCGCGCATCATGGGCAGCAGCGTGCCGATGGCGGTGGTGGTCAGGGCCAGGCCGATCAACAGATCGGAGACGGCGAAGCCCTCGATGACGAGGACCCCGGCGACCGCCAGACCCAGCACCAGCGAGCCGAGCCAGCCGATGACACCTCGGTTGAGGGGCGTGCCCCGCACCCGGGCGAAGTCGATCTCGTAGCCGGCGAAGAAGAACAGGAACGCCAACCCGACGTCGGCCAGGTCGGTCACGAACGGTGTCAGCTCGGCCCACCCGAGGACCTGGGGGCCGATGAGGATGCCGAGCAGCAGCTCGAACAGCACGCTGGGCACCCGCCATCGGCGCAGCAGCTCGGCGAGGATGGGCGCCGCGACGGCGGCGCCCAGGATGACGACCAGCGAGAGCGGTGAAGACTCCCCGCTGCCGGCCTCGGCGGCGAGGACCGCCAGCACCCCGACGGGTGACGAACCGATGTCCATGGGACGCAACGTAGATGCAGACGCGGCGGCGCCCGCGGACGACGACCGAGCGGGGCCGTCACGGCAGCGGCGCGTGACACCGGCAGGGACCGACGCGGGGTCGCCCGGACAAGTCGGGTCTTTGGGCCGTGGCGGGCACGGGTGCGGCGTGATCGGCTGACGGGAAGCGTCGAGGGAGCGACGACAGGGGGTGCTGCCATGCCATACCAGCGGCTCTCGGCCCAGGACACGGTGTTCCTGCGCATCGAGGACGCCCACCAGCCCCAGCACGTGGGCTCGCTGTCGCTGTACGAAGGGGGCTCGTGGCGCGACGAGGCGGGACGGCTGCGCATCGAGGACCTGCGGGCGCACGTCGCCGGTCGCATCCACCGGGTGCCGCGCCTGCGCCAGCGCCTCATGTTCGTGCCCTTCGGCCAGGGTCGGCCGGTGTGGGTCGACGACGACCGCTTCGACCTCGACTACCACGTCCGGCTCACGGCGCTCCCCCGGCCCGGCGACGAGGCCCAGCTCCTCGAGCTGATGGGGCGGGTGCAGTCCCTGCCGTTGGACCGGGCCCGCCCGCTGTGGGAGCTGTGGTTCGTCGACGGCATCGAGGGCGACCGGGTGGGACTGATCATCAAGACCCACCACGCCCTGGGCGACGGCATCGCCAACGTGGACCTGGGCATGGCCCTGGTCGACCTCACACCCGAGGTGGTCGACGAGCCGGATCCGGCGCCCTGGCGCCCGGAGCCGGCGCCGTCGCCGGTCGGGCTGTGGCGCGACAGCGTCACCGAGCAGCTCACCCGGCCGTTCGCCCTCGTGGGCGGCGTGCTGCGGGCCGTGCGCGATCCCGGACCGGCGGTCGCAGCGGTGGCGAGCGTGGCGCAGACCCTGTGGACCTTCGCCGCGCAGCCGGCGCCCGCACCGTGGAACACGCCCGTCACCCAGCACCGCCGCTGGAGCCCGGCCCGGGTGTCGATGGACGAGGCGCGCGCCATCAAGGCGCAGGCCGGGTGCAGCCTCAACGACGTGGTGGTCGCCGCCTGCACCCTGGCGCTTCGCCGCTTCCTGACCGAGCACGGCGACGGGGTCGAGGGTCGCACCCTCAAGGCCATGGTCCCGGTCTCGACACGCCGCCAGGACGAGCACGGCACCACCCTGGGCAACCGGGTGTCGATGTTCGTGGTCGACCTGCCCGTCGACGAGTCCGACCCGGTGCGCGTGCTCGAGAAGGTGCACCTGCAGACGGCCGTGCTGAAGGGCTCGACGATCGTCGACGGCGCCGAGTCGGTGATCCAGCTCGCCGACGGCATCACGCCCCTCGCTGCGCCCCTGACCCGCTTCGTGAGCCGGCACATCCCGATGAACCTGGTCATCACCAACGTGCCCGGTCCGCCCGTGCCGCTGTACCTGCGAGGTGCCCGCCTGCTCGAGGTCTTCCCGTACGTGGAGGTCGTCGACAACGAGGGCCTCACCATGGCGGTGCTGTCCTACGCCGGCCAGCTCGAGTTCGGCGTGACCTCCGACCGGGACGTGATCCCCGATCTCGGTCGGCTCACCGAGCAGGTGGAGAAGGCCTTCGGCGAGCTGCGCGACGCGGTCGGCGGCGCCGTCGAGGGGCGACGCGAGGACGCCGGCAACGGACCGGACCGCTCGCAGTAGCCTCCGACCCCACGGCGGCCGACCACGGCCCGCCGTCGATCCGGGGAGGTCCACACGTGGTCCGTCTGAGCGACGCCGACGAGCGCCTCGACCACCAGTTGCCCGAGCCGCACGGGGTGGTGGCCATCGAGCACCACCACTGGCGGGAGAGCTTCTTCTGGGAGGCCCACGGTCCCGACCTGTCCTCCGACAAGCTGATCATCCCGGTGGCGGTCTTCCCCACGCGCAACCTCGTGTACGCCATCGCCATGGGCCGGGTCGGCGGCCGACCGATCCTCGCCTACCAGGACCGTCCCTACGACGCCGACCCCGCTCCCTACGCGGGGCGGTTCCGGGTCGAGATCACCGAGCCCTACCGCCACATGCGCATCTCGCTGCCCGAGACCGACGGCGCCGCCCTGGACCTCGAGTTCACGGCCCGCACCCGGCCGGTGGGACTGCGCCGCGGTCGGCTCCTCGCCGACGACGGCTCACTCCTGTGGGACCAGAGCCACATGATCCAGTCCGGTGTCTGGTCGGGCACCTACCGCTTCGGGGACGTGTCCGGTTCGGTGGACGGCTGGGTGGGCCAACGCGACCACTCCTGGGGCGTCCGCGACCACGCCCGCATCCCGCTGTGGACCTGGTTCGCCATCCAACTCCCCGACGGCATGCTGGGCGTGTGGCACTGGGAGCTGGCCAACGGCGCCCGCGTCTACACCGACGGCGCGTTCGCACCCGCCGACTTCTCCGACCCCGTGCCGGTCATCGACTTCCACCACGAGCTGCACTGGACCGACGCCGACGGGGCCGAGGTGCCCTACGGCGCCGACGGCGCCGGCGTGGCCGGCCTGGCCGGCCGGCTCCGGGTCACGCTGGAGGGCGGGCGCACCCTGACCGTCGATGCGCAGGGCGTGTGGGCCCTGCCCTACTTCCCCAACGCCGGCGGCGGCCTGGTGCACATGCTGGTGGAGACCGACGACGGCCGCACCGGCACCGCCATCTACGAGGTGACCGGCCGCCACCACCACCGCTACTTCCCAACGCCCGTCGAGGCGACGGGGCACTGACGGCGGGGATCCGACGACCCCCGCCGACCTGCCCGCGGGTCAGCCCGCCGGGGTGAAGGTGCCCTCGAGGTGCCACACCCCGGTGAAGTCGTTGAAGGCACCACCCACGATCTGGCTCGACCAGTCGAGGGTGTAGGCGCCCGTGTCCGCGTCGATGGTGCCGCTGACCGCTGCGGTCAACCCGGGGCTCGACCCGTCGGGCTTCGGCGCGCCCTGGTTGAACACGAGGTTGCTGTAGTAGGCGGTCCAGGCGGAGAGGTCGCCGGTGAGCTCGCCCGATGTTGCGGTGACCGTCGGCGTCGCCGCACCGTCGGCATCGCTGGTGGCCACGGCGAACTGCACCGCGAAGAAGGTGACCGGTTCGATGATGTCGGTGGCCAGGCCGTTGCCCGCGGCGTCGAACGCCGGATCCGGCGGCGCCTGGAACTCGCCGGTGACCAGGCCGCTCTCGCTGCCGCCGGTGAGCGGGTTGTACGTCTGGTCGGTGCACGACGAATCGGTGTTGGGCACGAAGGGGCCTTCCTCGGCGGTGCCACCGGCCTGGATCATGCGGAAGTACGAACCCCGGACGCCCTCCGCGTCGCACGTGGCCGGGTCGATGCTGAACGTCCCCGCGAGCTCGCCCTCGAAGCCGGAGGCCTCTTCTGTGGCGGTGTCCTGCTGGGACGACTCGGTCGCCTCGTCCTCGTCGTCGCCGCAGCCGGCAGCGAGCAGCAGCGCAGCGGCCACGACGGCGAGGCCGCGACGGGCTCGTGTTCGGGTGGTCATGGGGAGCTCCCTTCGGGTGGGGCTGCATCGGCCTCGGGGTCGGAGGCAGCCGGGGTCGGGGTCACCGGGGCGGCCGACTCGTCGTGGGTCGTGTCCGACCCGGCCTCGGCCGGGCGGGCGGTGAGCGCCACGACGCCGCAACCGGCGACGAGCAGCCCGGGGATCAGGAAGAACCACGGGAAGAGCGGGAACGGCGGCAACGAAGCGACCGCGTCGAAGTTGTCGACGTTGTCGCTCATCGTCGACACCATCGGCGCGAAGTCGGTGACGATGGTGGGCCACACGTCGCTCAGGGCAGTGATCTGGGGGAACGCCTCGGCCGTCTCCTCGGGCGTGGCACCCTCGGCCGCGGCCAGGGCGGGCAGGGCCTGGTTGCGCAACTGGCCCTCGGCGGCGCCCATGGTGATGAAGTAGCCCTGCACCCGCTGCACGCGCTCCCGGGTCATCATGGGTTCGAAGTCCTCGATCATGTCGCCGCCCTGCGGCGCCCGGCTGAACATCTGGAACGCCACCGGTGCGAGCACCAACCCGACGCCGAGGGCCACGAGCACCCACGCCGCAGGCCTGGTCGACCGGCCACGTCGACCGGCCAGCAGCGCCCACGTGGCCGCACCGGCCACCAGCACACCGGGGATGACGAAGAACCAGGGGAACAGCGGGAACGGCGGCAGCGAAGCGACCGCGTCGTAGTTGTCGAGGTTGCGGTCCATGGTGTCCAGCAGGTCGGTCATGTCGGCCTGGACGTCGGGCCACTGCTCGCGCAGGGACGCGACCTGGACGTAGGTCGTGTCGAAGTCCTCGGCGGGCACGGCGCCGGCGTCGGCCAACGCGGGCTGGAGCTGGTCGCTGGCCTGGGCGTCCGCGGCGTCGACGGTGTCGAGGTACCCACGGAAGCGCTCGATGACCTCGGTGCTCATGTAGGGCTCGAAGTCGTCGATCATGTCGCCGCCCTGGGGCGCACGGCTGAACATCTGGAACGCGAACGGGGCCACGACCAGACCGAGACCGATGACCAGGGCGACGACGCTGGCACCCCGGCGAGCTCCGTTCGACATGGCTCCTCGTTCACTGGAGGTGGGACGTCCCGGCTGGACCTTGGCCGGCAAACGATCCGGTCGGCCACGACGAGACCGTCCGTCAGCGTCCACCACGGGTCCCCCAGCGGCCAGGGACCAAGGTCACCGGTCGCCGTGACCCACGGCGCTCCCGAGCAATCCCCACCGGGCCGACGGGTCGCACTGCCGAGCCGTTCCGGCGACGGCGCTCCCCGTCCGGCTCAGCGCCGACGCCGGGCCCGGGCCCGCAGCTCGTCGCCCAGATCGGCACACACGTCGACGGCCAGCTCCACGAAGCGATCGGCAGCCGGCAACCGGGTGCGTCCGACCGCCCGGGCCAGGCCGATCACCCGGGGCGGGATGGGCGGGTCGAGGCGTTGGACGGCCACGGCAGGATCGTCGACGTCGACGGTCAGCAGCGGCATCACCGACAGCCCCATGCCGGCTCGCACCATGGCCTGCACGGCGCCGTTGTCGTTGGAACGGAACACGTAGTCGGGTTCGATCCCCCCGGCCCGCAGCTCCTGGTCGATGAGGGCCTGGCACGCTGCTGCGTGCCACCCGATGAGCGGCGCGCCGGCGAGGTCGTCCAACGGTCGCCGCTCCCCCTGCGTCGACGCCGCGGGGGCCACGAGCACGAACGGGTCCTCGCACAGGCCGACGACCTCGAAGCGCTCGTCGACGGCGCCGGCCACGACGAAGCTCAGATCCAGCTCCCCGCCGGCGAGGCGCGCCAGCACGTCGTCCTGGTCGTCGGACTCCACGAGGCGGATCTCGATGTGGGGATGCTCGGCCAGGAATCGGCCGATCACCGCAGGCAGCACGCGCACCGACACCGTCTGGAAGGTGCCCACCACGATGCGACCGGCCGAGCCCGCCTGCAGCGCGGCCAGCTCGTCGGCCGCCTGGGCCAGGCGGTCGAGGACCACGGCGGCGTGTTCGACCATCAGGCGCCCGGCGGGGGTGAGCGTCGCAGGGCGGGGACCACCGGGCCGGTCGAACATGCGCTCACCGACGGCGCGCTCGAGAGCCGAGATCTGCTGGCTGACGGCGGACTGCGTGAACCCGAGCCGTTCCGCGGCACGCCCGAAGGTGCCCTCCTCGGCCACCGCCCGCAGCGCGGCGAGGTGACGGATCTCCACATCGGACCAGACCATCGGAGCATCACTATATCTGATCACTACGATGAGCAATGATCGCTATACCTAATGAAATACCGGACGTAGGGTGAATCCATCGAACGGAGGTCCCCGACGTGACGCACCCCACCATGGAGCTCGATCGACTGGCCCGCGCCCTCGATCGTGACGGCGTCGCCGCCCACCAGACCGAGCTGTCCGCGCTCGCCGGACGCGCCACGGCGGCGAAGCTGCCGGCCGGCCTGGTGGCCGCCCTCACGGATCACGCCGGGCCCGACGTGGTACGCCTGCGGGCCTTCGGTCGGGTGGCGGCACTGCTCGCCGATCCGAGCCTCGCCGAGGTCACCCACCTGCGGCCCCGGTTCGCGCCGCACCCGGTGCCGGTCACCTCACCCGATCTCGTCGCCGCCGCGCAGGCCCGGCTCCCCCACCGTCGCGTCGCCTGACGCGCCCTCGACGCGCGCCACCGCTACCCCACCCGGCGAGCCCGCCAGACCTCCTCGGAGGGCCACGACCGCGCCCAGTCGAGGTCCACGAACCCGTAGGTCGTCACGGCGTCGGGGCCGGGCCGCAGCTCCAGCAGATCCTCCACCACGAAGCCGTTGGCACGGAGCAGGCGGATCCACTCGCCGTGGGGCAGGTGGAACTCGACGGAAGGGTCCTCCGGCCACTCGAAGCGGTGCATCCCGAAGTACGGCCGTCGCAGCCGGGCCTCGGCCGGGACGCCGTCCTCGTCGGGGACGCACAGCATGAGCAGTGCTGCGTTGCCGAGGAACACGAGCTCGCCGCCGGGGCGCAGCAGCCGGGCGGCCTCGGCGATCCAGCGCACCGGTTCGCTCCAGATGGCCGCGCCGTACTCGCTGATCACCACGTCGAAGGTGGCGTCGCGCAGCGGGACGTGCTCGGCGGCCGCGCGCACCAGCGGGAACGTCAGCCCGAACTCCCGCTGGAGCCGACGTGCCGTCGCCAGCTGGGCCGGGGAGAGGTCGATGCCGACGGGTCGGCCGCCCCGGCGCGCCACCCACGACGACACGTAGGCGGTCCCGCAGCCCAGCTCGACGACGTCGCGCCCGGCCACGCCGTCGAGCAGACCCAGCTCGCTCTCGGGGATGCCCCAGATGCCCCACGAGGCCTCGCCGCCCCAGCCGCGCCGGCCGGCCTCGACGTAGCCGGGGGCGTAGCCGTCCCACGCCGCGGCGTTGCGGGCCAGGTAGTCGGGAGTCGCCACGCCCAGCAGCGTACGGCGACCGCCGCGGGCGAGCTCGGGACCTTCAGCCGTTGCCCTCGGGGCACGGATGGGGAGAATGGAGGGGTGGCCCGGCGTGCCGGGACCGACGACGAGGAGCTGCCCGTGCCGAGCGACGCCGAACCCGACGTGTCTTCCCACGAGTCCGACGGGGTCCCGGCTCCGCCCGGCGCGCATCGCCCCACCGCCCTCGACCGGGTGGTGCCCGTTCCCCGACTGCTCGAGGTCGACACCGTCGAGCTCGCACTCCCCCGCGACCGGGCCTGGGAGGTCGTGCGCCATCTCGACCTGTCGGCCTCCCGCATCGCCACGGGGCTGTTCGCCGTCCGCACCCTGCCGGCCCGCCTGACCGGCCACGAGGTCGAACGCCCGCAGCTGCGCATCGACGACCTCGAGTCCACGCCGGCGCACCCGGGCTTTCGGATCCTGGTCGACGATCCGCCCCACGAGGTGGTGGTGGGCGCCATCGGCCAGGTGTGGCAACCCGACATCCCCTTCGTGCACCTCGACGACGCCGAGGCGTACGCGGCCTTCGACGAACCGGGCTGGGTCGAGGTGGCCTGGGCGCTGCAGGTGGACGCCCTCGACGACCGATCCTCCCGGGTCGGGGTCGAGGTCCGGGTCACCGCCACCGACGAGGACTCGTGGGTGCGGTTCCGGCGCTACTTCCGCCTGATCGGTCCGGCCTCCCGCCTGATCCGGCACTCGATCCTGCACGACCTGGCCCGCCGCTACGGCACGCCCGCCCAACTCGACCGTGACCGCACCCTGCCCGGCGACGACCTGGTGCCAGATGCCCAGGGCCAGCTCACCGACTCCGTGACCATCGGCGCCCACCCGGATCAGGTGTGGCCCTGGCTGGTGCAGATGGGAGGCACCCGCGCCGGCTTCTACAGCCTCGACCTGTTCGACAACGCCGGCCTGCCCAGCGCCCGCGAGATCCACCCCGAATGGCAGGACATCGCCGTCGGCGACGTGCTGCCGGCCACCCCCGACGGCGGTGACGGGTTCGAGGTGCTGCGCGTCGAGCCCGACCGGCTCCTGCTCCTGGGCGGCCTCTTCGACGCGGAGGCCGGCCGTCAACTCGCCTTCGCGGCGCCGCGCCCCGAACGGTTCTGGCACGTGACGTGGGCGTTCGTGCTCGAACCCCTCCTCGACGGCTCCACGCGGGTGACGGTACGGGCCCGGGCCGCCTTCCCGGGCAGCGGCGAGCTCCACGCGGCGTGGATCGGCCCCGTGCACCGGATCATGGAGCGCACGCAGCTGCGCCACCTGGCCGCCCGGGTCGAGGGACGCGCCGGCGGCGAGGGAGCCGACGCCGTGCACGGCCTGCGCGGGGCGGCCCGCATGGCCGCCGGCCTGCTCACCCCGTTCCTGCGGGAGCGCCGCAGCACCTGGGGCGTCGACGAGGCGACCGCCGGGCGCCTCCATCCCGGTGACGACCTCGTGCCGACGCCACGCTGGCAGTGGACCCACGGCATCGAGATCGAGGCGCCGGCCGAGGACGTGTGGCCCTGGGTGGCCCAGATCGGCGCCGACAAGGGCGGCTTCTACAGCTACCAGTGGCTGGAGAACCTGGTGGGCTGCGACGTGCACAACGCGGAGCGCGTCCACCCGGACTGGGCGGTGCAGCTCGACGGCACGCTGTCGCTGCACCCCGACCTGCCGCCGCTGCGCGTCACCGCCCTGGATCCGGGCCGTTGGTTCGTGGCCTACGCCGGGCCTGACGGGCCCGCCGAGGAACGAACCGCCGCCGACGAACCGTGGGTGGCGACCAGCTGGCTGTTCCTCGTCGAGGCCATCGGACCCGACCGGTCACGGTTCGTGAGCCGCTACCGCTGCGCCACCTCCGACGACCTCACGACGCGCCTGCAGTTCGGCCCGGCCCTCATCGAGCCGATCGGCTTCGCCATGGACCGCGAGATGCTGCTCGGTGTGCGCCGGCGCGCCGAAGGGGCCCGCCGACCCCCGCCCTGAGCAGACGGCCGACGCGACCAGGGGTCCGCGTCGTCACGAGCCGCTGGTCGCTACGAGCCCGAACCGGTCAGGATCGGCCACAGCACGGCCACGACCAGCGCGAGCATCACGGCCACGCCGACGGCCCACACCACGAAACGGGAAAGCGTCGGTTGCACGACCCCCTCCTCTCCCCGAGCGGGTCAACCCACCAGCACCGCTGGCGCACGATCATCGTGGGCCTCGGGGACCGTCGAGACCAGGGTCGTGCAGCCCTTCTCGCGCCGCGAGGGTCCCGTCGACGGCGGCGGCCCTGGTCACTCGGGGCGCGGCACCGCCGTCCCGGCACGTCCGCGACGCCTGCGCGGTCAGTCTCGGACGCGCAGCTCCCGGGAGACCTCGGTCAGGTCGTGGAGGTCGCCGATGGAGGTTGCGGTGGCGGTGGCGACGAACGCCAGGTCACGGTCCTCGTCCACCCAGTACTGCTGCTCCTGGTAGACGCGGTCCCCGTCCTCGGGGTCCCAGGTGTAGCGCACGACGTAGCCGTCGTCCCGGCCGAACACCTCGGTGGGGCCGTCGGACGCGAGCTGTTCGTAGCCGGCGAACTCATCCTCGATCAGGCCCGTGTTGTAGGACGCGTACTCCGAGCTGGACATGCCCGCGGCGTCCTCCGCCGTGAAGATGATGTTGGCCTGCTCGTCCGGCGACGTGATCGTCACGCTCTCCTGGTCGGTCTTCTCCTCCACCGACCAGCCCTCCGGCACGAAGAGCGCCAGGTTCTCGGTGCGGTAGGTGTCCCCTTCCGGTTCCTCCGGCACCGACGTCCCGGTCCCGTTCCCACCGTTGCCCGACGGGTCGACCGGGTCGGAGCCGCCGTCGTCGCCACCGAGCAGGGCCACCGCGCCGACGGCGACCAGTGCCACGAGGACGACCGCACCGAGGGCGCCGATGAGGACCAACGGCAGCGGGCGGCCGCCGCTGCGGCGCCGAACCTGCTCGGTTGACGACCACCCCTGGTCCTCCGGAGGCGGCTCCGGTGGCCGGTGCGGTGACCGGTCGTCGGTCGGCCGTGGCGGCAGCCCGAGGGCGGCCGCCCACGCGTCGAGCGCCCATCCGGCCTCGGCCACGCCGAGTCCCATCGCCGACATCAGGCGCTGCTCTCCGTCGGGAGGTCGGGTCCGGGTGCGAACCATCTCGGTGGCCACCCCGGCACGGGCGGCGTCGAGCACCAGCTCGAGCGACCGCCGGTCGTCGGTGGTCTCCACCATGACCAGATCGCTCAGCAACGCCCGGAGGCGCTCCGGGTCCGACGCCAGCTCAGGGCCGAAACGCCCGACCGCCTCGACGAGGGCACGTGCGACCTTGTTCGGCTCCCCACCCATGCCTGCCGAGACTACGCGCGGCGCGCGGCTCGCACCTACGGCGCTCAGCCACCCCGGATGCCCACCTGTGCGGCGAGCGGGGCGCACAGCTCCCACACCGGGGCGCGACCCCGCCGTCGACCGCCCGCCGGCAGTCGACGCTGGAGCGACACCGCCAGCGTTCGACCCGACACCCGGCCGCAGGCCACGAAGCGAACCGAGTGCTCGTCGAGCAGCGAGAGCCCCTCCCCGTCGAAGAGGCCGTCCAGCGACACGGCACCGGTGTGCTCCACCTGCCAGGCCCCCCGCCACGTCTCCCCGAGCACCGCCAGCACGTGCACCAGGCTCGGCAGCGGTCCCGGGTCGAGCTGGCGCACGTGCCAGAACCGCACGACCGCGAGGGGCGCCGGGGCACCGGGTGCCGGGTCGGCCCACGCCGCGGACAGCTCGGCGACGACCTTGGTGTCGGCCGGGATCCACGCCGCCACCCAGCACCCGAGCTCGCTCGGCTCCGGCCGGCCCGGCACCTGGGCGGTGTTGCGGCGCAGGACCGTCTCGGTGCCCCGGCGTCGCTCGACCTCGAGGCGCACGTCGTGGCCGTCGGTGGTGTGCACGATCGCCACCTCCCGACCGTCGGCCCGGATCCCTTCCAGGCGCTCGACCGCACCGCCGAAGCCGGTGCCACCCGTGCGCTGCGCGTCCGTCATCCCCGGGGAGAGCAGCGGGCCCAGCGCCCGGGCCGGCTGCCACGTGGCCTGGAGCACGAACGAGGGCACGTCGGGGCCGGGGGTCGCCGCCACGGTGTAGCGCAACCGGCACAGCGGCGGAGGCGTCGCCAGCCCCAGCTGCCGGAGGGTCTCCGCCAGGCCCGCGACCGACAGCGCCAGGCCCGGCCGGTACCAGGCGCCGTCCAGACGCCCCTGCGTCTGCGGGGTCCGGTCGTGGGTGGCCTCGCCCGCGGAGCCGGCGTCGTCGGGACCGGTCGTCTCGGAGCCGGTCGTGTCGGGGGCCTCATCGTCGGACGCACCGGACTGCGACACCGGGACGCTGACGGGCCCACGCGGCGACGGAGGGACGCCGGAGGAGCGGGTGACGTCGTCGGACACCGAGTCGGGGAGCACCTCGCCACTGGTGTCGATGTCGCTCGCCCGCAGGGCGCCGAGCGCCACGGCTCCCTTGGCGTCCCAGGCCAGCACCGGCTCGGGCGCCGGGGCGCCACGCGCCTCGCGCTCCAGGCGCGCCCACACGCGGGCGTGCACCAACGGCATGCGGGAGGAGTCACCCACCAGGTAGACGCCCACCAGGTCGCCCGCCCCGAGCCCGCAGCCGGCCACGCAGGTCCACAGCACGTCGACACAGCGGTCGACGAGCTCGGCGGCGACCGCCTCGAGCTCGTGGCGGGTGACGGTGACGGTGTGATCCCCCAGGCCGACCGGGAAGGAGGTCACCTCCGACAGCTGCTCCTTCGCGGCGCGCACGTCGCGGCGGAGCTGACGCAGGTCGCGCCGGTCGGCGAGCGTGACCGGCCGGCGGAGGCGCTCGGCGTCCGCAGCCGGCAACCGTTCGAGCACGAAGTCGAGGAGTCGGTCGTCGACGTCCTCGCCGCCGAGGGGGTCGACCCCGCTGGTCGGGCCGGCGAGCTCGAAGCCGCCGTTGCGCCACCGCACCACCGCGGCGTCGAAGGTCCCGCCGCCCCAGTCGAACACGGCCACGTGGGCCCCTTCACGGCGGCGCGCCCCATCCACCACCGCCACTGCGGCGGCCACGGGCTCGGGCACGAGCTCCGGCGCCGGCAGTCCGGCGGCCCGCGCGGCCTCGCCCAGCACACCGAGCTGGTGGGCCCCCCACGCGGCGGGATGGGTCAGCACCAGCCGATCGGGCGGCCCGCCCTGGCGCTGGAGCACAGGACCCAACGCCTGGGTCAGCACCTCGCCGACCGCGTCGACGATGCGCACGGGCCGACCCAGGGCCAGCACCGCCAGGCCGCGGGACAGGCTGCGCTTGGGGGTCGCCTCGTACCGGCCGGGCTCGGCTGCGGCCTGCCGGTCGGCCAGCACGCCGGCCAGGAGCCGATCGTCGAGCGCCACGACGCCCGAGGGCAGACGGGTGCCCTGGTCGCCGTGGCTCACCAAGGTCGCCTCTCCCCCGCTGCGCCAGGCGCTGCACGTCGCGGTGGTGCCGAAATCGACCGCCGCCTCCCAGCTCACGGACGGCTCCCGGCCGCGAGCGCGAGCTGCTCGACCCGGGCCAGGACCTGGCGGGCCGAGCGTGCGATCTTGTCGGCCCGGGTCGCCAGGGCCTGCAGCTCGGCGAGCTCCTTCTGCCGCTCGGCGCCGGTCGACTTGAGGCTGCGCTGCTCGGCGCGCAGCTCGTCCTCGCGCAGCCCGAGCCACTCGCTGAGCGCGAGGTTGACGAGCCGCTGCGCTTCGGCGCACCGGGTGTCGAGATGCTGACCGAGGTCGCGGGTCGCCATGTCGAGCCGCTGCACCAGCCAGGCCCGACCTTCGGTCGTGCGCAGCATCCGGCGTCGGAGGAACACGTTGGCGCTCAACATGCCGAGCGCCCCGACGACCGCGATCGGACCGAGCAACGGCGAGGTCGCTCCCACGGCGAAGGTCGCGAGCAGCCGCGCCAGGCCGCTGCCGCCGACGAGGCTCATGGGGAGCTGCACGAAGGCGTCGGGGCCCAGCTCGGGGCTGTGGACGTCGACCATGTCACGCAGCTCGACCTCGGCGGTGGCCTGCGCGTCGACCCGGGCCATCGCCGCCACGAACAGCGGATCGTCGGCGACCGCACCCAGGCAGCTGCGCATGGCGTCGGCGAGTTTCGCGCCCAGCAGCTGGCTCACCTCCCCGGCGAGCGAGTCGAGCGCCAGCTCCACCGTTCCGCCGAGCTCGGCGGGCGTGACGGCCTTGGCCACCGCGGCGTCACCGGCGCGACGGATCTCTCGGATCTGGGTGTCGACGTGGAGGGCGAGCGCCTGGCGCACGGCCCGGATCTCGTGGGGCATCTGGGACACGATGTGCTCGCGCCGGCGCCGCAGCGCCACCGACTCGTCGCTGATCTCCTCGGGAGTACGAGCCCGGACCGCCTCGAGAGCCATCACCCGCTGGGCCACGATGCCGGCGACGCCCTCGGCCACCGACGCCACCGCCCGCAACCGCAGGTCGTGCACCCGCAGGGCACAGCGGTCCGCGACCTGCTCCCGCAGGACGTCCTCCAGCGCCGCCATGCCCGACAGGTCCCGCAGCAGCTCGCGCTCACGCTCGCCCAGGACGGTCGAGGCGAGCGCGTCACAGGCACGCCGCCCGGACACGGCCACGACCGGTGCGTGCTCGAGGTGCGGCACCCGCTCGACGAGGCGCTGGCGGGCGGCCGCCACGGCGCGGTCCGCCGCGTCGCCGGGCGGGAGCTTGTCGACCATGTTGAGCGCGACCACCACCTCGGCGCGGTCGCCGACGACGTGGGTCAGGAACTGCGCCTCCGGCTCGGTGATCTGCGCGGTGACGTCGGTGACGAAGAGCACCGCGTCGGCGAGACGCACCGCGGCCAGCGTGGTCTCGAGGTGCTCCCCCAGGAGCCCCCCGACGCCCGGCGTGTCGATGAGCGACAGCGTCGCCAGCAGCGGCGACGGCACCTCCACGCGGATGGGCGAGGGCGCCGGCAGACCCCGCTCGTCGCGGGGGACCTCCGGGTTGTCGGCTGCGCCGTCCACCGACACCCACCGCTCGAGCTGCTCGAGCGGCACCCGGGTCACGTCACCACCCGAGACGGCGGGGACGACGACGCACTCGTCGCCTCGGGTGAACAGCACGTAGGTGGCGGTCGCCAGCTCGCCGGCGACCGGCGACAGGCCGGGCCTGCCGAGCAGGGCGTTCACGAGCGTGCTCTTGCCACGCTTCGTCTCCCCCACGACGACGACCACCGCCTCGGCGGGAGCGGCGGCGACGTCGTCGAGCAGGGTGTCGAAGGCGGCGCGCTCGTCAGGGCCGAGGGCCTTGGCCACGAGGTCACGGGCCATCTCGATGCCCCGATCCGTCGTGGCGCCGAGCTTGGCGGAGCCCACCGAGGCCTGCGTCACGTGTCGTCTCCCGATCCGTCGGTGAGCTCGGCCCACAGGTGGAGCAGGCTCTGCTGTGCGACGCGGGCGATGTCGCGCTCGCGGGCGGTGCCGGGGCCGTTGACCGCCGCCTGCCAGCGTGTCGCGCCCTGCCAGGCCAGGTCGGCCAACCCGGCCCGGTCCGTAGCCGGTGCGGCCCCGAGGCGCTCCTCGACGTCACGGACGGCGAGCAGCCGCCGCAGCTCGAGGAGCTGCTGCTCGTCGAAGCCCGTGTCCGCTCCGGCCAACTCCTCCAGTGCCGCCAGCTCGTCGAGGACGTGCAGCTCGGGCGAGACGCGCAACGACGCCACCAGCTCGCGCAGGCGGTCCTGATCGGCCGGGCCCGTGGTGGGCGCCCAGGCCAACCGCTCCAGCGCGCCGAGCGCGCTGCGGGCCTTGAGGGCATCGGCACGCCGGCGCAGGCCGTCGAGGCCGACCGCGAGCGCGTCGAAGCCGCTCCAGTCGAGCAGCCCCTGACGCAGCTTCTCCGCGTCGCGACCCGTGCGCTCCGCCAGCGCAAGCGCCTCGCGGACCCCGCCGAAGCCGAGCAGGCCGACCAGGCGCTGCCGCGTGTCGGCCTCGACCGGCGCGTCGAGGGTGGCGAAGAGCCCGGCGTCGAGGGTGAGCATCGCCCGACGCTCCTCGGGCTCCGCGGCGATGGCAGCGAGGGCGTCGACGTCGCCCTGCGTGAGCCGGCCGCACCGGCACGACGACGCCGCCAGGCCCGCCACGGGCACGACGCTCGCCGCGAGACCGCGGAGATCCTCCGCCATTCGGCCCGCCAGCCGTTCGGCGGCCGGCACGCCGCCGTCGACCTCGTCGGCCTTCGACAGCACGCCGAGGGTGGCCACGCCGGACCGGTCGCCGGTGGCGGTGAGGAAGCGGCGCAGGGCGTCGACGTCATCGGCCCGCACCGCCTGGTTCACCAGGAACAGCACCGCGTCGGCCCGTGCGCAGGCCGCGGCGGAGTCGTCGTCGAGGCCCAGGAAGCCGGCGGTGACCGCGGCGACGTCGTCGCGCACGGTGGACAGGCCGGGCGTGTCGACGACCTCGACGCCGGCCAGCGCCCGCGACGCCAGCTCGACCGTGACCTCGGCGACGTCGTGCTCGGGGATGGGCAGCGTGGTGGGCAGCCCGGTCTCGGGGCTCAGCCGCACCGGGGTCCGGCGTCCCCGTCGGTCGACCACGACGCCGCGCTCCACGGTCCCGCGCCGGAAGCGGGTGACGACCCGCGTGCACTCGGTGACGTCGGTCGGGGCGACGGCACGCCCCAGCAGCGCGTTGACGACCGTCGATTTGCCGGCTTTCAGACGGCCGGCGACGGCGACCACCAGGGGGCCGTCGGCGCGCTCGGCGACACGGGCCGCTGCGGCACGCGCCGCCGGGTCGAGCCCCGAGGCCATCGACCGGGCCGCCTCTGCCACCGCCGCACTCGCCGGGCCCACGCTCACGGCCGCCGACAGTACCGCCCGGATCGCGTCCCGAGCAGGAGCTGGGAACCCATCTGCTCGGCAGGGCACCCGGGACGGGACCCGCGGGTGACGGGGAGGGTGCGCCTCGACCGTCCCCGACCGACCACGGTGGCTACGCTGACCGTCGTCGAGGCAGCTCCTCGATGCCGTCGGGTGGGAGGAACGGTGGACGAAGAAGTGGTGGTCTCGTGCGATCAGCTCCTGAAGTGGGACGCACCGAAGCGGAAGCAGACCGTGTTCAAGGCGAAGCTGGGGCGCCTGATCGTGACCAACGCCCGGGTCGTGTTCCTCTCGACGGGATCGAACGACCTCACCATGGGCAAGTTCGTCGCCGGTGCGACCGGGCTCCACTCGGTCGGCCTGCGCTCGTCGTCCACCGATCACCTCGACGCCTCGGCGCTGGGGGCCGAGGGAAGCCTCGAGATCCCGCTTCCCGCCGTGTCCGACGTGTGGGTGAAGGGGATGTTCAAGGCGCTGACCATCGCCTACGACCTGGGTGCCGGCGAGCAGCACGCCACCTTCGCACCGAAGAACGGCCCCATCCCCGGCGGTGAGTCCTGGGTGCAGGTCATCAACGATGCGAAGGCGCAGTATCTCGCCGCGATGGGTGGTCAGTAGGCCGTCGGCAGCAGCGCCCGCCTGGACGTGCGCAGCGGACCCTGCGAGGTGAGGGCTCGGTCGTGGCGCGTTCCCGGAGGACGACCGGACCGCGGCCAGCGGCTCGTGGGAGCCCCCGTGAACGCCGCGGTGATCACGGACCCGGACCCCTGGACCGGCGGCGCCGCGGTCGCCTGCCGGGCGACGGCCTTCTGCGAGCTCACCGGCGACGGCGAACCGGTCGGCCACTGCGACGCGGTGTCACTCCTGTTTGCCTCGGGGCTCGCTCGAAGGGATCCTCGACACCGACGAGCCGTACACGACAGCACGGGGACCTCCGCGTCGGTCCCGCCAGGCGCTCGACCGTCGGCTCGCCGGGGTCGCGCCCGCCGTCTTCTCCACCGTCGGCTTCCACGTGGGGGAACGAAGGCACTGGCCGCCGAGCTCCCACGACCGGGACCACCGTCGGCGACGCGCACGACGACCGGCAGGATCCCGGCGCTCAGAGCTCTTCGCGCTCGTAGCGGACCACGGCGTCGATCTCCTCCGGGGTGAGCACGCCTTCGAAGGCCGGCATGGAGGATCGACCCTGCGTGACGACCTCGATGTGCTCCTCCTCGCTGAGGCGGGATTCGACGTCTTGGAGGTTCGACCCGACACCGCCCCGACCGCGCTGGCCGTGGCACGCGGCGCACGTTTCCTGGTAGACGTCGAGACCTCGGGCGAGCACCGGGTCCTCGGGTCGGGACGTCCCCGAACTCGACCCGCCGGCCTCCTCCTCCGTGGTCGGGGCGCCCGCGCCGCCGTCGGCGACGGAGGTGTCGTCCCCGGCCCGAAGCAGCCACCACACCAGACCCGCCGCGAGCAGGACGAGCACAACGGCCACCGAGACGGCGATCAGCAGGGCGGCGCGACCCGACCCGGCCGCGTCCGCCAGCGGCGGACGGACCACGCCGACGTCCGGCACCAGCCCGGAGTGAGCACCGACGGGAGGCGACCCCGTCGCCACGTCCGTACCGATCCCGAGCGCCCGACACCAGGCACCGACCGCCCACGCGGCGTCGGGCACGGTCACCTGGCAGCGGGTAGCCAGCCCCTGGGCGACACCCGGCAGAGCCCCGCCGGCCTGCACCAACTCGGCCACCACCCCGCTCCCGGCCGCCTCGACGACGAGTCGCAGCGCGAGCCGGTCGTCGTTCGACGTCGGCGGAGCCAGGTCGGCCAGCACGGCATACAGCCGCTGAGGGTCCGATGCGATCCCCACCCTGAACCGGGCCACCGCCTCGTTCAGCGCCGCCTGCACCCGGGCCCGGCCCGTCCCCGCATCCATCCCAGCTCCTCCTCTGCTCGTCACCGACGACCTGCGGTGACCGCCACTGGCGACCGCATCGCAACGGCAAAGCCGTCAACCGGCTGGCACCACCGTGATGCTCCCACCGGCGGGGTTGTTGGCCGCCGTCCACCGGTACTCCCCGACCCCGGGGAGGGTGTAGCTCCAGTACGAGCCCGGCTCCATCGGATCGGAGCCGGCTACCTGCCCGCCCGATGCCCGGGAGACCTCGACGATCTCGCGATAGGCGTCGTTGTTCCAGAACGTCACCGGTGTGCCCACACGGACGACGACGTCGGGGCAGAGGTCCTCGTCGTGCAGCGGCACCAGCGGACCCGATGCTTCACCCCCGGGTCTGGCGGGGAGCGAGCCGTTCGGGCAAGCGGAACCCGCCGAGACGTGCCCCTCGAGCACGTCGGAGATCCCGGGGTCCGCTGCCGCCGAGGACGGGCTCGGTTGCGTCGCCGTCGTCGTCGAGCCGGATGCCTGCGACGTGCCCACCTCCGGTCGGGAGCCGACCGACTGCTCCTCCGAGCCGGCCTCGACGGCGCCGCGTTCGTCGGAGCGATCCCCCGAGCGCGCCACCAGCGCCGACCCGCCACCGATGACGAGCAGTGACCCTGCGATCACGGCGACGACGACCCGACCAGACCAGCCCCGCCGCCGGGACGGACCTGGCTCCGGCGGGAGCTCGCGGTCCGACTGGAGCCCGAGTGCGTCGCACCAGACCCGGACCGACCAGGATGCGTTGGCCCGGTCCACGCCGGAACGATCAGCCAGCCGCCGCTCTGCTTCGGTCGGCGACAGGGCGCCGCGAGCCAACTCCCCCGCCACACCGACCTGCGCCACGTCGACGACCAGCTTCAGTCGGCGACGGTCGTCGTTGCTGGTCGGTGGCGCCAGGTCGCTCAGCACGGCCCGCAGCTGCTCGGGCTCGTCGGCGAGACCGATCCCGAACCGCTCGAGCGCCTGCGCCAGCGCAGCACTGATGTTCGTCGAGCTCACGGCGCTGCCTTCGGCGTCGCGCGGGCCGGCCGCTGGATGAGGGGACCCGCCTCGCTCCTGTGCATTCTCACCCACCTCGGGCACGGTCACCCACCTCGCCCACTCGGTGAACGCGACCGGCCCCGGCGACCAGCACCAGCGCACCCACCAGCGACGCCGCCGCGATGCCGAACAGGAGCTGGTCGCCACGGAACTGGGCCTCCAGCTTCGATCGACTCGTCGTCATCGTGACGACCTGCTCGCTGACCCGGACCTCCATCGTGGTCATGGGCGGGCCGGTGACGCACGGGACCGACGCAGTGAACGCGGTCGACGGCACACCCGGGATCCCCGTGGCGCCACACCCGGACCCCGGGAAGGTGGAGACCGGCTCGCTGGGCACCCACTCGGCCTTGGGCCACGTCTGTGTGCTCTCCACCTGCGGCTCGCCCATACGGGGCACGCCCGCCACCACCAGGAAGAGGCCGGCGCACCCGGCGGGGATCACCGCGGCCCGACGCGTGCGGCGCGTCCACGCCGCGGCGAGCGACTCACGGGTGAACACCGGCAGGTCCGCCAGCAGCTCTCGACGGCGGGTCATGGTCCGCGCCTGCACGACGGCGACCACCAGAACCCAGGCCCCCAGCGCGACGACGGCCGCCACGCCAGCACCGACCGCGACCGTCGCCATGACCGTCGTGCCGACGACGACCACGGTGCGCACCGACTGGTCGGAACGGTCCCAGCCGGCGGACAGCTCGAGCAGATGCGCGGCTGCGGTCGTGTCGCCGAGCTGTCCAGCGTGGCGGGCGTGGCGCAGCGCCTCGCGGCGGTTGCGCCGGGCGGCCTCCACCCAGGCGAGCTCGGCCTGCACCCACCGGTCGTCGACGTGGGTGTCCAACGCCCGCCGGTAGTACGCCGCCGCTTCGTCGAGCAGCCGGTGCCGGTTCCCCTTGCGCACGACGCGCTGGCTCGCCGCAGTGCGCTGCGCCACCCGCGCCATGGCGACGAGGCCGTGGAAGCCCTGACCCGAGCTCAACTCGTGGGCCTGCCGGGCAGCGTCACGGGCCTCGGGCCACAGCCGCGCAGCGAGGTGGACCTCGGTCTTCAGGTACCAGGCCCGTTCGTCGCCCGGCGCCAACCGCACCGCTCGGTCGGCGGCCCGCCGAGCCTCGTCGAGTAACCCGATCGGATCGGCCCACAGCGCGATCTGCGCCAGGCAGCGATGGGCATCGCTGCCGTCAGGATCGAGCGTCACCGCCCGGCGCGCCTCGGCGAGCGCCCCGACGCGGTCGCCCGAGTGCCGCAGGCAGCGAGCCAAACCGACCCGCCACGCGGCCACGCCGGGCTCGAGGGCCACCGCGGCACGCCACCTCACCTCGGCGTCGCGGTGGCGGTCGACGGCACCGAGCGCTGCGGCCTCCTCGGCAGCCCGACGGGCGCTCGTCACCACTTCCGCACCCGCCGCAGGTAGTCGACCAACGGAGCGAAGGTGCGGCTGTCGTCAGAAGCCGCCGCCACCGACCGGGCCGTATCGAGCCAGTCGTGGATGGACGGCCCCAGCTCGCGGAGCGCGCCATCGAGGTGCCGCTGGGTGATAGGCCGCACGGCGCCGGCGTCGACCGACTCCGCCAGAGCCAGCTCCGCCGCCGAGTCGACCAGATGGACCAGATCGGCACCCGACCACGTCTCGGTCCGAGCCACCAGCGGGTCGAGGTCGATCGCGGCCACCGGCCGGTCTGCGAGAGCCTGACGCAGGATGCCCCACCGAGCCGGTGGATCCGGGGGCAGCACCAGCACGGTTCGGTCGAACCGTCCGGGCCGCCGCAGGGCCGCGTCGACCATCCACGGCTGGTTCGTCGCACCGAGACAGAACAGCTCGTCGTTCGCGCTGTCGACGCCGTCCAACTCGGCCAGGAGCTGGGTGACGACGTTGCGCATCCCGTCGCCGCGCAGGTTGGTGCGGCGGTGGCCGATGGCGTCCAACTCGTCGAGGAACAGTACGGCCGGCGCGTCCCGACGGGCCCGCTGGAACACACGGTGCACGTTCTGCTCGCTGTTGCCGAGCCACATGTCGAGGACGTCCGACAACGCCACGGGCACGAACGACACGCCCATCTCGCCCGCCAACGCCCGGGCGATGAACGTCTTGCCGCAGCCCGGCGGCCCCCACAACAGCAGGCCACCGCGCAGCGTCTTGCCGAACGCGGCGCGGAGCTCTGCGTTGCGCAGCGGGGCCAGCAACGCCCGCTCGAGGCGCTGCTTGACCTCCACCATCCCCGCCACGTCGACCAGGCGCACGGTCGGCCGATCCACGTCCAACCACGCAGGGCCCTCACCTCCCGCCGTCCCCGCAACGTCAGCCATTCCGACCGCGTCGGGCACCGGCTCCGGCGGCGGACCGGGAACCGCGTCCCCGAGACCGTCAGCCGGTGATGGGCCGAGAGCTCGCCAGTGCGCAGCTCCGGCCGGGTCGCCCAACAGATCACAGGCCTGC
This sequence comes from Acidimicrobiales bacterium, assembly GCA_025456085.1. Taxonomy (GTDB): domain Bacteria; phylum Actinomycetota; class Acidimicrobiia; order Acidimicrobiales; family Acidimicrobilacustridaceae; genus JALOLF01. The sequence continues at coordinate 43,764 of JALOLF010000011.1, forward strand.
GCCGCCAGTGCGGCCACCTCGGGCTGGTCCGGTCGGGTCGACCACGCCAGCTCGCAGTGCCGCAGCGCCCGACCCGGCTGACCGCCCGTCAACAGAAGTGCGATGAGGTGCAGGCGCAGCGCTCTGTTGGCGGGTTCGACCTGCAGCGCCGCTTCGATGCCGGCGTAGACCTGTTCGTCCCCTGTTGGATGCTCCATGGGACCCCTACTCCTCCCAGGCACTGTCGTAGGTGGCGACATACACGTCGAGCACGTCAACCGCGGGGTGGACCGACGGCGACCAGTCCGACACCGCGATCACGTCGGGATGGTCGTCCATGTGGGCCACGACACGGGCCGAGTCGTTCTCCAGGGCGTACGCGAACGCCGTCGTCTCACTGGCAATCGCCACGTTCGCGAAGCGGTCGCTCACGAAGTCCGACGACTCCGCCTCGACGGCGTCGAGGGCGTCACGGAAGTAGTCCTCACCCGACCCCTCGTCGAACAGGAACAGGAGGTTCGACACCTCTCCACCATTGCACGACATCGTCCCGATCACCTCTGGCGCGGCGGAGGCGTCGAGGAAATCGCCGGTGACGTACACCGACGCCGTCTCTTCCTCGTCGGAGTCATCGGCGTCGAAGACGCACCCGGTGAACCCCAGCTCGGTCGCCACGGACCGCAGGTGGTCCTCGGGCTTCGGCTCCGGCGTCTCCGGCTCCGGGGTCTCCGGCTCGGTCTGCGGTGGTGCGTCGGACCGCGACTGCGCAGCGACCACCACCCCGCCCGCTGCGAGAACGCTCACTACGACGAGCCCGGCAACCGTTGCCACCAGCACGCCGCGACCTCTGCGTCGGCGCTGCTCGTCGCGCCGGCCACGCACCGTCGGCAACGGCCGGCCGAGCGCGTAGGCCCACGTCGTCACCGTCCAGTGCGCGGCCGTCGGCGACAGCCCGGCAGCCGCGGCCAGGTCTCCGACCACCTGTTCGACCGGCACCGCCGGCACGGCTGCGAGCTGGGCGGGTACGCCGTGGAGCGCTGCGACAGTCAAGAGGTCGATCTCGTGGCGATGGCGGGAAGCCTCGGGCACCCGGTCGCACAACAGGGCCCGAACCTGGGCGGCGTCGGCGGTGATGCGCGGCCCGAGCTCCTGGAGCAGCGCCCGCAGCGTCGCGGCGACGACGGGGACGGCGCCCGTGTTCGGAACTGGTCGGTTCGATGCGGGCTCGGTCGGCGCGAGCATGATGGCGTCCTCCGGTGTCGGTGCCGGCTCCTCCGGTCCGGCAACCCGTCAGGCGCGACCTCGCTTCAGCACCGCTTCAAACCGTTGCGCCCGCCGCGGGGCCTCCACCGCCGGGCGATCAGTCGCCGTCGAGCTCTCCCTCGGGGCGCCGCCGAACCGGCAACGAACGCGACAGCGAGATGCGCCGGCTACGCGTCTCGAGCCCACCTGAGGGTTGCGCCGTGGTTGGATCCGGCGCAGGCACGGACCGCTCGTCAATGGAGTCCGAACCGGCCAGCAGGAGGGCCAGCGAGGCGTCGTCACCGCCGATCTCCGCCGGCTCGGCCAGCCAGTCCGGGATGCGCCGGTCGATCTCCTCGGGCGGGAAGCGGCGAACCCGGTCCGCGAGGTCGGCGCCCACCTGACGCCACCAGTCGCGGTCGACGAACGCCCCGCCGAACCCGTCGGTGCAGGCCAGGGCCACGGTGATGGGCTGTTCGCGCAGATCGACCACCCCCAGCCGCACCGAACGGAGCGGGTCGATCTGGGCCAGCGACGACGTCACGTTGGCCACGTTGCGGGGATCGTCGGGCAGCAGGCGCAGCGACGTCCCGTCCTCGGTCACGGCGAACACGTCGCCGTCGCCGATCTGGAGCACCCCGAGCCGCGCACCCCCGGCGCACAGCGCCACCAGCGTGGTGCCGTAGGCGAGCACGGTCGCCGCCTCGTCCAGCGCCCCGTCCGATCGGCCGAGCAGCTCGACCTCGTCGGCGTCGAAGGCGTGCCCGGCGGCGTCGTCGAGCACAGCACGGCGCCACTCCTGCACCAGGATCTCGCTCGCACGGCGCAGCTCCCGCTCCAGCTCCTCGACGCCCGTCGTGCTCGCGCAGGCGTCACGCAGCGCGTGCACCGCGAGCGTCGCAGCGAGGCGCGCGCCGGTGGCCGAACGAGGGCAACGCCGCGAGCCGTGACCGTCGGCGACCGCGGCGGCCGCCACGGGACCCACGCCGGTGGCCGCCACCGCGTCCTGGTTGGGCCGACCGTTGGTCACGTGGTTGCTACCGATGACCGATCCGGCGAGCGCGTGCCAGGCCCCCGTCACCGTGGGGCCGGGCACACCACCGGGAGCCACGTCACTCACCACACGATCTGATCCGGGCCCGGGGCCGGAACCGACACCGGTGGCGTCGGCCCCTCCGCGCTGCTCGAGGGTGTGGGCCGTGACGCCGCCGCCACGGCCACCGTCGACACGAAGCGGATGGCCTGGGCGAGCTGGTCGGGGTTGTGGGCCGCCAGCGGTGCGATCTCGGGATGGCCGATGAAGTCCCGCAGCACGCCGAGGTTGGCGTCGCGCCCGATGGCCACCGCCCGTCGCACGGACTTCGCCCCCCACGGCTCGGCGAGGAGTCGCTCCAGGCCGACGCGGAACGACGGCTCGGAGGTGTTCGTCGGCTCGCCGTCGGAGACGAGCACGATGGCCGGCGCGTAGCCGCGCCCGTCCTCGGCCAGGGGACGCATCTGGCGGGCGAGCTCGTCGAGGGCCATGCCCAGCTCGGTGAGGCCCCCCGGTTCGGCTCCGACGTCACGCCACGACGCGCCGAACTGCTCGACCGGCGTCGGCGTGGGCACGACCCAGCGAACCGAGGACGAGAAGGTGGCGACCCGGACGAGCAGCTCCACACCCGGACTCGACCGGGAGGCGTCGAGGATGTGGGGGATCGACTCGCGCACCGCCACGTTCAGCGCCTGGATCTTGCCGTCGGCCGCCATCGAACCCGAGACGTCGAGCAGCCAGATGAAGTGCAGCGGGCGTCGGGCCAGAACGCCGCCGAGACGATCTCCCACGGAGCCTCCTGCGATCGGTGCGATGGTTCGGAGCGCGCACCTGTGCGCCGGCCATCCGACACGACACCCCTTCAGGAACGCTTCAAGCACTGTAGGCGCCCCACCCCGGCCGGCGACGTGGCGACGCCTAGCATGGCGGCCGTCGGCCCGCCGGGAGGAAGAACCAGCGACATGCCAGCCAGGAACGCTCGCGTGCAGGTGGAGAACGTGGGCATGGTCACCGTCTTGGACCTCCTCGGGCGGGGTGGGCAGGGCGAGGTCTACGAGGTGGCCGCCGACACCGGGCAGCGGTACGCCCTGAAGTGGTACACGTCCTGGCCCGGTGGCCTGTGGGAGGCGCTCGAGTACCTGATCGAACGCGGCAGCCCGAGCCACCACTTCCTGTGGCCCGTGGGTCGGGCGGTCAGCCCCGGCGAGCACGGCTTCGGCTACCTCATGGCGCTGCGACCCCCCGCCTACCGGGGTCTGGCGGAGCTGGTCTTCGGCGACCGAGACGACCACTCGCCCCTCGACGTGTCGTTCCGCAGCACCGTGAACCTGGCCTTCCACCTGAGCCGTGCCCTGCTGCGCCTGCACGCCCTCGGCCTGTGCTACCGGGACATCAACTTCGGCAACGTCTTCTTCCGACCCGACAACGGTGACGTGCTGGTGTGCGACAACGACAACGTCGGCATCGACGGCACCCCCAGCACGATCGCCGGCACGCTGCAGTTCATGGCCCCCGAGGTCGTGCGCATGCTGCACCGAGTGGGTGGGACCGAGCCGGCCTGGCCCTCGGCGCGCACCGATCGCCACAGCCTGGCCGTGGCGCAGTTCTACATCCTGTGCGGATCGGACCCGCTCGAGGGCACCAAGACCCGCCACGGGCCCTTCGACGCCGACTGGGAGCTGGAGCACTACGGACTGCGTCCGTTGTTCGTGTTCGAACCCGACGACGACTCCAACCGACCCATGAGCGACGTCACCACGGCCTACTGGCAGCTCTACCCCAGCTTCGTGCGCACCCTGTTCCTGCGCGCCTTCGGGCCCGGGCTGCACGACCCCGACGCCCGTGTCCTGGAGAGCGAGTGGGCGACCGCGATGCTGGCGTTGCGCGACACCGCGGCGCGCTGCGCGTCGTGCTCGCAGACCTTCTTCGTCGACCCGGCCGCTCCCGATCGCCCCTGCGCCCGGTGCGGTGCGCCGACCAGCGGACCGCTGGTGATGGCCATCGGTCGACGACGGGTCGTCATCTCCCCCGACCAGCTGCTGTTCACCGACCACCTGGGCGGCGATCCCGACCTCGGCAGCCCGGTCGGCATCGTCGTGCCCCACCCCACCGAGCACCACCGCGTCGCCCTGCGCAACCTGACCGAGACCTCCTGGACGGCGACCACGGAAGCCGGCGACGTGCACGACGTGCCCCCCGGACGGGCCGTGGAGACCCTGCCCGGGCTGCGCATCCACTTCGGGCCGACCACCGGCGTCGTGGAACGATGACGACGCTCTCGGTGCAGATCGAGGGCCGCTCCCTGGTGCTCGCGCCCGGCCAGGTGCTCACGGTCGGCCGGGCCCCCGAGAACACCGTCATCCTCGGCGACGAGCGCGTCAGCCGCAGTCACGGCACCGTGCGGTGGGCCGACGGCGGGTGGACCTTCGAGGACCACTCCAGCCAGGGCACCTACCTCGAGGGGCACCGGGTGCACCGCATCACCATCGACCGGCCGCTCGCCCTGCGCCTCGCCCATCCCGGGTCCGGTCCGGTCCTGGTCGTGCAGCCGAGCCCGCGAGACGAGGTCGCCCGGCCCCCCGCGCCGGCCCCCCATGCACCGTTCCCACCATCGGCGCCGTCGTCGTATCCGACGCCCGGCCCCACGCCCGGTGGACCCGGCGCACCAGCGGTACCCGAGGGTCAAGGAGGAGCGGGGGGACCGGGTGTCGCCGGCAACCGCGTGTCGCAGGTGCTGTCGAGCGTCGCCCTTCCTCCCCGGGGCGGGACCGGTGTGCTGCGCATCGGTCGGGCCCCGGACAACGACATCGTGATCAGCGACGACCTCACCGTGTCCCGCTACCACGCGGAGCTGCGCCAGCTCCCCAGCGCCGTCGAGCTCGCCGACCTGCGCTCGCGCACCGGCACCTTCGTCGACGGGCGGCGCATCTCTCGAGTCGCCCTGCGACCCGGGCAGTTCGTGCGCATCGGGCGGCGCCTCTTCACCCTCGAGGGCCGGCGCCTCGTGGAGTTCCGCGACGACACCGCCACCCTCGCCGCCCGGGATCTCGTGGTCGAGGTGGAAGGCGGCCGGCGACTGCTCGACGGCGTCAGCTTCGTGGCCGAACCCCGACAGGTGATCGCGGTGATCGGCCCCTCGGGGGCGGGCAAGTCCACCCTCATGCGGGCCCTCACCCGACCGTCGTCGCTGTCGGGAGGCCAGGTGCTCTACAACGGCCAGGACCTGGCCGGCACCCTCGAGGACGTCCGCTCCCGGATGGGGGTGCTCCCCCAGGACGACATCATCCACCCGCAGCTGCGCACCGAGCAGGCCCTCGCCTACGCCGCGGCGCTGCGCTTCTCCAGCGACACAACCGCCGCCGAGCGCCGCCAGCGCGTCCACCAGGTGCTCGCCGACCTCGACCTCGACGCGCCGCAGCACGCCCGGCTACCCATCGAGCGGCTCTCCGGCGGCCAACGCAAGCGGGCCTCCCTGGCCCTCGAGCTGCTCACCCGACCGGCGCTGCTGCTGTGCGACGAGCCGACGACCGGCCTGGACCTGCACCGCGAGCGGGAGGTCATGCAGCTCTTCCGGACGCTCGCCGACGGCGGTCGCACCGTCATCGTGATCACGCACTCCGTCGCCAGCCTGGACCTGTGCGACCGGGTGCTGTGCCTGGCTCCCGGTGGGAAGCCGGCGTACTTCGGGCCCCCCGATCGGGCTCTGGGCTACTTCGGGGTCACCGACTGGGTGCAGCTGTTCGGGCTGTTGGACCAACCACGCGACTGGCGCTCCCAGTTCCTGGCGTCGGCGGACTTCGAGCACTACGTCGCCCGACCGATCGCCGCCCAGCAGGCCGTCCCCCCGCTGGGCGGTTCAGGACGGCGTCCCCGTCGGGCCAGCACCGTGAGCCAGCTCACCACCCTGTCCCGACGCAACGCCGCCGTCATCGCCGGCAACCGGTCGCACGCCCTGCTGCTGGCCGCCCAAGCGCCGCTCATCGGCCTGCTCATCGTCGCGGCTCTCGGCAGGGCCAACCTCGCACCCGGCGGCCTCGGCTCGTCCACCTCACCACGGGCCCTGGCGCTGGTGCTGGCCCTGTCGGCTGTCGCCATCGGTCTGGTCAACTCGTGCCGCGAGATCGTGCGCGAGCGACCCATCTACCAGCGCGAGCACGCCGTGGGCCTGTCCCGTTCGGCGTACCTCGCCTCGAAGGTGGTGACGCTCGGCGTCCTGGTGCTCGTGCAGGCCGCGTTGTTGGCCCTGGTCGTGCTGCCGGGTCAGAAGGGCCCGCCCGACGCGCTGTTCGTCGACCCGCCGGTGCTGGAGCTGACGCTCATCCTGTTCGCCACCGGGTTCGCGGCGGTGGCCATGGGCCTGGCGGTGTCCGCGCTCGTCGGCTCCGATGCCGCCGCGCTGGTCGCCGTCCCGGTGCTGCTGGTCGCACAGCTCGTGCTGGGCGGCGGCTTCCTGGTGGTGGACGGGCGCCCGGTCCTCGAGCAGGTGGCGTGGACGACGCCCACGTACTGGGGCACACGGGCCCTGGCCGCCTCCGCCGACGTGAAGACCCTGGAGGGCCGGTGCGAGGCCAACGCCTCGATCGACCGGGCGGAGCTCGACCCCGACACCCGGCGGCTGGTGGTCGGCTTCATCGGCAACGTGCCCTGCCCGTCGGGCTGGAACCACGACCGGGGCCAGCTCGGGCTGGCGCTCGGCGGCCTGGCCGTGGTGGGCGTCGGCTACCTCGCGGTCGCCCACTGGGGACTGCGGCGCAAGGACCGGGATCGCTGAGGACCCCGCCGCGCCGTGCGTCGACCGGTCGACGTGCCGGTCACGGGGCCTGGCGGGTGGCGGCGGGACGGGCGCCCGGGTCGGGGAGGTCGCTGCGCCGGTCGGCCGACGACGGGTCGTGGAAGAACACCACCGTCCCGCCGAGCCGGAGCCAGTCGCCGTCGCGGAGCGGGCCGGCTTCGCCGACGGGGAGGTCGTTGTGGACCGTCCCGTTGGTCGACCCGCAGTCGCGCACCTCCCAGCCGCCGGCGCCCGCTCGGACCTCGGCGTGGCGTCGTGAGACCCGGTCGTCCCACCCCAGCACGACCGTGTTGTCCGACGCCCGGCCGAGCGTGACCACGCGGCCGGGGTCCAGCCCCACCCGCTTCGCCCGGCCCTCCGGATCGAGCCAGGTGAGCGTGGCCCGCGCCTCAGCGGACTCGTCGTCGGGCAGCAGCGACGCCGACTGCACGAGGATCTGCTGCTCCAATCGGCGCAGCCCGGGGCCCGGGTCGGCGCCGATCTCCTCGAGCAGCACCGCACGCGCCTGCTGGTAGGCGCGCAGGGCGTCGGCCTGGCGTCCACCGCGGTACAACGCCAGGATCAGCTGCTCCCACAGGCGCTCCCGCAGCGGATGGCGCGCCGTCAGCTCGCGCAGCTCGGCCACCAGCTCGGTCGAGCGCCCGGCCGCCAGGTCGGCATCGATCCGGTCCTCGAAGGCGGCGGCGCGCAGCTCCTCCAACCGCCAGCGGCGCGGGTCGAGCGCCAGCGTCTCGGCGAGGTCCGACGCCGGCGCATCGTCGCGCCACAGCGCCAACGCCTCTCGGAGCAGCCGCGCCGCCCCGGTGGGGTCGTCGACGCGACGCGACCGGGCCGCCGCCAGCAGCTCCTCGAAGCGGACCACGTCGACCGTCACGATGGCCGGGTCGAGCAGATAGCCGGGCGGACGGGACCGCAGCGCCTCGCGCCCCGCGGGGCCGAGGACGTTGCGCAGGTTCGACACGTAGACCTGCAGGGTGCCCTTCGAGCGGTTGACCGCGTCGTCGCCCCACACCGCTTCGCCGAGCTCCTCGGCCGACACCACCCGACCGCCCGCCAGGGCCAGAACCGCCAGCACGGCGCGCTGGCGCGCCCCACCGGCAGACACCGGCCGGCCGTCGACGCGGACCTCCACCGGGCCCAGCACCAGCACCTCCCCCCGCTGCGCCGGTTCGACGATCGTCGATCGACTGGCCTGTGGCTGGTCCACCCTCGTCTCCTCCTCGGCACAGATCGGCGCGCGATCCTGACCCCGGGCTGCACGCTGTTCCCTCGGGCACCTGCACCTACTCCACCACGTAGGCTCGCCGCGATGTCGATGGGCGGCAACCCCGGTTCAGCATCGCTGGCCCTACGCGAGGCCGTGCGACGGTTCGGTCCGGGCCTGGCCTCCGAACCCGCCCAGCTCCGGGCCGTGCTCGGCGATCTGGCCCCGCCGACCGGCGCCACGGAACGCGCCGCCCTGGACGCGCTCGTCGAGACGGCCCGCAGCGGCGTCGCCGCAGAACTGGTCGTCGGTCGCGCCCGGCCTCCGGGCATCGAACAGCGCCTGGCCGCCCTCACGGGACTCACGCCCGAGTGGGCGACCTGGTGCGTGGACACCTGGTGCGCCGCCCTCGGCATCGGGTCCGGCCTGACGGGGCCGGCCACCACACCGCTCCGGCCCGGCCCCACGACCTCCGCCGTCGATCCGGGGGACCGAGCCGGGCAGCGGGACGCCACGGGCCGTTCCGGCACCCGCATCGCCCTGGTGGTCGGCGCGGCGCTGAGTGTCGCCGCGCTCGTCGGGGTCGTCGCCGTGCTCCGGCTCGGCGGCGACAACGGTGCCGGAGACGACCCCGACACCGAGGCACCGCCGTCGGTGTCCAACTCGGACCACTGGCACACCGCGTACGGCGTCCACGTGTGCGACACCTTCCAGGAGCCCATCCCCGATCAGGGCACCGACCCCGTGGGCATCCACACCCACGGTGACGGGGTGATCCACATCCACCCCTTCTCGGAGGCCTCCTCGGGCGACAACGCGCAGCTCTACCACTTCACCGACCTGAAGACCAACGGCGACGACTGCAACGGCGAACCCGGCACCTGGAAGCTGCTGTGGTGGCCCGCCGACGACCTCGGCGCCGAGGCCATCGTGCGCACCGACATCGACAGCTTCGGCGACTTCCGCTTCCCCGAGGACCGCGGCGCGCTCACCCTGGCCTTCGTGCCCGACAGCACCGACGTCAACGGCCTGCGGCCGCCGACCGTGGGCGAGCTCGACTCGCTCAGCGACGTCGCCAACGACCCCGACGCCGGCGGC
>JALOLF010000193.1 GCA_025456085.1 Acidimicrobiales bacterium
CCGCCGTGGTGGCGCCAGCTCCTCGGCCAGATGACCCACTTCTTCGCCCTCATGTTGTGGGTGGCCGGCGTGCTGGCCATCGTGGCCGGCCTGCCCCAGCTCGGCATCGCCATCTTCGTGGTCATCCTCATCAACGGCGTGTTCGCCTTCGCCCAGGAGTACCGCGCCGAGCGCGCCGCCGAGCGGCTCCGGGTGCTGCTGCCCCGGTCCTGCGTGGTGATCCGCGACGGTCGGCGCCGCACCATCGACGGGGCCGAGCTCGTCGTGGGCGACCTGGTGGCCCTCGCCGCGGGCGACCGCATCTCGGCCGACCTCACCGTGCGGGAGGCCCACGGCCTGGCCGTGGACACCTCCCTGCTCACCGGCGAGAGCGTCCCCGGGCGTCTCGACGTGGGCGAGGGCACCTTCGCCGGCAGCTTCGTGGTGGAGGGCGAGGCGCTGGCGGTGGTGAGCGCCGTGGGCGACCACACCCGCCTGGCCGACATCGCGGCCCTCACCCGGGGACGGCGGCGGCCGCCGAGCCCGTTGGCCCGCGAGCTGCACCGCACCGTCCGGTTGATCTCCCGCATCGCCATCGGCACGGGCGTGGTGTTCTTCGGTCTGGCCCTGGTGCTCGGCACCGACGCCGGTGACGGCTTCCTGTTCGCCGTCGGGGTCACTGTGGCGCTGGTCCCCGAGGGCCTGCTGCCCACGGTCACCCTGTCGCTGGCCGTGGGAGCCCAACGCATGGCCGACCGCCACGCCCTGGTGCGGCGCCTGGAGTCGGTGGAGACGCTGGGGTCGACGACCTTCATCTGCACCGACAAGACGGGCACGCTGACCCGCAACCAGATGGAGGTGCTGGAGGTGTGGACCCTGTCGGGCCGGGTCGCCGTCGACGGGGAGGGCTACGAGCCGACGGGCAGCGTGACCCTCGTCCCCGACCCGGGTAGCGACGACGAGGTGCTCCTGGCGCGTGCGGGGGAGGCCGCCTGGGCCGCCCGGCTCTGCTCGACCGGTCGTGCGGTGGTCCACGACGGTGCGTGGGTGGCCGAGGGGGACCCCATGGAAGCCGCCATCGATGCCCTCGCCGCCCGCCTCGCCCCCCACGGGGTGCCACGCCCCGCTGCGGCCGACCGGGTGCCGCAGCGCCGCTTCCCCTTCGATCCCCGGCGGCGCCGCATGTCGGTGGTCATCGACGGTGTGCTCTACGTGAAGGGGGCACCCGACGCCGTGCTCCCCCGCTGCACCCGGGCCGACAGCGCCCACGACTCGCTGGAGCGGTTGACGGCCGAGGGTCTCCGGGTCATCGCCGTGGCCCGGCGCGTCGTCGAGCCGTCTCTCGACGCCACCGCCGACGACGTCGAACGGGACCTCGAGCTGCTGGGCCTGCTGGGGCTGGAGGACCCGCCCCGACCGGCCGCGGCGGACTCCCTGGCCCGCTGCCGAACGGCGGGCATCCGCGTCGCCATGGTGACCGGCGACCACCCCCGCACCGCGCACGCCATCGCCGTGCAGACCGGCCTCGCCCTGCCCGACAGCCCGGTGCTCGAGGGCCGCTCGCTGCCGGCCGACGACCAGGAGCTGGGCGAGCTGTTGGACGTCGACGGCGTGGTCGTGGCACGGGTGACGCCCGAGGACAAGCTGCGCATCGCCCAGACCCTGCAGGCCCGGGGACACGTCGTGGCCATGACCGGCGACGGGGTGAACGACGGCCCGGCCCTGCAACAGGCCGACATCGGCATCGCCATGGGCGCGTCAGGCACCGACGTGGCCCGCGAGGCCGCCGATCTGGTGCTGCTCGACGACGACTTCGCCACCGTGGTGGCCGCGGTGGAGCAGGGCCGGGCCACCTTCGCCAACCTGCGCCGCTTCCTCACCTACCACCTCACCGACAACGTGGCCGAGCTCACGCCCTTCGTGATCTGGGCCCTGTCGGCAGGCGAGATCCCCCTCGCCCTCGGCGTGCTGCAGATCCTGTGCCTGGACATCGGCACCGACCTGTTGCCGGCCCTGGCGCTCGGGGCGGAACCGCCGGCCAACCACACGCTGGAGCGGCCACCGCCCACCGGCCCGCTGCTCGACCGCGCCGTGCTGCGTCGCGTCTTCGGCGTGCTCGGCCCGGCCGAAGCCGCACTCGAGATGATCGCCTTCCTCGTGGCGTTGTGGGTCGGGGGCTGGGCTCTGGGCGACGGCGACCCGCCGGAGCAGGTGCTCGCCGCCGCCTCCGGCGCCGCCTTCGCCGCCGTGGTCATCGGCCAGCTCGCCAACGCGCTGGCCTGTCGGTCGACGAGCCGCGCCGTGTGGCAGGTGCCGTGGCGCACGAACCCGCTCATGTCTCGGGCGATCGCGGCCGAGGTCCTCGCCCTGGGCCTGTTCCTGCTCGTCCCGCCGGTCGCCGACCTGCTGGGGCAGGCCCCGCCCCCGGCGATCGCCTGGCCGGTGGTGCTGGCGGCCGCACCCGCCGTCGTGGCGGCCGACACGGTGCAGAAGGCGTTCCAGGCCCGCCGGCGGCGCCGGCGACCTAGTCTGTCCACGTGACCACGGACCAGCCCACCGACGAGTGGGACTATCTCGCCGCCGACGACGAGCTCGAGACGCCCGACGACCGAGCGCCCCGCGACGAGCTCCCGGCCGAGGAGCAGGCCCTGCACGTCGAGCACCCGGGCACCCGCCGACCGACCGACGATCCCGGCGTGGCCGAGGTCGCGGTGGGCGCCCCCGAGTCGGGGGTGCCGGTCACCTACTTCGACGACGAGCACCCCGAGCACCCGGTCCCGACCCGGGCACCCGACCACGAGCCCGACCTCGAGGAGATCCTCGAGAGCCAGCACTACGCCTTCGACGCCACCGCGGTCGACCTCGACGAGGGGTAGGCACCCCGCCACAGGGCCCGCAGGTCCAGCGCCCGGGCCACGTCGCTGAGGGCGAGGATGCCCACCAGGTGGCCGTCGGCGTCGAGCACCAGGGCACGGCCGGCCCGCGAGGCCGCCAGGGGTGGTACCACCGACTCCACGGTGGCGTCCGGCCCCGTGCAGGGGACCTCGGCCAGGGGATGCGCGATCTCGCGCAACCGGGCCAGGTTGCGGTCCTCCGGCGGCACGCGACGGATGCGGTCGAGGGTCACCAGACCCACCGGGGTGCCATCGGGCTCGACGATGGGATAGGACGAGTGGCGGTAGCGGAACACGTAGTGCTCCAGCAGCTCCGCCGCCGTGATGCCGGCCGGCGCCACGACAGGGTCGCGTGACATGAGGTCGCGCACCACGAGGCCCGCCAGCAGGTCGTGACGCTGCACCGTGGCCGCCTCGGCGTTGGCGGCGCTCACCAGGAACCAGCCCAGCAGACCGAACCACAGGCCGCTGAACAGCACGCCACCGGTGAACAGCAGCACGCCGAAGCCGATCAGGACGTAGCCGAAGGTGCGACCCACCCCGGCAGCCACCACCGTGGCCCGCAGGCGGTCGCCGCCGTGATGCCACAGCAGGGCCCGCAGCACCCGACCCCCGTCGAGCGGGAAGGCGGGCAACAGGTTGAACAGCCCGAGCATGGCGTTGATGAGCGCCAGCCACCCCAGCACGCCCCCGACCAGCGCCGGCGCTCCCAGCAGGTCGAGCGAGAAGGCCAGCAGCCCGGCCCCAGCGGCGATGCCGAGGCTCATGAGCGGCCCGGCGACACCGATGCGCCATTCGGCGCCGGCAGAGCGGGCATCGCAGGACATCTTGGCGACGCCACCGAGCAGCCACAGGGTGATGCTGCGCACCTCGGTGCCGAGGTGGCGGGCGACGAGGGCGTGGGCCAGCTCGTGGGCGAGCAGCGACGCGAAGAAGGCCATGGCGGCCACCACCGCGGCCAGCCAGTAGGCCGCCGTGGGCTGATCGGGGGCGAGTGCCGGGAGAGCCTCCGTGGCCAGACCGAGCACCAGGATCCAGGCGACGACCAGCACGCTCCAGTTCAGGCCGACCTGGACCCCGGCGATGCGACCGAGTCGGATGCTGTCTTCCACGATCTCAGGATGCGCCGAGCCGTCCCGGGCGCACAGGGCCGGTGCGTGCGAAGGCAGCGGACCTTCGACCCTTCGCATGCCGGCGACTACCGTGACGGCCGATGCCCGACATCCTGGCCTGTGTCGACCTCTCCACCGCCGCCACCGAGGTGCTCGGCGCGGCGGCGGCCATCGCCGCCGCCAGCGGGAGCCGTGTGCACCTCCTGCACGTCGCCGCCTCGGAGCCCGAGATCGCCGGCTACGACCGGGGTCCGGTGGCCACCTGGACCCGCGACGACCGTGCCCACGAGCTGCTGGACGAGCACCGGGAGCTGCGCGAGACCGCCCAGGCCCTGGCCGAACGGGGCATCGAGGTCGTCCCCCTGGTGGCCATGGGCCCCACCGTGGCCTCGATCCTGAAGGAGGCCCGGCGCATCGACGCGCTGGCCATCGTGGTCGGCACCCACGGCCACGGCGCCCTGCACCACCTGCTGTTGGGATCGGTCGCCGAGCACCTGATCCGCGCCAGCGACCGGCCGGTCCTCGTCGTGCCCGTCCGTGACCGCTGAGGACGTGAGCCCCGGCGTTCCCCCCGACGTCGACCTGCTCGACGGGCTGCTCCCGTCGGAGGTCGAGCAGCGACGCCGCGAGGGCCTCGTCAACGAGGTCCCCACCCCGACGAGCCGCTCCTACGGCGACATCGTGCGGGCCAACGTCTTCACCCGCTTCAACGCCATCCTGGGGGTGCTGCTGGTGGCGGTGCTCGCGGTCGGTGAGTACCGCGACGGCCTGTTCGGGATCGTGCTCGTGGCCAACGCCCTGATCGGGATCGTGCAGGAGGTGCGGGCCAAGCAGACCCTCGACCGGCTGAGCCTGCTCAACGCCCCCACGGTGCGGGTGCGGCGCGGGGGCACCACCCAGGTGGTGGCGGCCGGCGACGTCGTGCTCGACGACGTCATCGAGCTGTCGACCGGCGACCAGGTGGTGGTGGACGCCGAGGTCCTGGCCGCCGACGGCCTGGAGATCGACGAATCGCTGTTGTCGGGCGAAGCCGAGCCGGTGGCCAAGGACATCGACGACGAGGCCCTGTCGGGCAGCTTCGTGGTCGCCGGCACCGGCTTCGTCCAGGCCACAAGCGTGGGCGCCGACAGCTACGCGTACCGTCTCCGGTCCGAGGCCAGCCGGTTCGGGCTGGTGCGCTCCGAGCTGCGCGACGGCGTCAACCGCCTGCTGCAGATCGTGCAGTGGCTGATGATCCCCACCGCGGTGCTGCTGGCCGTGTCGCAGTTCACCAACCACGAGAGCTTCGACGAGGCCATCCAGGGCATCGTGGCCGGCGTCGTGGCCATGATCCCCGAGGGGTTGGTGCTGCTCACCAGCCTGGCCATGGCACTCGGCGTCATCCGCCTCGGTCGCCGCCACGTGCTCACCCAGGAGCTGGCCGCCATCGAGGGCCTGGCCCGGGTGGACGTGATCTGCCTCGACAAGACCGGCACCCTCACCGAGGGACGCCTGGAGCTCGAGCGGCTGGAGGTGCTGGGGGACGCCCGGTCGCAGGACGTGGCCGCGGTGGTGGGCGCACTGGTGGCGGCCGAGCCCAACCCCAACCCCAGTCTCGCCGCCGTGGCCCGGGTGCACGGCACCGATCCCGGCTGGGCCGTGGTCGCACGAACGCCCTTCTCCTCGGCCCGCAAGTGGGCGGGCGCCACCTTCGCCGACCGGGGCACGTGGCTGCTCGGCGCCCCCGACATCCTGCTCGAGCGGGCCGCAGACGCGGCCAGGGCCGAGACCTCGGCCGCGGTCGAGCTGCACGCCGCGGTGGGACGGCGGGTCATCCTGCTGGCGAGCGCCGACACGCCGGTGGGCGACCAGCTCCCCCCGGTGCTGGAACCCGTGGCCCTGCTGGTGCTCGAGGAGCAGCTGCGCGCCGACGCCCCCGACACCATCGGCTACTTCCTGGCCCAGGGCGTGACGGTGAAGGTCATCTCCGGCGACAGCCCGACCACCGTGGGTGCCGTCGCCGCCCGCGTCGGGGTCCCCCTGGCCGACCAGCCGGTCGACGCCCGCGCCCTGCCCGACGCCGAGGCCGACCCGGAGGAGTTCGCCGACGTGGTGGACCGCCACGGCGTGTTCGGCCGGGTGACACCGCAGCAGAAGCGGGCCATGGTCCA
>JALOLF010000194.1 GCA_025456085.1 Acidimicrobiales bacterium
CAGCATGAGCGCGGTGCCGACCGTCACCGGGCCCAGACGGCCGAGCAGCATCAGGACGGTGAGGGCGAGCTGGCCTCCGAGGGGTAGGTCGGCGGTGATGCCGGTGGACAGGCCCACCGTGCTGAGCGCGGAGACGGTCTCGAAGGCGACGCTGGCGAGCTCGAGGTCGCCGAGGGCGGCGAGCAGGAGGCTGCCTCCCGCGGCGAGGCCCACGCCGACGAGCGCGATCGTGACCGCCTGGCGCACGGTCCGGTCGTCGATCCGGCGGCCGAACGCGGTCACGTCGCGGTCACCCCGCAACTCGGACCAGATCGCGAACCCGAGCAGCGCGAACGTCGTCACCTTGATGCCGCCCGCACTCGAGCCGCTGCCCCCACCGACGAGCATCAACGCGATGGTCGCCAGCAGCGTCGGCTGGGTGGCGTCGCCGTAGTCGAACGTGTTGAAGCCCGCCGTGCGGGGCGTCACGGAGGCGAAGGCGGCGTTGGTCAGGCGGTCCCGCACGGGGAGCTCCCCGAAGGTGTCGGGGTTGGTCCACTCGAACGCTCCGATGGCCAGCGCTCCCCCGACCAGGAGCACGGCCGTGGCGGTGACGGTGATGCGGGTGTGCAGCGACCACCAGGCCCAGCGGGTGGGGTGACGCACCAGGTCGAGCACGACGGGGAACCCGATGCTGCCCACGACCACGAGCAGCGCCAGGATGGCGAGCACCGGCGGGTCGGTGGCGAAGCCGACGAGGTTGTCCTCGTAGGTGGAGAAGCCGGCGTTGTTGAACGCCGAGATGCTGTGGAACAGCCCGATCCAGGCGGACTCGCCGACCGAGGCGTCGGTGGTCGCCAGCGTGGCCACCGTCAGCAGCACGAACCCGGTGGTCTCCACCACGACGAAGAACAGCGCCACCTTGCCCAGCAGGCTCCGCATGCTGCCGAGGTCGAGCTCGCTCAGCTCCACCTGGGTGGACATCCGGCTGCGCAGGCCCATGCGGCGGAACATGAGGATGCCCAGCAGCGATGCCATGGTGGTGATCCCGAACCCGCCGATCTGGATGAGGGCCAGGATGGTCAGCTCGCCGAACGCGCTCCAGTGGCTCGAGGTGTCCACCACCACCAGACCGGTCACGCTGATGGCCGACACGGCGGTGAACGAGGCGGTGGACCACCCCGCCGACACCCCCTCCTCGGTCGCCACCGGCAGGGCGAGCAGGGCGGTGCCGATCGACGCGGCCACGAGGAAGGCGGCCACCACGAGACGGGCCGGATGGCGCAGGGGAGACGGCCGCGCCGTGCCGGTGGGTCTCGTCCTGCGCCGACGCGGCGTGCTGGCCCGCACGGCCTCACCGTACCGGGAGGACGGCGGTCGACCCCGATCGAGCGTCAGCCGGACAGGATCCCGCCCAGCAGACCCAGGTCGACGTTGCCGCCGCTCAGCACCGCGACCCGCCGCGACGCGGATCGGCCGCCCCCGCCCCGACCGTCGAGGGCGGCCGCCACCGGCACCGCACCGCTGGGCTCGGCCACCAGGCGGGCCTCGGACGCGATGCGGCGCATGGCCGAGCGGATCTCGTCCTCGGTGACGGTCACGACCTCGTCCACGTGGGCCCGCAGGTGCCGCCAGGGGATGGCGCCCACCCGCTGCACCCGCAGGCCGTCGGCGATCGTGCGCGCCATCTGCTCGGCCGGCAGCGTCACCCGCTCGCCCGCCCGGAGGCTCGCCTGCGCGTCGGCGGCCAACGCCGGCTCGACGCCGACCACCCGCACCCGCTCGTCGAGCAGCTTCGCGGCGGTGGCCACGCCGGCGATGAGGCCCCCACCCGACACGGGTACGTACAGCACCGGGGGCGGACCGGCCACGAGGTCCTCGAGGATCTCCACGCCGATGGTGCCCGTGGCCGCCACGACCTCGACGCTGTCGTAGGGCTCGACGGGGTGCAGGCCCTCCTGCGCCACCAGTTCCGCGGCGCGCTCGGCCCGCTCGGAGCTGGCCGGACCCACCAGCACGATGCGGGCGCCGAGGGCCCGGGTGCGTGCCAGCTTCACCTCGGGTGCGTCGTCGGGCATCACGATGGTGGTGGCGACGCCCAGGGCGGCACCGGCGTAGGCCACGGCGACGGCGTGGTTGCCGCTGGAGTGGGCCACGACCCCCCGCGCCCGGGCCTCGTCGTCGAGGCACAGCAGGGCGTTGAACGCCCCCCGCAGCTTGAAGGCGCCGGAGGGCTGGAGGCTCTCGGCCTTCGCCACCACACCGGACTCCGACAGCGCCACCAGCGGGGTGCGCACCACGTGGGGACGGATGCGGTCGTGGGCGCTGCGGATCTCCGCCAGGCCCACCAGTGACTCGTCGACGCCCTGGGACCCGGGCATCAGCCGGCCCAGCCCGCCACGGCGTCGACGGCTCGATCCAGCACGTCGGCCCCCGCGGCCAGGCAGGTCGCTTCCCAGACCGGGTCGTCGGGCGTGAAGCAGCAGCGGTAGGCCCACACCACGTCGGCGTGCACGGGGTCCTCCCGGTCGCCGTGGCGGTGCACCCACGACTCCAGGTAGGTGGCCGCGAGCTGCTCCTCGTCGGCGCTGGTGCCGAACTCCACCGAGGTGGCGTGGGCGACCGCGCCCCCGAGCAGCTGACGGAACCCGTTCGCGATCTGGCCCGACTTCGGGCCCGTCGTGGCGTCGGGGTTGTCGACGGTGGCCTCCACCCGGTCCGGGCCGAAGTGCTCGCGGAGGAAGCCGTCCTGGTCGGAGCCGGGGGGTTGGTCCGACAGCAGGGTCACCGCCCCTCTCGGGCCGTGACCGGTGTGGAGGTCGAGGGTGAGCGCCAGCTCGACGCCGCCGACGTGCTCGGTCACCACCTCCTCCAGGAACCGGTTCGACGCCTCGGTGCGCTCCCCACCGTAGTGCAGGCCGTCCGCGTGGCGGTACTGGCCCCGGGTGATGCCGTCGCGCACCCAGGCCAGGCCCCGCTCGTCGACCAGGCGCAGGGCGTCGACGACGAGCGCCTCCACCGACGGCAGCTCGGCCGTGTCGGGGCAGGCGTAGGGGTGGAGCTCGTCGTAGGCCTCGTTGTGCGCGGGCTCCAGGGTGTCGCGTCGCCAGTTGCGGTTGAGGTCCACGTTCGACTCGTTCTGTCGACGCCACCACGCCATGCCCCACGGGTTCACCGCGTGGACGACGACCACGGCGACGTCGTCGGGCAGCGTGCCGGACGCGGCCCGCCCGACCACGGTCTGCACGAGGCGGCACTGCAGCGCCGAGCCGAGGAAGCCCTCCACGCCGTGCACGCCGCTCAGCACGGTGAGCGCCCGGCGCGGTCGGGCCGCACCGATCCGCACGGCGTCGATGGCGAGGCGCTGGCCCGACGGTCCGGGCGGGTCGATGGTGTGCGACCACACGGGCAGACGCAGCTCGGACGCGACCCGCCGGAACCGGGCTCGGCACTCGTCGTAGGTCAGGGGGAGCCGGTCCGGACGCACCGGCGGAGTCTCGCGCGCGGCGCCTCGCGACGTACCCCCGGGTACCTTGTGCGGCACCGACCGAGGAGTGCTGCGATGGCGGGGACCAGTTCGAGGTGGCGGGCGCTGGGCGTGGTGGGCGTCGCCCTCCTGGCGATGGTGGCGGCGGGTGCCTGCTCCGACGACGACGAGCCCGCCGGGGACGCCACGACGGCGACCGACCAGGCCGACGAGGCGGGGAGCACCGCCCCGGGCTCCGCCGGATCGACGGGGGCGGCCAGCGACCAGCCGCCCGCCACCTCGGGGTCGTCGGATCCGTCCACCGCGGGGACGGGCGATGCGACCACGCCGACGTCACCCGACCCGTCGGGCCCGCTCGACGACGAGGTCGTGGACGGGACGACGACCGTGACCACGCTCAGCCCCGAGGCCCAGGCCGGCGATCCGCTGGCCCTGCTGGTCGACGGGTGCGCCAACGGCGACCTGTCGTTCTGCTACGAGCTCGGGCGCCGTGGCGATCCGCTCCCCGCGGGCCTCGGACCCGACGACGGCTACGGGTCGGACTCGGACGCCGACGTGCTCGACGCGTGCTTCCGCGACGAGGTGGCAGCGGCCTGCTACGAAGCCGGCGCGCGGGAGCTGGCGCCCCCCGAGGGCGCCTGACGCGCCCGATCGACGAGGGCGACGGCGGCGGCAGCGGCAGCGACGGCCACGCAGGGGACGGCGGCCAGCACGAAGCGGGAGTTCCCCCAGGAGGCCGCCACGACCAGCGTGGAACCGGCGACGGTGGCGGCCAACGGCGCCGCCCGGCGACCCGCCCGCCGAGCCAGCACCACTGCACCCGGCACCGCAGCCCCGAGCACGGCGAGTCCGAACCCCCACGCGCCGAGCTGCCATCGGCGGGAGCGGCTCTCGACCGCCTCGAGGTCGGCCTGGTCGCGTGGATCCCACAACCCCCAGCCCCGCAGCACCCGCACCGGGACGACGAGGGCCAGACGAGGGGCGTGGTCCTGCGCGTAGCGCACCCCGGCCGCCCGGGCATCGGCGGACCAGTCGGCCTCCGACGCCCCGGGTCGCCGGGTCTCGGCCAGGCAGGCCGCGTCCCAGGCGCCGACGAGCGGACCCCGGTAGGCCGTGGCGCAGTTGGCGCCCTCCAACAGGCTGCCCGAGTTGCTCGACAGCAGGGTCGGCGTGTCGAGCCGGGCCGAGGCGTACAGCGACCACGGCACGACCAGCACGGCGCAGCATCCCAGCGCCACCGCCCCGAGCCCGGCCCGCCGGGTCGCCGGTGCCGGACGGACGGCCCACGCCGTCACGCCCACGAGCACGGGCGTCAGCACCAGCGCGTCGCTGCGCGCCAGGGCCGCCATCCCGAGCAGCGCGCCCAGCAGGGCGAACCACGCCGGTCGGGGTGACGACACGGCCCGCACGGCGGCGGTCGTCGCCGCCGTGACCGCCAGGACGTACAGCGAGTCCGACATGACCGACGAGTCGGCGGCCGTGAGCGCCGGTGAGAGGGCCACGACCAGTGCGGTGCCGAGACCGACGCGCCGTCCCGCCACCCGTCGGCCGAGCACGCCGCTCAGCGCGACGACGAGGGTGCCGACGAGCACGCCCACGAGCTGGTAGCCCGTCTCGGTGTCGAGCCCGAGGCGATTGGCTGCGGCGAGCAGTGCCGGCCACAGCGGTGGGAAGTTGGCCGTGGGCACCGTCTGCCCGAGCCGGTAGTAGGCGTCCGGATCGACGTAGCCGGTGCCGTCGGCGAGCGTGCCGGCCTGCAACTGGTACCAGACGGCGTCGAAACCCATGGTCAGGTCCCGGCCGACGGCGACGAGGTACCACAGGCGGACGACCAGGCCGCCGGCGGTGATGCCTGCCAGCCAGCCGGCGAAGGCCCGGTTCCTGGCTGCGGCGGGCTCCACGCCGCGGGACGTTACCGGAGACACCCCGACGGCGATCCCGTCGCCACCTCGGGGTGTGGCGCCCAGTCGCGAGCGGCACCGGCGGGTCGGGGGACTCGTATGCTCCGGGTCACCTGCGCCATGACCCAGGAGAAGGCATCGGATGTCCGACAGCTCTTCGACGCAGATCGCGGCCGAGGTCACGACGTACCTGCCCCGGGTGGGCATGTTCTCGCAGTGCAACACCAGCGAGCTGCGGGTGATCGCCCGACACCTCGAGATCCGGGAGGTGGCCACCGACGCCGTCGTCGTGGCCGACGGCGAGGAGGGCGACGAGCTCTTCCTCGTGCTCTCCGGTCGCGTCGAGGCGCGTCGGGGCGGTCAGGCCCGACTGTCGTTCGGGCCCGGCGATCACTTCGGTGAGCTGTCGGTCCTCGACCCCGCGCCCCGCAGCGCCGACGTCGTGGCCACCGAGCCGAGCGTGCTGGGCGTGCTGAGCCGGTCCAAGCTGGGTCTCGTGTTCACCGGCATCCCGAGCGTGGCGCCCAAGATGCTGAGCGGCCTGGCGCGCAGCCTGCGCGAGCTCATCCAGGCCGACGCCCCCGTCGAGTGACCCGTCGGCCGGGCATCGCCCCGGCCGGGCTCACCGGGCAGGGTCCGTCCCGAACGCCGTGCGCTCCCTAGGGTGGGGGTGGGCCCCGGCGCGGGCGGAGCGAGGAGCGCAGACGCATGACGGTGGACATCGGGCGGATCGGCATCTGGTGCGGGTTCCTGGACGCGCATCCCAC
>JALOLF010000195.1 GCA_025456085.1 Acidimicrobiales bacterium
GCTCCCCCGTCGAGGAGCTCGAGGCGACGCTGGCCGCCATCGAGGCCAGCGACCTCTACTGCTTCTCGTTCCTCGATCCCGAGCGGGCCCGCGCCGCGGCCCGCGCGGCCGACGTGTCACGCCCCTTCGGTGGGGTGCCGGTGGGGATCAAGGAGCTCGACCAGGTGCAGGGGTGGCCCGACACCGGTGCGTCGCTGGTGTTCCGCGACCGCGTCGCCGACCACACCGGCGAGTCCGTGCGGCGCTTCGTCGACGACGGCGGCGCGGTGCCGGTGGGGCTCACGGCGGCCTCGGAGTTCGGCGGGCTGAACGTGAGCGTGACCCGCCTGAACGGCGTCACCCACAACCCGTGGCGCCACGGGCGCACCGCCGGCGGCTCCTCCGGTGGCAGCGCGTCGGCCGTGGCCGGCGGGCTGGTGAGCATCGCCTCGGGTGGCGACGGCGGCGGCTCGATCCGCATCCCTGCGGGCTACTGCGGCCTGCTCGGCATGAAGGGCACGTTCGGACGTCTCTCCCGGGGACCCGACGCCTTCTCCCGCCCCGGCACCGTGGTGCTGGGCTGCCTGGCCCGGTCGGTGCGCGACGCCGCCCGCCACTACGACGTGTGCGCCGGCGTCGACCCCCGCGACCCCACCAGCCTGCCGAACCCCGGGAACTGGGAGGGCGGTCTGGGTGCCACGGAGCTGGTCGGCAAGCGGGTGGCCGTGGTACCCGGCATCGGCGGTGTGGCGTTGGAGCCGGGTGTCGAGGACCGCATCCGGGCCGCGGCGGCCGAGCTCGTCGCCGCCACCGGCATGGTGGAGGTGGCGATCGACCTGCGCCTGCCCAACCTGGCCGCCCAGTGGGCCATGGGCAACCTGTCGACGCTGCTGGCGGAGCTGGGTCCCCGGTGGCCGTCCTGCGTGGACGAGCTGACCGACGAGATCGCCGTCGGGGCGATCCTGGCCCAGTCGCTCTACAACCTGAACCTGGCCGCGGTGGCCGAGGCCCACCGCCTCGAGGCCAACAAGGCCATGGCCGCCGCCTTCGAGCAGGTCGACTACGTCGTCGCCGCCACGAACCCCGGGCCGGCCTTCGCCGCCGAGGCGACCACCTCGAGTCCCACCGAGACCTTCGTCGACCGGACCAAGGCCAGCCCCGCGGCCAAGCGGATCTTCCGGGGCCTCATGGCGGGGGTGCGCGTGGCCAACGGTGTGGCGCCCCGCACCTCCAACGCCCTCATCGAGGCGGTGGTGGAGCGGGTGCCGGACCTCGTCACCATGGGCGGGCTCACCATCATCTCCAACATCTACGGCAACCCCGCCGTGTCGATCCCCGCCGGCACCGTGGCGGGCCTGCCGGTGGGCATGCAGGTCCTGGCCCGCCACCACCGCGACGCCGAGCTGTTCGACGTGGCCCTCGCCTACGAGCGCGCCGTGGGCTGGCCGAAGGTGGCACCCGCGGTGGCCGGGCGCAGCACCGTCCGAGCCTGAGCGGGACCGCACCCCCGAGGCCCCGGCGGGCACCGACGGCCGACTAGGGTGGCCGGGACAACCGAAGCCGATCACCACCTGCGGGAGAGCTCCCGGCGCAGCGCCGCCCCGGGAGCGCCGAAGGAGCAACCGCCCCGGAATCTCTCAGGCCCCGGTACCGCAGGTGCAGGCGACGCTGGAGAGCAGCGGCCACGGCCGCTCACCGACGGGGAAAGCCGGCCCGACCGGCGAAGCTCTCAGGTTCCACGACAGCGGGGGCAGCGACCCGAGGTTCGCGCCCGTGCGATCCCTGTTCTCCTGCGAGGAGCCCCCCATGGCCGACCACCCCTCCCTCGACGAGCTGGAGCTCGCCGGCGAGTTCCTGCCCCGCCACATCGGCCCCGACGACGCCGACCAGGCCCGCATGCTGGCGCTGCTCGGCTACGAGTCGCTGGAGGCCCTCATGGACGCCGTGGTGCCGAGCTCGATCCGCTGGGACGAGCCCCTCGCACTGCCGTCGCCGTGCACCGAGGCCGAGGCGCTGCGCCGCCTCCGCTCCCTCGCCGATCGCAACGAGGTGCGCACCAGTCTGATCGGCATGGGCTACCACGCCAGCCGCACCCCCGGCGTGATCACCCGCAACGTCCTCGAGAACCCGGCCTGGTACACGGCCTACACCCCCTACCAGCCCGAGATCTCCCAGGGACGGCTGGAGGCGCTGCTCAACTTCCAGACCATGGTCAGCGACCTCACCGCCATGGAGCTGGCCAACGCCTCGTTGCTCGACGAGGGCACGGCCGCGGCCGAGGCCATGGCCATGTGCCACCGCGTCAACCCCGGGGCGGGCGACGTCTTCGTGGTCGACCGGGACTGCCATCCCCAGACCATCGCCGTCGTCGCCACCCGGGCCGAGCCCCTCGGGATCGAGGTGGTGGTGGCCGACCCGCTCGACGCGCTGCCCGCGAGCGGCGTGTTCGGCGTGCTGGTGCAGTACCCGGGATCCAGCGGCGAGGTGCGTGACCACGCAGCCCTGGTCGAACGGATCCACGGCGCCGGTGGCCTCGTGGTGGCCGCGGCGGACCTGCTGAGCCTGACCCTGCTGCGACCGCCCGGCGAGATCGGCGTGGACGTGGTGGTCGGCTCGTCCCAGCGCTTCGGCGTGCCCCTGGGGTTCGGCGGACCCCACGCCGCGTTCCTCGCCACCCGCGACGCCTACAAGCGCACGTTGCCCGGCCGACTCGTGGGCGTCTCGGTGGACGCCGCCGGCCGCCCCGCCTACCGGCTGACCCTGCAGACCCGCGAGCAGCACATCCGCCGGGAACGGGCCACCAGCAACATCTGCACCGCCCAGGTGCTGCTGGCGGTCATGGCCGGCCTCTACGCCTGCTACCACGGGCCCGAGGGGCTGACCCGCATCGCCCGCCGGGTCCACCGACTGACCGCCGTGCTGGCCGCGGGCCTGCGCCACGGCGGCGTCGACGTGGCCACCACGGCCTTCTTCGACACCCTCACCGTCCGGGTGCCGGGACGGGCCGACGAGGTGCTCGCCGCCGCCCTCGACCGCGACCTCAACCTGCGGCGGGTGGACGCCGACACCGTCGGCATGGCGCTCGACGAGACGACCACCCGCGACACGGTGGACGCGGTGTGGGCCGCCTTCGGGGTCCGGGCCTCGGTGGACGAGCTCGACCTCGCCGTGGCCGACGCCATCCCCGAGGGCCTGCGCCGCACCACGCCGTTCCTCACCCACCCGGTGTTCCACCGCTACCACGCCGAGACCGAGATGCTGCGCTACCTGCGGCGTCTGGCCGACAAGGACATCGCGCTCGACCGGGCCATGATCCCCCTCGGCTCCTGCACGATGAAGCTGAACGCCACCACCGAGATGGAGGCCATCACGTGGCCGGCGTTCGGCGGGCTGCACCCCTTCGCGCCCTCGCCGCAGTCGGCGGGCTACCGCGAGCTGATCGGCGACCTCGAGCGGTGGCTGGTGGAGATCACCGGCTACGACGCCGTCTCGCTGCAGCCCAACGCCGGCTCCCAGGGTGAGTACGCCGGCCTGCTGGCCATCCGCGCCTACCACGCGTCGCGGGGCGAGGCGCACCGCGACGTGTGCCTCATCCCGGCCTCGGCCCACGGCACCAACGCGGCCAGCGCCGCCATGTGCGGCATGCGGGTGGTCGTCGTGGCCTGCGACGACGACGGCAACGTCGACGTGGAGGACCTCCGGGCGAAGCTGGCCGAGCACGGCGAGCGACTGGCGGGCCTGATGGTGACCTATCCCTCCACCCACGGGGTGTTCGAGGCCGCCATCGCCGAGATCTGCGCCTCGGTGCACGACGCCGGTGGGCAGGTGTACCTCGACGGCGCCAACTTCAACGCCCTGGTGGGCGTGGCCAAGCCCGGCCGGTTCGGTGCCGACGTGTCCCACCTGAACCTGCACAAGACGTTCTGCATCCCCCACGGCGGTGGCGGGCCCGGTGTGGGCCCGGTGGCCGTGCGGGCCCACCTGGCGCCGTTCCTGCCCAACCACCCCGTCGTGGCCGAGGCCGGTCCCGCCACGGGGGTCGGCCCCATCTCGGCCGCCCCGTGGGGATCGGCGGGCATCCTGCCCATCTCGTGGGCCTACGTCGCCCTGATGGGCGCCGAGGGCCTCACCCGGGCCACCCAGGTCGCCATCCTCACCGCCAACTACATCGCCCGGCGGCTGGCCCCGTCCTTCCCCGTGCTCTACACGGGCCAGAACGGCCTCGTGGCCCACGAGTGCATCGTGGACATCCGTCCCCTCACCGCGACGACCGGCGTCTCGGTCGACGACGTGGCCAAGCGGCTCATCGACTACGGGTTCCACGCGCCCACGATGTCGTTCCCCGTGGCCGGCACCCTCATGATCGAGGCCACCGAGTCCGAGAGCCTGGCCGAGGTGGACCGCTTCTGCGACGCCATGATCGCCATCCGCGCCGAGATCGACCGCCTCGCCGCCGGCGAGTGGCCCGCGGACGACAACCCCCTGCACAACGCGCCTCACACCGCCGTCGACGTCACCGCCGACGAGTGGTCCCATCCCTACGGCCGGGAGCTGGCGGCGTATCCGACACCGGGCCTGCACGACGTCAAGTACTGGCCGCCCGTGAGCCGCATCGACGGGGTCTTCGGGGACCGCCACGTGGTGTGCTCCTGTCCGCCGCTGTCCGCCTACGAGGACTGACGCCGGTAGCCTCGCCGTCCGTGGCCACGACCGCTCCCCTCTCCGATGTGCCGGTGCTGACCTTCCTCGGCGGCACCGGCACCGTCACCGGCAGCAAGTTCCTGGTCGAGACGCCCACGGCACGGGTCCTCGTGGACTGCGGCCTGTTCCAGGGCGAGAAGGCGCTGCGCCTGCGCAACTGGGATGCCCTGAGCGTCGACCCGGCGAGCATCGACGCCGTGGTGTTGACCCATGCCCACGTCGACCACTGCGGCTACGTCCCGCGGCTGGTGAACGACGGCTTCCGGGGACCGGTGGTGTCGACGCCGAGCACGGCGGAGCTGTGCGGCATCGTGCTGCCCGACAGCGGACACCTCCAGGAGGAGGAAGCGGAGTACGCCAACCGCAAGGGGTTCTCCCGCCACAAGCCGGCACTGGCCCTCTACACCGAGGCCGACGCCCGCCGTGCGCTGCGATCGTTCGAGCCGCTCCCGTTCCGGGAACGCCGGGAGGTGGCCGAGGGCATCGCAGTGGGCTTCCGCCCCAGCGGGCACATCCTGGGCTCCGCCATCACCACGCTGGAGCTCGGGCTGCGCAGCGGCGCGACCAGGAAGGTCACCTTCAGCGGCGACCTCGGCCGTCCCCAGCACCCGGTGCTCGTGGCGCCGGACCCGCTCGACCACGCCGACGTCGTCCTCGTCGAGTCCACCTACGGCGACCGTGAGCACGACGACACCGGCGCCCTCGAGCGCCTCGCCGACGCCGTTCGACGCACCGCCGCCCGCGGCGGCATGGTGGTGATCCCCGCGTTCGCGGTGGACCGCACCGAGGTCCTGCTGGTGCACCTGCGCCAGCTGCGCGACGCCGGCGCCATCCCCGATCTGCCCATCTTCGTGGACAGCCCCATGGCCCTGGCCACGCTCGGGGTCTACAAGCGGGCGCTCGCCGACGACGGCGGCGACATCCGCGCCGAGCTGGTCGACCACCACGATCCGTTCGGCAGCGCCGACATCACCGAGGTGCGCGACGTGCAGGGCTCGATGGAGCTCGACCGCCTCCGCTATCCGGCCATCATCGTCTCGGCCTCCGGCATGGCCACCGGCGGTCGGGTGCTGCACCACCTGGCCCGGTACCTCCCCAACCACCGCAACACGATCGTGCTGGTGGGGTTCCAGGCCGCGCAGACCCGGGGGCGCCAGCTGGCCGACGGCGCCCGCCAGGTGAAGCTGCTCGGCCGGTACGTGCCGGTGCGCGCCGAGGTCGTGGACCTGCCGTCGTTCTCCGTGCACGCCGACCGCAGCGAGCTCGTGGACTGGCTGTCGGGTGCGGCGGCCGAACCCGAGGCGCTGTTCCTGGTGCACGGCGAACCGGACGCCTCGGCCGCGCTGCAGGACGCCATCGTCGAGCGCCTCGGGTGGGACGCCGTCATCCCCTCCTACGAGGAGCGCGTCCGCCTCGATTGACCCTCCAC
>JALOLF010000083.1 GCA_025456085.1 Acidimicrobiales bacterium
GCGGCGCCCTCCGCCTTGGTGCTGCCCGTGCTCGACAGCACCTCGTCGGGCGCGCCCCTGCCGCCCTGCCCGTCGCTGCGGGGCCAGCCGTGCCGCGCCTACACCCCGGCGGGCAACGGGGGGTGAGCCCCACCGGCGGGCCCACCAGCCGGCGCCGCGTCCTCGACGCCGCCGCCGAGCTGCTGTCGAGCGACGGGCTCGACGTGCCGATGGAGGCCATCGCCGAGCGGGCCGGGATCACGCGGATGACGGTCTACCGGGTGGTCGGCACCCGCGACGAGCTGCTGGTGGCGGTGCTGCTGGACCAGTCGGCACGCCTCGTCGGCGCCTTGCGGGCCATCCTCGACGACGAAGCCCGCCCCTTCACCGACAGACTGGTCGACACCATCGTGGCGATCGTGCTCGAGGTCCGGGCCTCGGCGACGCTTCGGCTGTTCGTGGAGCACCTCACCCCCAGCCAGATCGGCGCCCTGGACCGCGACGACCGGTTCCTGGGTCGGGTGTGGGCACTGCTGCAGCCCTACTTCGACGACGCCGCCGCGACCGGGGCGCTGCGCAACGACGCCCACGCCACCCTCGACTGGACGCTGCGCCAGATCCTGATGCAGCTCGTGGTGGCCGGGACCACCAACGACACCGAGGAGGGCCTGCGCGCCGAGCTGGAGGCGTTCTTCGTGCCCTCGATCGCACCCCGCTGACGGGCGGTGCCCCACCCGACGACCGGGTTCGGCGGTCGCTCACGACGCCGCCGGGGGCGGCTCGAGCGGCTCGCCCGGAGCGGCGTCGGGGTCGGGGTGCCCCGTGGTGATGGCCGTGAGCGCGGCGTCGAGTGTGGGATAGAAGTGGTCGCGGTCGAGGGTCTCGAACAGGCCGTAGCGATAGACGAGGTCCTGCAGCCGGCTGCGCATCTCGGCGAACGCGAGGTGGACGCCGTCGTCGTTGGCCTCGAGGTCCAGGCGCTGGAGCATCTCGGCTGCGGTGACGTCGATGTCGGTGACGGCCTCGCACTGCAGCACGACCCAGCGGGGCTTCCGGGTTCGCACGAGTCGGCGGACCTGTTGGCGGAACGCGCCGGCGTTGGCGAAGAACAGCGGCGCCTCCCATCGGTAGACGACGACGTCGGGGAGCTCCTCGGCGTCCGGGTGGGCGGCCACGTCGTGCCAGCCCTCGAGCCCGGGCACCCGCCCCAGCACGCAGCCGTGCGGCCACCAGCTGCGGCGGAAGAACATGAGCACCGCGAGCACGATGGCCACCACGATGCCCTCGAGCACGCCGAGGAAGACCACCCCGGCGCGGGCCACCAACGACAGGAGCAGCGCGCTGCGGCGCACCCGGGCGTAGCGCCGCAGAACGCCGAGGTCCATGAGGGAGACGGCGGCGGCGATGACGACCGCCGCCAGCGCCGACTGGGGCAGGTCGGCCAGCAGCGAGTTGAGGAACAGGAGCAGGACCGCTACCAGACCGGCGCCGACGAGGCCGGTGACCTGGGACTTGGCGCCGGACTGCTCGGCCACCGCGGTGCGCGAGGTGCTGGTCGACACGGCGAAGCCCTGGAAGAAGGCAGCGCCCACGTTGGCGGCACCGATGCCGATCATCTCCTGGTTGGGGTCGACCTCCTCGCCGCGTCGCGCCGCGAAGGCCGAGGAGGTGGCGATGGTGTCGGTGAGCGACACCAGGGTGATGCCCACGGCGGCGATGACCAGCGGGAGGACGTCTTCCACGCTGGTCCAGGGCAGCGACGGGCTGGGGACACCCTGCGGCAGGGCGCCCACGGTCTTGACCCCGTCGTCGGACAGGCCGAGCACGGCCGACACGACCGTGGCACCGACCACGGCCACCAGCACTGCGGGGAGGCGACGGGTGAAGCGGGGCAGGAACAACAGGACGGCCAGCGCAGCCAGCCCGACGAGGAGCGCCTGCGTGTTGCGCTCGCCCAGCTCGTCGAAGAACGCCCGGAGCTCGTCCACGAAGCCGTCGGCGTCGGTCGAGAACCCGAACAGCTTCGGGAGCTGACCCACGACGATGGTCAGGGCCAGGCCGTTCATGTAGCCGACCTGGACCTCGCTGGAGAGCAGGTCGGCGACGAAGCCCAGCTTGCCGAGGGCGAGGCCCACCTCGATGAGCCCGACGATGAGGGCCAGCATGCCGGCCAGGGCGATCGCCTTCTCCGGGTCGTCGCCGGCGACCAGGAGGGGGGTGATGGCGGCGAAGATCAGCGGGCCCAGTGAGGAGTCCGGCCCCAGCACCAGCACCTTGGACGGTCCGAACACGGCGTAGCCCACGAGGCAGGCGATGGTGGTGTAGAGGCCGGTCACCGCCGGGAGCCCGGCCAGCTCGGCGTAGGCCATGCCCTGCGGCACCAGGATCGCGGCCAGCACCACCCCCGCCACCAGATCGGGACGCAACCAGGAACGCTGATAGGTCCGGGCGACCCCGACACCGGGAACCCAGCGTTCGACCTTCGACGACACCTTGCTGGCCACGACCGCTCCTCGCACGTCCGACCGGGGCAGTCTGCCTCCCCCGGCGCGCCGTGGGCGTCACCCTCGACGGATGAGCCGGTCAGGGTCCCGGACCGGGACGGCCACGTCGTCACCGTCCCGGTCACGCAGTCCGTCCACGTGGCGGAGCGACCTCGCGATCTCGCCAGCCACGACCTCGAGGTTCGGCGGCTCCCACAGGCTGTGGTGGTTCCCCGGCACGGGCACCACCTCGAAGCCGCCGCGCAGGAACGGCGCCCAGCGCAGGCTGGGGTCGCCACCGCACCGGTCCACCGAAGCTCGGGTGGTGTACAGCACCGCCGGGACGTCGATCGGCATGCCGGCGTCGTTCAGGTAGCTGCGGCGGACGCTGCGCACGTTCGGGTGGGCCGGCCGCGGAGCGGGATCCGCGGCGCGACGGCGACCCGGCGCCACGCGACGGGCCACGCGCGCCGTGGTCGACCGAAGCCGGCGATGCGCCCGGATCTTCGCCGTGCTGACCAGGTAGTCGCGGCGCTCGCTCGGTTCGAGCAACCCCGCTTCGGCGAGGTGATAGGGCACGGCGTCGCGCAGCCGGAGCGGGCGGAGCTCGGGGCGCACGGTGTCGAGGAGCCCGAGGTAGGCGACCGGACGTCCCTGGGCCACCAGCTCACGAGCGAGCTCCAGCGCCAGCACGCCGCCGAAGGACCACCCGAGCAGCAGGTACGGCGGCTCGACGCCGTCGGCGTCGAGCGCAGTGCGGTGGACGCGCACCCAGTCGACCGCCCGGGTCAACATGGTCGAGTCGGTCATGGACGGCGCGACGAGGGGATGCACGGCACGGCCGGGGAGGAGGGCACGGAGCCGCTCGGCATTGCTCTGCTCCGGCGGGTAGCTCTGCACGACCACCAGCGGTCGGCCCTCGATGCGATCCCCGCGGAGGAGGCGTCGGTCGTTCACGGGTCCCGGATCGTAGAGGCGCCGACCACGCGCCCGCGCCGGGCGAACCCGGCCGGGTCGAGGACATCGCTGCAGGACACCGCCTGTCGTGCACAATGACCTCGTGCGGGAGGGACCGATCGCCGAACAGCCCGGCCGGGGCGCCGAGTGCGTGGCCGCTGCCGACGGCCTCGTCCCCGTCCTCACAGGCGCTGCCGAGGAGGCCGCCCGGGAGCGGCGCCTCACCGCCGAGATCATCGACGCCGTCGATGGGGCGGGGCTCTTCTCGATGGTGACGCCCGAGCGGTGGGGCGGCGCGGAGCTCGGACTCGAGCCGCTCGCACAGGTCACCCGCATCCTCGCCCGGGGCTGCCCGTCCTCGGCCTGGACCCTGTCCTTCCTGATCATGCACAACTGGCTGGTCGCCAAGTTCCCCGAGCCGGTCCTGGCCGAGGTGTTCGCGGCGCGGCCGTACACGTTCGTGCCCGCACCCCTGGCACCCACGGGCACGGTCACCCGGGTCGACGACGGGTACCGAGTCGACGGCCGGTGGGAGTGGGCGACCGGCGTGAACCACGCCGACCGGATCATGGTCCACGGGATCGACGTCGAAGCCGCCGCCACCCGGTTCGCCCTGGTCCCGATGGACGAGGTCGTGGTCGAGGACGTCTGGTTCACCTCCGGCATGCGGGCCACGGGCAGCAACACGGTCACCATCCGTGACTGCGTCGTGACGGCCGATCACACGATCCCGGGGCGCGCCCTGTTCGAGCGATCCACCGCCAGCGTCCATCCGCTCGACCGGCTGCCGGTGCTCTCGGTGCTGGCGCTCGTCGCGGCCGCGCCCGCGGTCGGCGCCGCGGAGACCGCGGTCGAGCTGTTCCGCGCCCGCATCCACGAACGCGTCCTCGCCTACACGCTCGGCGACCGGCAGGTCGACCAGCCCGCGGCCCAGATCCGCCTGGCAGCGGCCATGGCCGAGGTGCAGGCCGCGAGGGCCGTGTGGGAGCGCGCCATCGGCGACCTCGTGGCCGCCGGCGAGCGCCCCGACGGCCCCTCGCTCGACGAGCGGGCCGCGGTGCGCCTGGCCGCGGCGTGGGCCGTCCGCCAGTCCCGCACCGCGATCTCGACCGTGTGCGAGGGCTCCGGCGCCAGCATCTACGCCGAGTCGTCGCCGTTGCAGCGGCTCCAGCGCGACGTCGAGGTGCTGAAGGGCCACGTCGTGTTCGACTGGGACCGCACGGCCGAGCTGGTGGGGCGTGTCGCGCTCGGCCTGGAGCTGCGGCCCACCGACCTGCTGTAGCACCCGCGCCCCGCCGGCGTGGCCCGTCAGCGGGTGGGGGTCGTCGAGGCGAGCTGGAAGAAGCCGGTCTCGGTGTAGGTCACCCCACCGACCAACGTGGCGCTGCGCACCTCGATGGTGCGCTCGTTGCGCAGCGGCAGGCCCGTGCCGGCGTCGAACCACCACTCGATCGCTTCGGTGCCGGTCTGACCGCCGCTCAGGGTGCGGACGCGTCGGTAGTGCAGCGACGACACCGGGGCACCCCCGACGTCGAGCTCCTCGGAGCCGACGAAGGTGTACGGGCCCGACGTGACGACCTCGCCCTGCGAACCGGTCGAGGTCCCCCGGCACTCCTGCGACCACTCGTCGCCCTCGACGGCGTCGGCGACGACGGCCTCGACCGGCGGGTCGCAGGTGTAGCTCGACGTGGTCTCGACCTGCAGCGCGACGAGGTCGAGCCGCTGGAAGAACATGCCCGCCCGCTCGGACAGGTCGGCGCCGTCGGGGCAGTAGGTCCAGCTCTGCCAGTGGTTGGTGTTGTAGTCCACCCGGAACTGCCAGCAGCCCGCGTCGAGGTACGTCACCGTGCCCGGGATCTCGGGACCCTGGCCCTGGTTCACCGGCGGTGCATCGAGGTGCTCGGTGCCCTCACCCCGGTACAGGTACACGCCCGCTTCGGGCCGCGACGACGACTGCTGCTCGGCGGGGACCGTGCCGAACCCGGCCTCCCCGACGCGCGCCCGGGCCTGCTCCACGGACACGGGCTCGCCCGGGTCGCGGTTGGCGAGCACGACGAGACCCGCCACCGTCGCTCCCACGACGACCGCCGCGCCGGCGACGGCGACGCGGACCCGTCGGTGGCGACGCCGCGGCGCGCCCGGTCCGGTGGGATCGGCGTCGCTCACGGGGGATCGGGCAGGTGGCCGACCTCGAGGCCGGCGAGCTCGGAGGTGCCCTCGAACAGCACCCGACCCCGCTCCCGTACGACGCAGTGCAGGCGGCCGGCGAGGTGCTCCCAGTCGGTGTCGACGTTGCGGCGCTCGGCCGGCAGCGGCACCGGCAGGACGTGCGGCGCGAGTCCCGTCCCGTCCCCCTCCAGGTCGATGCGGTGGTGGAGGGACCTGGCGCGCAGCGTCCAGCGACCGTCGCCCATCGCGGACCGCACGGGAGCCGGCGGCGTGATGCGGATCACCCGATCGCCGAGGCGGACCACCACCCCGGCGACGTCACGGGCGAGGGGTCCGAGACGCAGCAGACCGCCGGAGAAGGCGACCGACACGTCCGCGTCGCCGAAGTCGTGGGCCTGACCCCACCACCAGCGCTGCGGGAAGCCGGCGCCCCAGTTGCGTTCGCCGTAGAGCGTGGCGCCGTCCAAGGTCCAGCGCTCGTCGCCGCAGGTGACCGCGCCGCTGGCGGTGCCGCCGAGGCACCAGGGGTGCCAGTACTGGTTCAGGAACGGGACCGACGAGAACACCCCGCCCCCGCCCAGGGCCAGCGGCCACCGGAAGGCGTCGCCGAGCCGCACGTCGAGGTCGACGTCGTCGAGCACGACACGGAGCCGGTCCGCCGACGCCTCGAAGCGGGCATCGGCGGCCGTACCGGCACGGACGGCGAACCGGGATCGATCCGCCCGGGCGTCGTCGAGCGCCGCCGACCGCACCACCCCACCGGGGTGCAGACCGACGGCGACCGTCGCCCAGTCACCGGCGGGATGGCGGTTCACCCCGCACAGCGCGATGAGGACCCGGCCCGCGGCGGCGTCGCTCAGCCGCCAGAACCAGCCCTCCATCTCGGAGCCGTGCGACGGCAGCGGGTTCCCGAAGGGCACGTCGGCCCCCGTACGTCGATAGCCGGCGACGAGTCGGCTCGCCGCGCCCGCCGCTGCCGTGCGACCCGACGTCAACACCCCGCCGGCGCGTGCGGCGCCCGACGACCGCTCCAACGCGACGCGTCCCCCATGCAGGGCACACTACGCCCCGACGTGTCGGTCGGTGCAGCCGGCGTGACCGCGACACGACCGGTGCCGGGTTCGACGGGCCAGGACGTCCCCGGCCGGGGGCGCAGCACTCGCTACGGTCGCGCCATGGTCTCCGAGCCCGATCGTGTCCCCCTCCGCCGCGAGACCATCGTCGCCGCCGCACGCGAGCTGATCTCGACCGACGGCGTCGAGGCCCTCTCGCTGCGGCGCCTGGCCTCGGCGTTCGGGGTGACCGCCCCGGCCCTCTACGCGCACGTCCGCAGCAAGGGTGACCTGCTGCGGGCCGTGGCCGAGGACGTGTTCGCGTCGCTCGTGGTCGAGTACGAGCACCACGCGGGCGAGGACCCGCTGGCCCGGATGCGGGCCCAGGCCCGGGTGTACATCGACTTCGCCCGCCACCAGCCCGAGCTGTTCCGCGTGCTGTTCCTGTTCCCGCCCGTCCTCGGCCCCGCGGACGTGCCCGAGGACGTGGAGCTCCCCGCAGCCACCGCCGCCTTCGCCTTCGCGGCCGGTGCCGTGGACGACGCCGTCGCCGCCGGGCTCCTGGGCACCGACGATCCGCTGCTGGCCACCCTCACCTTCTGGGCGGGCGCACACGGCGTGGCGTCGGTGCTCCAACTCGGGCTCGGTCTGCCCCCCGAGCTGGAGGACCGGATGGTCGAGGAGATGCTCGACCGCCTGCTCGCCGGCTACCGATCCGACACCGCCGCGTGACGCGCCGACACGTCCGAGACGACACCACGACCCGCCGCTGACCGGCGCCCGGCCTCGGGGCACTACCCTGCCCGGCGTGTTCCGACATGTGGTCCTGTTCCGCTGGATCGACGGCGCCGACGACGAGTCGAAGGCGGCCGTCGCCGCCGGGCTGCGAGCGCTGCCGGAGGTCATCGACACCATCCGCGACTACCGGTTCGGGGCCGACGCCGGCGTCAACGACGGCAACTACGACTACGCGGTGGTGGCCGACTTCGACGACGAGGCCGGCTATGTCGTGTACCGCGACCATCCCGCCCACCGCCAGCTCATCGCCGAACGCATCGCTCCCCTCCTCGAGGAGCGGGTGGCCGTGCAGTACCTGGCGACCGACCCCACGGCCTGAGCGTCAGCGGGCAGGCCCCAGGCGCAGCAGGCGGCGGGCGTTGGCGTCGAACGTCCGAGCCAACTCGGCGTCACCGTGGGACGGGTCCCCGGTCTGGTCCCAGCCCGCCAGGTTCGTCCCCGCCACCACCCGACCCGGTCCGAACGCGCCCAGCAACGCCGTCAGAGCGACGGGACCACCCACGTGCGCGTCCCACCACAGCCGCGCCAGCCGGTCGGCCACCGCGTCCCACCCGGCCAGCTCCGGCGGCCCCCACGGACGCGTCCGGGCGGCGTGGGCCATGCGCTCGGCCAGCCAGGACGTCGCCCCGCCGCCGTGGCTGACGCACACGTCGAGGGTGGGGAAGCGATCGAGCACCCCGCCCAACACCAGCGTCGCCACGGCGAGGGTCTCCTCGTAGAGGAAGCCCAGCCACAGATCGCCGTCGAAGCGGGCCAGCCGCTCGTCGCGCCGGGGACGCCCGACCCCGTCGGGAGCGGGATGGAGGAACACGGGCACGTCCAGCTCCACGCACGCGGCCCACAGCTCGTCGAAGGCCGGGTCGTCGAGCGGGCGCCCCAGGTCGGTGCCGAGGTAAGGCGCCACCAGGCCCAGCTCGCCGACGGCACGGCGCAGCTCCGCCGCGGCGAGCGACGGATCCTGGGTCGGGAGCTGCGCGAACCCGCGGAGGCGCTGCGGGGCCTGCGCCACCAGCGCCGCCAGCTCGTCGTTGTGGCGTCGACAGAAGGCGACGGCCCACTCGACCTCGGCGTGGGAGAAGTAGGTCAGCGGGTTCGGGGACAGCACCTGCAGGTCAATGCCGGCCCGGTCCATGGCCTCCAGCCGCGCGTCCAGGTCCATGAACGGCGATCCCCGGTAGCGCACCCCGACCAGGGTGTAGTCGCCGACCCGGAAGCAGGGCGGGCGACCGGTGGCGACGTCGCCCTCGTCGAGCTCGGGACCGTGGGGCCCGGCCGCACCCAGCACCGAGGCCAGCACGACGTGGGCGTGGAGGTCGATCACCGTCGCCTCAACCCCGCGGCGGGCCCGTGAACACGACCGGGTAGGTGGCCCAGTAGCCGCGGGCCGACTCGGGGTCGAGTCGGGGCGGGTCCTGCGGATCCGGTCGTGCCCCCGCCCGTAGCACCGCCTGCACCGCGACCGGCACCAGCCCGTAGAGCTGGTCCCCGTCGGGTGCCGCCGCCGATTCGACACCCGCGGCGAGCTCCTGGCCGATGCAGGCGTGCATGCCCGACCCGAAGCTGAGCCCCGCCCGACCGACGCCGTCGGGCAGCTCGCGGTGCGGGTCGAACCGGTCGGCGTCGGCGCCGAACACCGACGGGTCGCGGTTGGCGGCCATGAGGTCGATCACCACCTTGTCGCCGGCGGCGACCCGCTGACCGTCGCGCAGGTCGATGTCGGCCAGCGCCCACCGCATGGCCACCGGACTGGAGGGCTGGAGACGCACGGTCTCCTGGACGCAGCGCTGGAGGAAGGCCAGATCGGTGGCGGCCTGCTCGGCGTCGGCCGGTGCGGTGGCCGCCATGGCGAAGATGGCGTGGAGCGCACGCACGAACGCCGTGGCCGACGTGTGGGCACCGGCGAGCAGGTAGAAGCAGGTCTCGCGCAGCACCACGGGCGCCGGCAGCTCGAGGTCGTCGCGGTTGCGCAGCAGCACGGTGAGCACGTCGCGGGGCAGGTCGTCCTCGGTGATCTCCCCCGCGTCCGAGCGGGCCAGCGCGGCCAGACGACGGGCGATGGAGGGCTGGAGGAACTCCCCGTCGAACGACTCGAGCGCTGCGGCCACCTCGGCCCGTTTGGCCTCGCGGTCCCCGGTGTAGTGGGCCAGGGTGGCACCCTCGATGAAGCGCATCATGTACGAGTAGAGGTGGAACGTCTCCTCGGGCGTGCCCTGCGGCCGGTCCACCCCCGCGGTGAAGGCGGCCAGGTTCATCATCATCTGGTGGCTGAGGCCCACCAGCTCCGCCCGACCCTGTTCGACGTGGGGAGCCAGCGTCTCGGCCACGATGGGCGGGAACAGGTCCCGCTCGTAGCGGGCGTGGCTGTCGCGCCGGAACAGCCGGTTCTCCAGCCGGCGCCGCGCCCGGTGCGCCTCGCCGTGCAGGTTCACCAGCACGTCGGCCATGACGACCTCGCCGGCGTCGTAGAGCGCCTGGCGAAGCTGCTTGTGGCGGAAGGCGTCGCGCGCCGCCTCGTAGGTGGTGATGGTCACGACGTTCGGTTCGCTCATGGCTGGCGGACACCCCCTCGGGGTCGTGGCAGGGCGCGATCGCGGGCGGCCCACGCCGCGGCGCGGACCAGGATCGTGCGGTGGTCGGGGTGCTCGATCGAGGCGACGCCGTGGCCGAGCAGGTCGGTGACGACACGACCCGCACCCGTTGCACGGGCCCACAGCAGGGGGTGGTGGCGCCCACCGTGCTCGCCGGTGAGCAGGGGCACCAGCCCCTCGGCCTCGTCGAGGAACCCGTAGACCTCGTCGTCGATCACGAAGTCGTCGAGGCCGGCGGTGAGGGGGTGGTCGCGTCCGGCTGCGGTGAGCGTGACGAGCGTGGGGCCGCACGCTGGATGTGAGCTGGCCGCCCAGTCCCAGGAGGCACCGCACAGCTCCCGCCAGGCGGGGTGGGCATCGAAGCAGATCACGGCGGCGTGCAGCGCCAGCAGTCCCCCACCACCCCGCACGAACTCCTCGAAGGCGGCCGCGTCGGCGTCGGTGAGTCGGTAGGCGTGCTCGGCACGGAGATCTGCGTGGCGGGGAGCCTCCATGCGCCAGCGCAGCGCGTTGACGGTGAGCAGGTCGTAGGGCTCCTCCCCGCCGCGCACCACCCCGCGCAGCAGCGCCGCCGCGGCGCCCGGATCGTGCACCACGGTGGTGTGCACGTCGTGGTCCTCGAGCAGCCCGGCCAGCGCCTCGCTGGTGGCGTCGAAGTCGTGCACGGGCCCGCCGCTCAGCAGCAGGTTGCGGGTCATCGCGTGTCCGCCTCTCCCGTTCCCACCGAGTCGAC
This sequence comes from Acidimicrobiales bacterium, assembly GCA_025456085.1. Taxonomy (GTDB): domain Bacteria; phylum Actinomycetota; class Acidimicrobiia; order Acidimicrobiales; family Acidimicrobilacustridaceae; genus JALOLF01. The sequence goes on from JALOLF010000083.1 coordinate 10,760, forward strand.
CGACCGGGGCCGGGGCAGGGTGCCGATGACGCTCATGGTCACGCCGCCGTCGACGAGCAGCTCGGCGCCGGTGACGTAGGCCGCCTCGTCCGACAGCAGGAACAGCACGACGGCGGCCACGTCCCCGGCGGTGCCGAGCCGGCCGAGGGGGACCGCGGCACTGCGCCGGCGACGGATGTCGGGATCGGCGTAGATGGGCCCGGACATCCCCGCGTCGATGAGGCCGGGGGCCACGGCGTTGACCCGGATGCCCTTCGGGCCCCACTCCAGGGCCATCTGCTGGGCGAGCCGGGCGACACCGGCCTTGGTCGCCCCGTAGGCCCCGGCGTTGGGACCGGGGGCCACCCCGTTCATGGAGGTGACCGCCACGATCGCGCCCGGCTGCGCGGAGACCACCAGTCGACGGGCCACGGCCCGGGCGGTGACGAAGGTGCCCGTCAGGTTCACGTCCACGACGGACCGGAACTCACCCAGGTCGAGGTCGAGGAGGGGCCCGAAGCGCACGATCCCCGCGTTGCACACCAACCCGTCGGGGGCCGGGCGTCGCGTGGCGGCGGCGAAGCGGTCCAGCGCGGCGTCCACGGCGTCGGCGTCGGTGGTGTCGGCCACGAGCGCCACCGCGGCGTCACCGATCGCCTCGGCGGTGGTGGTCGCCGCCGCCGGCTCGCGGTCCAGCACCCCGACCGTCCATCCCGCCCCGGCCGCGGCGGCGGCGATGGCGGCGCCGAGGCCGCCGCCGGCGCCGGTGACGACCACGGTCCGGCCCGCGCTCACGGCGCCGCCCCGCCCGGCTCCCCGGTCGCGCTCACCGATCGATCCCGGTCACGGGTTGACCAGGTCCCACGTGAGCGCCCGGGTCGACCACATGCCCACCTTCTCCATCGGGAGGGGGCCGCGCTCGGGCCAGGGCCGGTCGAGGTCCACGGCCCGGCCCCGGCTGTACACGTGGCGCAGGCGACGCTTGTCGCCCAGCACGCGCACGTCGGCGGCCGGGTCGCCCTCCACGACGAGCAGGTCGGCGGCGGCACCGGGGGCCAGCACCCCGATCGAGTCGAGCGGGCGGCGCAGGGCCAGGGCGCCGTTGCGGGTGGCACACGAGATGGCCTCGAGCGGACTGAGTCCGAGGACCTCGACGAACAGCTCCAGCTCGCGGGCGTGCCAGTGCCCGTACGGCGTGAGGGCGAAGCCGCTCTCGGAGCCGCACAGCAGCGGCACACCGGCGTCGTAGGCGACGCGCAGCAGCTCGGCGGTGGCCTCGATCTCGCCGCGGAACAGCTCGACCTGTCCGGCCATGGCCCCGACGGCGTGGCCGTGGTCGGCCAGGTTGGCCAGGAACGTGAAGGTGGGCGCGATGGCCGCACCGGCCTCCACCACCGCCGCCACCGCCGCCTCGTCGAGGTAGCTGGCGTGCAGGATGAGGTCGACACCGGCCGCCGCGGCCAGCCGGGTGGACTCGGCGTTGCGGCAGTGGGCCACGGTGGGGGTGTCGAGGGCGTGCGCGGTCTCGGTGACCGCCCGCAGCTCGTCGAGGGACCACACGGTCAGCTCGCCGCGCCGGTTGGGCAACGACCCCGTGACGTGGATCTTGATCCAGTCGGCGCCGTACTTGACCTGCTGGCGGGTGGTGCGCACGATCTCGGCCCGGTCGGTCATCACGTGGGCGTAGCCGATGCGGCCCGCGTCGGGGATGAGCCGCCCCGCCGTCCCCCCCGCCGCGGTGAGCAGGGCGTTGAGCCCCGAGGCCATGCGCGGCCCTTCCACGAGCCCGGCCTCGATCCCGTCGCGCAGGGCCGGGCCCAGGTCGTGGATGCAGTCGGCGTCCAGGAAGCCCGTGATCCCGGCCCGCAGCAGCTTGGGCACGTTGAAGGCGGCCAGCAGCATCGAGGTGGACGCCGGGCGGTGGAAGAACAGCTCGTCGTTGCTGGCCGGTTCGCCGAAGGTGATGTGGCAGTGGGCGTCGATGAGCCCGGGCAGCACCGTGCAGCCCGCGGCGTCGACGGTGACCGTGCCGGGCCCGGCCAGCGAGGCGGCGTCGGGTCCCACGGCGACGATGCGGTCCGGTTCGAACAGCACGTCGGTAGCCGGCATCGGATCGGCGCCGGTCCCGTCGATGACGGTGCCGCCCGCCACCAACACCGGCATGCCGGTGCCACCGTCAGCCATCGAGCTCCTCGGCGATGCGCGCCACCACCCGGCGCTGGTCGTCGTCGAGACCCGCCAGCCGGGCCTCGCTCAGCTCGTCGCTGAACCGCAGGCGCTCGGCGTCGGCGAGCGTGTCGACGGTGGGCATCCAGGCCGAGTGCAGCACGAGCGGCACGCACTCCCGCTTGGTCCCCCGCAGCGTCGCCACGGGCCCGGCCCCCACGTCGGAGGCGTCGAACAGGTCCACCCGGAAGCCGTCGTCGCTCAGCACGGGCTGCACGACATAGCCGTCGTGGCCCCCCGGCTCGCCGCCGGCATAGCTGCTGGCCGCCGGGTCCGAACCGCGGTCGCGGGGCGCGAAGGTGGGCGAGGTGATGAGATCGGAGGTGTCGGCGTACTCCCACCGGCTCCGCAGCTCCATGCTGCCCCGCTCGAAGGAGGCCAGGTAGCCGGGGGTCTCCTCGGCGACCCGGGCCAGGTCGATGCGATCCTCGTAGAGCCGGGCGGCGCGCTGGGTGATCCGGCCGGGCCGGCATCCCTGGTAGTTGACGTGGTGCAGGGTCGGTTCGCTGAGCCCTTCGGTGCTCCAGTCCATGGCCGACAGCTGCAGGTTCCAGGTCCAGTCGCTGCGGTGCAGACCCCGTTCGAGCACCTTGCCGCTCTCGGGGTCGAACTGGATCTCGGTGATGGTCTCGGGGGCCATCGCCATGTTGTAGAGGCCGACGGAGGCGGGGTTCACCGGGTTGCCGTGGACGTCGCGGTCATCGGGACGGATGAACAGGGCGAGGTCCATGAGGTCCATGCCCTCCCAGACCACCGAGATGCCCTCGCTGTCGTCGTAGCGGGCGTAGAAGTGGCCGTTGGGGGGCGAGACCGTGAAGCACGTGGGCGTGATGGGGGTGCCCGACGGCCGCGCCAGCAGGTCGTCCTTGCGCACCAGCCACACCGGCACCGCGTCGTCGATGGTCACGGTGCGCTCCCCGCCGAACATCTCACCCGGGTCGGCCTTGAAGTTGCCCGAGTCGCACAGGATCACCCAGTCACGCGTCTGGCTCACGGTGTGCGTGGACCCGGCGAAGGCGATGCCCTCCAGCGGCCAGTGCTTCACCTCGGTGCCGGCGCGGTCCCACCACACCACCGAGGGACGCATCCCGAACGTGGGCTCCATGACCGGTTCGAGCTTGGTCGTCCACAGACCGTCACGCTCGGGATCGGCGACGGGGTGGGCCGAGGAGAACAGGAACGGCAGCACCGTGTCGCCGAACATCGACGGACCGCCCCAGCTGTCGACGTGGCCCACCTCGGCCACGTACTCGAGCGTGCCGGGATGGATCTCCACCGGACGACCCGCATCCCAGGTGGTGAAGAGGCGGTCGCCCCACGGCAGCGGCGCGGTGTTCGACGAGTTGGGCGCCCCGAACGGCGAGGTGTACCCCACCGGGCTCGAGGTGAAGACCTCGGGCATGGCGTCGAAGATCCGCTTGCTGGGCGACTCGATCGATCCCACCCGCCAGGCGAAGCGCCCGTCCGGCGCGCCGTGGGTGCCCGGGTTCAGCGAGAGCCTGATGACGGCACCGAAGTCGAAGATCCCGTACGGGAGCGCGCCGCTGAGGGCCGGGGCCGAGAACAGCATCTCGCCCGAGATGTCGCTCGGCCAGGAACCGGACACGACCTCGAGGTCGAAGTCCTTGTGCGAAGCGGTGGTCAAGGAATCCGGTGTCGGCATGCTGGTCCCCCTCGTGCTGTCGGCCCGGCCGCGGTCGTCGTCGGCGACGACGTAGGTGAACAGTGTTTACTACACTTGGCCACGCCGCCGCCGCCCTCCGACACGGGACCCCCCCCCGAGGCCGACGCCGGGACGAGCACCCCACGGGCGCCGATCCGCCCGACGAGCGAGGAGACCCATGGACGCAACGCTCGAGGCGACGATCCGCGACCAACTGGCCTTCAACCGCGACCGCACGGCGCCGCCACCCGACGCCGTGCCCGTGCCGCCGATCCCCGCCGCCCGCTACCGGGACCCGCACCTCTTCGACCTGGAGCGCGAGCACGTCTGGCGACGCACGTGGCTGTTCGCGGCCCACGAGTCCGAGCTGCGTGAGCCGGGCGACTACGTGACCTTCGGACGTTCGGGGGCGCCCCTCGTGGTGGTGCGCGGCCAGGACGGCGAGATCCGCGCCTTCTACAACAGCTGCCGACACCGGGGCGCGCCGGTGGTGCGCGACGCGTGCGGCACGGCCCGGCGCCTGACCTGCCAGTACCACTCCTGGTCCTACGACCTCGAGGGCCAGCTGCGCGCCGTGCCCGACGCCCGCAGCTTCGTCGACCTCGAGCCGGCCGCGCTCGGCCTGGTGCCGGTGCGCTGCGAGCGCTGGGAGGGCTGGGTGTTCGTCAACGAGGACCCCGACGCCGAGGGTCTCGTCAACTTCCTGGGACCGCTGTGCGAGCAGATGCGCGAGGTGAACGGGCCGTCGCTGCGCAAGCTCGGCACGCAGACCCACCACGTCGCCGCCAACTGGAAGGCCATGGTCGACGCCTTCTTGGAGGTGTACCACATCCGCACCGTCCATCCCGACAACGCGGCGCTGCTCTACGACGACGCCACGGTGAGCGTGGCCATGCTGGCCAACGGCCACAGCCGCCTCACGGTGGGCATCAAGCCGGAGATGCTGGGGATCATGGACCCCTCCCCCGCCGCCGACAACCCCTCCGTGGGCTCGTTGTGGCGCGAGACGAGCACCTCGTTCGGCTGGTTCCCCAACATCGTGGCCCCGCTCGACACCGGCGCCTTCCCACTCCTGTGCATGTGGCCCCTCGACCACCGCACCACCGAGCTCGAGCTCCAGTGGTTCGCCCCCGACTGGGGCGACGGCGACCCGCCGGACGAGCACACGATGCGCATGACCCTGTTCGAGACGGTCATGGCCCAGGACACCGCCAACATGGCCGCCATCCAACGGTCGGTGGAGTCCCGCGGCGCCAGGCCGTTCCAGATCGGCTGGCACGAACGCCTCATCCACCACTTCCACCGTGCCGTCGACCTGGCCATCGGCACCGAGGTCCCGGCGGAGCTCGCCGTGTCCGACGCGTTGGACCGCTTCGTCGAGCGACCCTGACGGACCGCCGGACGTCGACCTCGCCGCCCGGCGGTCCGCCGACCACCGGCTGCTTAACAGTGTTAACCTCCCGCCACCCGATACCCGCCCCACCGATCGGAGATACACCCATGCCCAGCAGCACGGCGCGCGCCGAGCGCATCGTCGGCACGGTCACCAACGCCGGCAACCAGCCCGACCTCGTGGGGAACCGCTTCCCGGTGGCCGACGAGATCGACGCCGCGAACTGCCCTGTCACGGGCGAGCTCCCCGAGGGCCTGCGGGGCACCTTCGTGCGCAACGGCCCGAACCCCGCCTTCGAGCCCATCGGGCGCTACAACGCCCTCGACGGCGACGGCATGCTGCACGGCATCACCTTCGGCGACGGGACCGTGTCGTACCGCAACCGCTGGGTGCGCTCCCGGGGCCTCGACGTCGAGCTGGCGCGGGGCGAAGCCATCTACCCTGGCCTGGGCGACGTCATGAACTTCCCCAGCCGGGAGCTCACCGGCGACGCCGGCCCGGTGAAGAACCCTGCCAACACCCACGTGATCGAGCACGCCGGCCGGTGGCTGGCCCTCTGGGAGGGCGGCCTGCCCACCGAGGTCACACGCGGCCTCGACACCGTGGACGAGTACGACTTCGACGGCCGCCTCCGGGGCGCCATGACCGCGCACCCTCGCCTGGATCCCCGCACCGGCGAGCTGCTGCTGTTCGGCTACTCCCTGTTCGAGCCCTACCTGCGCTACCACGTCGTGGACGCCGACGGCACCTTGTCCCACAGCGTCGACATCGACCTGCCGGCGCCGGTGATGATGCACGACATGGTCATGACCGAGCACCACGCGGTGTTCCTCGACTCGCCCTTCGTGTTCGACCTCGCCAACCTGGGCAAGGGGCCGATGGTGCGCTGGATGCCCGAGCACGGGGCGCGCATCGGCGTCATGCCCCGCCGGGGCACCGCCGACGAGCTGCGCTGGTTCGAGATCGAGCCGGGCCACGTGCAGCACTTCTGGTCGGGCTGGGCCGACGGGGACCGCATCGAGTTCCACGGGTGCCGCTACGACAACCCGGACTTCGGCATCGACAACACCACCGAGCTCGGTCAACGCTCGGCCAAGGACCACAACGCCCGCCCGGCCCGCTTCTGGGTCGACCTCGCCACCGGCACCGCCGACTGGGAGCCGATGGACGACCTCGAGGGCGACTTCAACCGCATCAACCCGGCCTACGACGGGGTGAGCGTGCGCTACCTGTACATGTCGGCGTTCACCGAGCCGGACCGCCACCTCGGCGACTTCGACGCCATCGTGAAGTACGACGACGAGTTGGCGGAGCGCACGCTGTGGAGCGCCGGGCCGAGCGGCCACGTCGGGGAGAGCGTGTTCGCCGCCGATCCCGCCGGCACCGCCGAGGACGACGGCTGGCTGCTCAACGCGGTCTACGACGACGACCGTGACGCGACCGACCTCGTGGTCCTCGACGCCCGGGACGTCGCGGCCGGCCCGATCGCCCGGGTGCACCTCCCCCGGCGCATGCCCTTCGGCTTCCACGCCAACTGGTTCCCGGAGGCCCGGTCGTGATCGACGTCTCCGAACCCTCCCCCCGGCCGCTGCGGGCACCGCGTCGCCGGCGCGGCACGGGGCTGCTGGCCGCCACGGCCGCCCTGTCGGTGCTCGTGGGTGGTGCCTGCGGCGACGGATCCGACAGCAGCGACGCCGCCGCCGAGGGCACGGCCGCGGTGGGCACGACGCCGCCCGCGCTGGACCCCGCCGCCGAGCGCCTCGCCGGTCGCTACGCCCACTTCGACGTCGTGGCCTACGACGGCGACGGCATGAAGACCCTGATCATCTCCTACGGGTTCACCGACCTCGACGTCGTGGACGGCGAGGTGGTCGCCACCGACTCGTTCTGCTTCTCCGAGCACCGCAGCGACCAGCCCATCAGCGTCCAGATGTCGGACGCCGCGACGCAGGCCATCCGACCGGTCCCGGTGGCGGTGACGCTCACCACCGAGGACGGCCGCGCCCACATCTCCCGCCCCGAGACCCCGACCGGCATCGGCGTGGACCTCGAGGACCCGGCCAACGACGCGCTGCCCACCGACCCGAACGACCCCCGACTGGCCGACGACGACGGCGACGGCAAGCCCGGCGTCACCGCCCGCATCACCGTGACGCCCGAGCTGGGCGGCGAGATCTACCTGGCCCGACGCGAGATCTTCGCCTACGAGATCGACGAGCAGCCCGACGGATCCCTGACCGGCGTCGTGAAGGACCGCTCCGAGCAGCTCGTGGTCGGCGCGTCGAACCCCATCTTCCTCACCAACGCCCAGTGGACCCAGCACCCCGACCTCACCAAGAGCCCCATCATCCTCGTCCCGGTGGAGCGCTCGTGGGACTGCGAGCAGCTCCGGACCGCCCGCGACGAGCTGTTCCCGCCGACCCCCGTCGTCGACTGGTGAGTCGCACCGGGTCCGACACGGGTGGTCGGGCGGTCGGCACGACATCGCCGTCGATGCCGCCCCGGACCTCCCGCAGCTCCCGGGCGCGCCGCGGCGCGGCGCTGGCGACGGCGACGGCGCTGAGCGCCTGC